>DBRB01000003.1 GCA_002305475.1 candidate division WWE3 bacterium UBA1379 | reverse complement strand
GCTTCTGTTGAAATGATCTATAATTAGTCAAGTATAGTAAAGACGGATCCCCATTTGTATCTGTATCCCTAGCAAAACCTTCATAAGCAATCTTGCTTTTTACATCAGGATTAAAAATAGTTTCTTTGGCTGACGCTTCGGATGGTTGCTTCCGCAACTCATCCTCCGGAGTAGCGTCATCAAGATTGAGTAGTGGGGTTTGTTCAGTCATTAATAACCCCTTTTGCTAAATTGTTGTATCTATGGAGTGCTTTTCCTAAGTAATAGAGTGATAAATAAATCTCTTTTGCTTCTTCATCAGTCAATAAAACCCCGTACCTATCCTTAAAGTAGGTTTTTATGCTTTCTACGTCTTCAATTGTAGGTTTTATTAAATCGCTCATTTAGAGCGATCTTATGTTGTGTTTAGAGGATTATAGGTATCAGTCGAATCCGAAAATGGTGATACTACCTTCTTTTTTTATAACCATTCCTGATTTGGGATTCATTTCTCTAGCTAATAGTTTCTTGAATCTACTGATCTTATTTTTAATAAACTCTACGGATAGCTTGTCGTATATTTCTAAATTGTTCTCATACTTTTTAGATAGTATCTTTAAAATTTGTGTTGGCGTTTTTCCTTTTTTGTACAATACATACATTTCATTTGTAAGTTCTAAGTCATTAAAATTTGTTGTTTTAATAGGTGATTGGGGTAGATACTTTAACATTTCATTCTCAATATTTTCCCAGTTGTTATCTATCCAACTTAGTAACTCTTGCTTTGAAACCTGATGATCAAACCACAACGCACTTGAAACACTATAATCTCCTAAAGAATTTACTTCTTGTGAAATATCACTAGGTGTAGGTAGATAAATAATTGATGGATAATCTTCTTTATGTATTTCTCTAAAAGCGTGAAATTGAATTAACAAGAATATATCCCAAGCGAAATTATTTGGTAATGATAATAGTGCTACAAACTCACAAAAATCTTTTTCATATGGTGTATATAAAGCGTTTTTAATACTCAGGTAATGTTCAACACCACTTTTCATAGTTTCTTCTGTAAGGTTATTGTGGTAACTAAACTTTGCATTAAGTTGCTCAATTTGATCATGAATACTAAGCGTGGGCGTATTTGTTTCTTCTAAAATATACTCAACAAAATCATTAAAGTAATCGCTTGATAGAATAAATCTTATTAAATCGGTAGTTTCTTTATTTGGTTTTTCTACAACCTCGGGTGGTATATCCGAAGTTATGATAGTAATATCCGAGCTTTTAAGCATAAAACCTCCAACACCAATCGGATTGTACCACACCCTACGGGTGTGGTTATGACCTTATATGTGTTGTGGGTTATGTTAAAATTTCCTCATGAGTAACCTATCTCCAAACGATTTAAAATTTATCGACCTTTTTGCTGGTATAGGAGGATTTAGATTAGCGTTAGAGAGCTTTAATCTGGAATGTGTTTATTCAAATGAATGGGATATACATGCACAAATTACATATAAAGAAAACTTTGGAGAGTTACCTGATGGAGATATCACAAAAGTAGATGAAAAGAATATACCAAAACATAATATATTATGTGGCGGTTTTCCATGCCAAGCTTTTAGCATATCTGGTAAACAACGAGGATTTGAGGATACTAGGGGAACGTTATTTTTTGATATTGCAAGAATTGTTAAATATCATAAACCTGAAATATTATTTTTAGAAAATGTTAAAAATTTTGCTCGACATGATAATGGGAAAACACTTAACACCATATTAAAAACGTTAGATGAACTTGGTTACAGAGTATTTTATAAAGTACTGAATGCAAGTAATTTTGGTGTTCCAACCTCCAGAGAAAGAATATATATTATAGGTTTTAGAAAAGACTTGGGTATAAACAAGTTTGAGTTTCCCATAACAAATGAAAAGATGGTGAAATTAAAGGATTTTTTGGAGGACGATGCATTAACAAACCAATACGTTATTAATAGGAAAGATATAAAAATATCTGAAAAAGATGTTACGCCTAATGTGTTTGGTTATTATCCTCAAAAACCCATCCGTATAGGTACAATTAACAAAGGGGGACAAGGTGAAAGAATATATCACGAAAATGGTCATGCTATAACACTTTCAGCATATGGCGGTGGCGTTGCAAGTAAAACAGGAGCATATTTAATTAACGGAAAAGTAAGGAAACTATCACCAAGAGAATGTGCAAATATTATGGGCTTTCCTCCAACATTTAAAATTCCAGTAAGCACATCACAAGCTTATAAGCAGTTTGGAAACAGTGTAGCTGTACCAGTATTAGTAGAAATATTTAGCAAAGTGATGGATACTATTAATACACATGAATAATGAACAATTAGTTAAACTTGGTTCGGATACTGCTAAAAACGGTTTTAGAAATGAAGATACTATAGTAAACAAGTTCAACTCATGGAAATCAGATGATGAAGCCCAAAAATGGTTGATATTAATGGGATACGACATTGATAAAATTGAAATGGTTGAAGCAGTAAAACTTCACGGTTATAAAACAGATGTTCAAGTAAAAATAACAATCTATTTGAAAGAAGCAATATCCGCAGAAAATATTTCTATAAAGCTGGTGAGTAATCCCAGAGGGTTTAATCAAATAGATAAAAGATGGGTAAAAAGTTATATAGAACTTTGGAACATACCAGATAATATTGCTGAGTTACTTAAGCAATTTACAGGGGAAACGAGTAACACATTATCTAGTCTGGTTTTACGTGATAATCGTAGAGTTTTTCTAGATGAACTATATAGCGAAGATCAAAAAATACTAATTGACTTCTTCACAAAAAACAAATTTTTAGTAGTTTCAGATATATTAAAAGGAAGAGGTATTCTATCTGCAGGGTGGATGCTCGTAGCTCAAAAATCAGAAAAAAATAGCCGTTGGATACTCAAAAATATTAATGAAGTAATGAATTATTTCAGTGATGGGGATGTCCGAATTACTGATAGAGGAAGTTTAAAAATCGGAAGAATTACTATGCAAAGAAAAGGTGGAGATGGTGGAAGAGAAACGGCTAAAATGCTACAGTTTAAAATAAATCCCGCAGAACTTTTTGATATATAATACCCACATGAATAAAGATTTAAATACCTATATTCCTTTTGTTCACGATAACTTCGACTTTAAAAAGGGAGTAATTGAATTAGCGAGAAAACAACCTAATACATTTGAGGGCATTCATACTGCAACACTGATTTATGTGAATTCAATTGATTACATATCTAGACATTTACTTGAGAATCTTTTGCATATGACATATTTAGTTACTCACTATGAATTAAGTGCTATAGTTTTTGTAAAACCCTTAAAAAACCTTATACACGATCTTTAGAATTTATCATAACTGAGTTAGAAAAATATGACTTTCCCGACAAAAAGGAATTTATGGATGAACTACGAACTTTTAAAGTTATTCGAAACCGATTAGTGCATAATTTGTTATCTCTAACACCAGAAGAGATTGGTAAAATTGATAACGATTTTGATCAAATTAAATTATTAAGTGAAGGACTTCTGAACAGATACGACAATATAATTAAAGGTATTACAATAGTCTGGGATACTTATCTAAAAAAACTAAACGCCAGAAATGTAGTAACTGCTAACAACAATCAAGATAAAGTATAGGATTGAAAAAAAGTTCCAACTAAATCCCAACTGGCCAGCCATGTAGGGCACCTAAGTGACCTAGATGCTTCAAGTATCTTCTCAAATCTTGGTAAACTCACTTCCAAATATTCTAGATCCGAACATAATAATTCTTTAATTAACAGGCGGATATTCTTATTGTTATTGCTAATTTTCTCTCATGTATGTATAATTTATTTATTACTATATGGCTAAAGGACGCAAAACAAATTTAAATTTGTTACGTGTTAAAGGCGAAAGAACCGCATTTGTTGTCCTTTTAATACTTATCGCCACATTAACTTATATATTTATTGAAACTAACCTTTACTTAATAGCTGCTGCGATCCTCGGCGGGTTTGTTTATATAAGACTTCTTCAAGCCCAACAACTAGGTAACAGCATCAGAGTTTCCGAGCACCAACTACCTGAAATATATCAGTTAGTAATACATTGTTCTAAAAGATTAGGTCTTAAAAAAATACCGAATGTTTTTATAACACAGGACCCCACGATGAATGCATACACAATGGGGTTCAAAGCTCCCTATATTATTGTATTAAACTCCGGTTTGGTTGAAGCACTGACTCCTGAAGAGCTTATCTTCGTTATAGGACATGAAATGGGTCACATTAAGTTTTGGCACTCTATGCTGTTGTCACTTTTGTATCCAATCGGGAAAAATTTTGTATTTGTCGATCTCTTAATCGGTTTTTGGGGCAGAAAAACCGAATATACATCAGACAGATGCGGCTTGGTTTGTGTACGTATTAAAGATTCTGCTTTAAGAGCAATTCTTAAGGTTGCTACCGGAAAAAAAGCAGGAGGTTCAATAGATTTGGATTATCTCTCAACGCAACTACAGGAGGTAAAATCTTGGGGGCTTAACAGAACCGGAGAGCTTTTAGTAAGCCATTTTCCAGTTATTTATTGAAAAGCAACATATCAACCTGTTCCTATTAATTATCTCCTGGTGTCTATTTATGCTTGGGATTATATTTACCTCTGAAGGTATTACTATTAAACTCAGAAAATACTCATTGTTAAATACCATATTAAAAAACACAAAAACTCGTTCTTAAAAGACTTACTTCAACAATATCCGACTCCTTTCTATGCAATACTGGTAGCATTTATTATCACTTCAGTAATTATGGAAACTGTAAACACAACTCATGGTTTCTGGGTTTATATAAACTGGCCGTATCAGAATATTAGATTTCTTGGTTTGCCTGTAACTATGCTTCTGGCATGGCCACTGCATTATCTTGGTTTTCTATCTTTATTCAGATCACTGTCCGATGATACCTCCGTAGAAATATTACGTGGTGATCTTCTTGAATAAATTACTTTATTATAATTAATGTTTGAAGTAGAAATTCAAAAATAATATAATTTCACTATTGTGCTTAATATCTCACTTGCATTTTTATACAATGTACGACATATATATCCCGATCCGAACAATCCTGCTTCAATGATTGAAGCAGACCTTGATGATCAGGAAACGATTGATGGAATAATTAAACATCTTAAAAATATAGTTAAAGAAGTAATTCCCATTGAAGCAGATGATAATGCTTATTCTCAACTTTTATCACGGAAGGATGATATTGATCTTTGTTTGAATTATTCTATAGGCATAAAAGGACAGGATAAATATGCACATATGCCGGCGATTCTGGAACTGCTTGGTATACCGTATACCGGATCCGGTCCTTTAACGGAAGCACTGATCCAAAATAAGTGGAAAATGAAATACTTTCTCATAGCCAATGACCTACCAACTCTTCCATTTAATATCTATCACAATGGTTTATCCTCAATACAAAAATTGGATTATCCGTTAATTGTGAAACCTGTTGCCCAAGGTTCATCAGCAGGTATTACTAATGAGAGTGTAGTGCACGATTATGAATCACTAAAAAAACAGGTTGATAAGCTATATAAGATTTTCAAACAACCAGTTCTGGTGGAACCATTCCTCAGCGGTAGAGAATTCTCCGTACCTCTGATCGGAAACCCGCTCAAACCTCTGCCAATTATTGAACCGGATTTTTCAAAACTACCGTCTGAGTACAATAAACTTGATTCATTGGAAGTAAAATGGATTTTTGAGGTAGAAGCAGAATCTCATCATCTAACTTGTCCTGCTAATATCGCAGATAGTCTTAAAAACCAACTTGAAAATATATGTCTGAATGCAGCGGAGGTGCTAAGTATTAAAGATGTTGTGCGCATGGATTTAAGACTCGATGATAAGGATAATCCATATATCCTTGATATCAATACTCCGCCAGGAATAATGCCTCCGGAAATTACAGACACATCTTATCTACCTCTATCATGGAGATCCACAGGAAAATCTTATGATGAATTGCTAGAAGCAATTATAAAATCTGCATTAGCAAGGTATTCCATTCCCCATAACTAATACATATAATTACAATATTTTTTGAATTTAGGATATAATTAAATCATGAAAAACCCTAAATATATCCTTATAGGCATATTTATTTTACTTATTCTTGCTGCTCTAGGATTCTACTACTGGTCAACCAACTCTAATGCCCAAATATCAGTACGGGAATCACTATCTTCGATTCAGAATCAACAGGATTTAGCAGATACAAATGAAACATTAAGCGAGGATGAGGATTCATTTGTCGGTAATATACTTGATCTGGCCAAACTCGGTAAAACAGTAAAGTGTACGTATGAAGCTGAATATGAAGGTTCAAAAATGTCAGGTGTTACCTATATTTCAGGAGATAAAATCCGCGCAGATTTCACCACAACCGACGCAGAAAACGAAAAAGTAGATGGGCATATGATATTAGACGGAAGTTGGGAGTATACATGGACAACCTTATCTGACCAAGGTGTTAAAATGAATATAAAGGATTTAGAGAATAAAGTTCAACAAAACACGGACGGTACAAACTCAGATAAATCTTTTGATGCTTTAAGTGATGATGTTAAATATAACTGTACAAAATGGGCTGCTGACAACAGTATGTTTGAAGTACCTAATAATATCAATTTTGTAGATTTCACCGAAACATTGGATAGCTTCACTTCTGAATCTGAAGAAGGCGGTTTGTGTAGTGCCTGCGACTTTGCCCAAACTCAAGAAGCAATAGATGCCTGCAAACAACAGCTTGGTTGCAATTAATTCGATTACGAATACTTTTAACATTTGTGGATATCACCTAAGTGGTATCCACTTCTTTCAATTGCCTAAGTTTGAAATTATACTTCTACCAGAGATTTATACTTTTTTCCCCATTCCACCATATTAATTAATATCGGTACTAGATCCTCACCTGTTTTGGTCAAAGAATAATGATCCTCTTTTATTATTATTCCCATTTTCACAAGTTTTGAGAGCCTTAATGAGAGAGTCCTAGGATTAATACCGGTGGTATTCTGTATCTGACAAAAATGCATCGGACCGTTTATTAAGGTCACAAGAATTTTTGGAGTCCACTTGTCCCCCAACACTTTTGTTGCTTTAGCTACACAAAAAGATTGGGTATCTGATAAGTCAGTCATAATCTTATTGACATGCTAATACTATACTTTGTATAGTATATCACATTGATATTCATGTATATAATTCTAGAATTTTTATAATATGGATCAACAAAATAATAATACAAACAGTAAAAAATTTGTTCTTTCGATCGCAGGATTAGCTACCCTTGGTCTGGTCGGATATATGTCAAATATACATCTAAAGCCGAATACTACAGAAATGAAAGTAGTTAACAATGCTTCAAACGTGGAAATGCCACAGGAGACTATTTCCACAAAATACAAAAACGGTACTTATACAGTAGTGGGAGAATATGTTTCACCGGGGGGTCCCGAACAGGTTGAAATAACCCTAGTAATTGAAGATGATAAAGTATTAAATGCATCCGGTGTATCCAAAGCTACTCTACCAACATCCATAAATTTTCAGGGACAATTCCTGGGTGGATTTAAGGATGTGATCCTTGGTAAAAATATAGATGAAATAAAAGTAGATAAAGTAGCAGGTTCATCTTTGACCCCGAAAGGATTTCATGACGCACTTGAGAAAATAAAACTCGAGGCACAGTCATAAAATAATAAATGAGCAGTATTTGCTTTGATGCATTAGGAACAAAGTGGGAAGTATCGTTACCCTATAAGGAAATAGATTCGAAATTAGAAAATAAAATCAAAGAAAGGATTGAGGTTTTTGATTCTATATATTCAAGGTTTAGGGAGGATAGTCTGATATCAAAAATGTCAAAAGAAACAGGAATATACGAACTTCCCGCTGATGCTAAACCACTTTTTGATTTGTATCAGCGTCTATATACAGTAACTGATGGTTCTTTCACACCGATTATAGGCAGTGCCTTAGTGGAAGCAGGTTATGATAAAAAATATTCTTTCCAAGTAAAAAAATTGAATAAAGTATCAGATTTCAATGAAGCAGTAGAATATAATTTTCCGAAAATCACTCTTAAGCAACCTTTACAGTTTGATTTTGGAGCAGCTGGTAAAGGTTACATCATGGATCTGGTAGGAGAGATGTTGCAAAAAAACCAGATTGATAATTACACGATTGATGCAGGTCATGACTTATTACTAAATGGATACGATAAACCCCTCAGAATTGCCCTTGAGCATCCAGCTGATGTAAAAATGGCACTTGGAGTAGCTGTACTTGCAAGTGGATCCATTTGTGCTTCATCCGGTAACAGAAGAAAATGGGGTGAATATCATCACATTATTGATGCAAATGCGCTTCAATCTCCGAAAGATATTTTAGGTTCTTGGACAACTGCGGATACAGCATTAGTGGCAGACGGACTAGCGACAGCTTTGTTTTTCACTAAACCGGAAATACTTGGAAAATATTTTGATTTTGAGTATTTAATTATTTATTCGGATTACTCGTTGGACAAGTCAGATAACTTTCCGATCGTTGATTTATATGTTTAAAAAAATTAGCAGTGTGATTGATAACACAACTATGTACAAGTTTGTTATGTACTGTTTAATCGGACTGGCAGGATATTCTATGCTTCTGTCTGTTTTCGGTATTACAGGTTTTGATCTCCTATCCACGATACTATCTTTATCGGCAATACTTGGTTCAGGATTATTTCTAAATAAGATCATTTCTCTCTATTTAAAAATACCGGTGAATCAGGACTCCCAGATTATTACCTCACTGATTCTTTTTCTTTTATATTCACCAAGCAATAAACCAACCGAGCTTATACTTCTTTTAGGTATAAGTATGATATCAGTGTTATCAAAATATCTTTTTACCGTTAATAAAACACATATATTTAACCCTGCAGCAATAGCTGCCTTGATATCCGGATCAATATTTCAATATCCGGCAACCTGGTGGGTAGGCAGTGAGTATATGCTGCCCGCAGTAATTCTGGCTGCTATTTTAATATTAAGAAAACAGAGAAAATATATTTTTTCCGGATTATTTCTCTTAGTATCAATTACTATTTTATACATCAATTATTCACAGTATTATCCAGATATACTCAATTTTATATATGAAATTGCAACTACATGGCCTTTGATATTTTTCGTTTCAGTTATGGTAACAGAGCCATTTACGCTTCCCGGACATAAAATACACTCATATATTTATGCAGTAATAGTAGCCGTCATTTCCACGTCACCTTTCAAAATTTATATGTTCGGAACCACCCCCGAACTGGCTCTGATCATCGGAAACATTCTCAGCTTCATCTGGGAACCAAGAGCCCGTTATGTACTTACTTTTACAAACAAAAATCAGTTGTCTGACGAAATATACGAATTTGAATTTAAGCCGGATATACCCGTTAAATTCCAAGCAGGACAATATATTGAACTTACTATGCCGCATGAGAACCCGGATAACAGAGGTGAACGAAGATTCTTCACTATATCAGCTTCACCTTCTGATCAGAATGTGAGTTTTGGAATAAGGATCCCAAAAAACAGTAGTACTTTTAAAAAGAACCTACTTAAGATACAAAACGGGAATACATTATGGGCTCAACAACTAAAAGGTAATTTCACCCTTAATGATCATAATAAAAAATATGTGTTTATAGCTGGTGGAATTGGGATAACTCCATACATCAGTATGTTCAGATATTTGCTTTCAAAAAGCAAAAAAATAGATGCAAAATTGTATTATGTTGTCAGTAGGGAAAACGATCTGGTTTATCAGGACACCCTCTGTAGCGTAGAAAAAAACCTGAATATTCCCGTCAAAAAGATTATTACCAAAAAACTTACAAAATCAATTATTATAAATGACAGCCCTGATTATATGGAAAGAATTTATTACATATCAGGACCTAATCCCATGGTCAATTACTATCTTGATTTATTGCATAATATAGGGATTAAAAAAACAAACATCAGAACGGATTTTTTCAATGGTGCATGATATGTTAACTTGTTTTTATCTTTCACCAATCCGTTTGTAAAATTTTTATAAATATTTTGTAAATCATATAACAATAGCACTAAAAGGTATTGAACCGTATTTGCTAGCTCGTTATAATTGTAAACTGTGAATATTATCGAAGTTTCAACCCTCACAAAGAAATACAAGAAATCAAAGACCGTTGCCGTTGACGATATCAGCTTTTCGGTCAGAGAAGGCGAATTCTTTGCGTTTCTGGGTCCTAACGGAGCCGGTAAAACAACAACCATATCCATTCTAACTACAACCCTGGCAAAAACATCGGGCACTATTCTTATAGGGGGGTATGATGTGGATAAAAACCCGGCTGAAGTAAGATCACAGATAGGAGTCATATTTCAGAATCCCAGTCTTGATGTTAACCTAACTGCTGAAGAAAATATCAGATTTCACACCTTTCTATATAAGTTGTATCCGTTTACACCAAGCTATGGCATGATGCCTAAAGAGTATAAGGAAAATGTAAATGAACTGGCAAATGTTCTCGGTCTGAAAAACGAAATATTCAAACCGATCAAAACATTTTCCGGAGGTATGAAAAGAAAACTGGAATTAATGAGGACCTTAATCCACAAACCAAGGGTTTTGTTTCTTGACGAACCGACCAGCGGTCTCGATCCATTAAGCAGAAAAAATCTTTGGAATTATCTTAGAGATATCAGAAGAAAAGAAAATATTACCATCTTCCTGACCACTCACTATCTGGAGGAAGCGGAAAGTGCAGACAGAGTATGCATCATAAATCAGGGAAAAATTGTGATCAGCGACACTATTCGGAATATAAAACAGAGATTATTACGTGATTATATTTATCTGGAACCTGAAAATAAAGATGAACTGATTAATGAATTAAAAAGATTAAGTTGTAATTATGAGGAAGACGGAAACGGTTTTAAGGTAAATATTACTAATGAAAGCGTTCAGAAACTAATAAAAGAGATTCAAACAAAGCTTTTAAGAATAAATGTGGTTCAGCCGACCCTTGAAGAAGCTTATTTAGATTTAATTAAAGAACCAGAAGAGGAAGGGAAAACAGTATGAAAGAATTGAATGTAATATTTGCAATTGCATATAGAGACTTACTGAAATTTTTACGGGATAAACAAAGAATCGTTTTCAGCTTGATTTTCCCCTTTATATTCATTGCGGCTTTGGGTGGTAGTTTAAACGCTAATCTTGCGGATGATGCAGGGTACAACTTTCTGACCTTTGTATTTACCGGCGTACTTGCACAAACACTGTTTCAATCAACGGCAGCAGGAGTAATATCCTTAATTGAAGACAGAGAAAATGATCTAAGCCAGGAAATATTTGTTTCACCCATCTCCCGCTATTCTATTATCACAGGAAAAATACTTGGAGAATCAGCTGTAGCGTTAACCCAGATTATCGCCATTATTATCGTTGGTCTGATTATCCGTGTACCGTTTGAATACACCAAGCTGCTTTACCTTCTGCCTTTCTGCCTAGTAGTATGTCTATTCGGAGGTGCGTTCGGTATCCTGATACTTTCCAATCTGAGCAGTCAAAGATCCGCAAATCAGATCTTTCCCTTTATTATGTTTCCTCAGTTTTTCTTGGCTGGAGTCTTCAATCCGATTAAAAACCTCCCCCCTATATTATGGGTATTATCCAGAATTTCACCTATGACCTATGCTGTTGATCTTCTGAGGGGTTTATATTATTCAGGATTTCAGGAATACAACAAGATAGTACTTCATAATTACTTTATTAATCTGTTAATTATTGCAATACTTACAATTATATTCATCACCATCGGTACCTGGTTGTTTGTTAAAAACGAGAGAAACAGGTAGTCTCATTCATATTATAATAATTAATAGAATAACTTATTTTAAATATTATTCCTTTAACATAATACTAACGCTTCTAATACTTTTCTACGTATACTTTAGACCTATATAAATAGTTAAAGAGATATCGATTTTAGTGATAAATTTTGAAATTTATAATAAAAAACACCCGTTAATATTGTTTTATATGCTTATTGCCGTAATAACTTTCCTACGGATATTCAACCTGAATTATAACTCTCCGTTTAACGATGAAGCCATATATATTGTAGTAGGCAAGATGGGATTGTTAGAAAATGACTTTGTCACGTTCGGAGCCCGGTCTTGGATGGCAGGATCCCCGCTTGTATATCCCATCATGACATCCCTGGTTTTTCAAACCGGAGGAATCACTGCCTCTAGGCTATTAAATATTATGTTTAGTCTGTTGATAGTAGAAGAGGTTTTTATATTAACCAGACACCTTAATCTTTTCTCAAAAAAGATTAATCAAACTGCAGCGTATCTAGCAGTAATTATCGCAGGATTTTCCGGGGTGGGCATATACTCAAGCCGTCTTGCTACATATGATATTCCGAGCTTTTTTCTGTTGATTTTTTCCATAAACGAAATGATAAAAGCAGGAAAAACAAGCACGGGAAAACATTATTTCTTATCAGCTTTAGGATTACTTCTTTCATATTTCTGCAAAATTGTTACTGCTATCTATTTTCCGTTTATTGTCGTAGCTTCCTATATATTTACAAGAAAGTACCAAAAACAAAATCTTCACATCTGGTTTAAATATTTTTTAATACCTTTGCTATCCGGATTTGCCGTCTACTTAGTCTTTGATATGGAAAGCCTTAAGGCTTATGTATCAGGACAAATAGATTATGAAATATATCCACTAACTGAAATTATTGAAACAATATGGAATGACATGAAACTGGTTCTGATATTCGGGTTAATATCAGCAATTATTTTAATCCTTAAAAAGAAATTCTATGCTGCTTCTATGCTTGTGTTTCTTGCATCAGTACTTCCGGCTTTTCATCTTTATTACCATCGATTTACTACACTGGATAAACATCTCTACTTTTCCGTCGTTTTTCTTTCTCCGATTATTGGTTATGGTCTGTCTTATATAATCCACTCTCAATCCTTTCCTTCTATTTTCCTAAAAGCCACGGCATATTACGGAATTCTCTATTTTCTTGTCAGTTCGATCATAACTTTTAAACAGCTGGAACACTCATGGCCTGACACCACAATGATCGATTCATTTCTTTCTGAAAATTCCAAGCAGGGGGATAAAATACTTACTCAGGCAGGTGCATCCACGATGCTTGCCTTATATGAGAAAAATCATCCCGTGAATATCACAACTTTTGACTGGATAAATTATTCCGGATTCACAGATGAAAATGGCTATCTGCAGGCGGTCAAAGATAAGTACTTCCAATATATCGAGCTTAATACTGCAGACGATACACCAAAAAAAGAATCATTAAGAGAGATTCTTTTACCGGAAGTGGAGAAGCAGTACAACCTAGTATATCAAGTTGGAGATTTCAGTATTTATGAAAAGAAATAATAATAAATCAGATCATACTTTTCTATTCTGGTTGATAGTTCCGTGTCTTATTGCATGGTTGGCATTCAACTATGTCCGAACTTTGCTTTTTATCACCAACAATCCTCAGATCGCATCTGCAGATAACAGTGTAATTAATGCTGCTCCTGTTGGTGATATAGACTACCCGCCCCTTCCTCCTTCGGATTCTGGATATATCACCTTCTGGTTTGATGACGCCTGGATTTCTCAATATCTCAAAGGTGCACAAATCCTAAACGAATACGGATATGTCGGAACACTGGCAGTACCTACACAAGCAGTCGGCAAACCAAATTATATGAACTGGGCACAGGTAAAAATTCTTCAGGAGCTAGGATGGGAAATAACCAATCACAGCCGCTTTCATGACTGTACCATGCAAGATTGGAGTCGCACCAAAATCAGAAACGAACTAAGATATGCAACTATGGAAATGTGGAATCAAGATCTGGCATCAGATGTCTTTGTTAGTCCTTGTGGTGTTAACAGTACGGATCTCGAAGAGGAAGCTACAAGGCAGTTTTCTGCATATAGGACGGTTGAACCAGGTTTTAATGATTTAAATAATCTGGATTCTTATCACTTGAAAGTGAAAAATATTCAGATCAATACAACCTTTGATGAAATCAAGTCGTGGATTGATGAATCAAAACAAAACCGTTATTGGCTCATAATTGTATTTCATCAGATAGGAGCCGAAATCAATAATGATAAGGACGAACAGTATGGTATTGAGGAATCAACCTTTCGGCAGCTGATAGAGGAAATAAATAATTCTGGACTTGCGGTTGTTACGCCCAGTCAGATCTTCGAGGACATCATATGGCAAGAAAATCCGTAGACGATAAAACAGCCGTAATAATACCAGCATATAATGAAGCACTGGTGCTATCTGATACTCTAAAAGCAGTTAAAAATATCGTTAAAAAAGAACATATCTATGTGATTGATGACGGGTCTAAAGACAAAACGTCAAAAATCGCATTAAGATACACCGACAATGTTTTAATTCTGCCCAACTCCGGCAAAGCTTCAGCATTAAACCAGGGAATTGCTCATTTTAATATTGCACACAATTATCATTATATCTTGCTAATGGATGCGGACACCAGACCGGATAAGAAATTTCTTAAATACATTATTCCAATTATGGAAAAAAACAAAAAGGTACAGATTGCTGTAGGGAGAGTTGAGGGTAGGGGAAACAGCTGGGTGGAAAAATACCGGATCTGGGAATACCAGATTTCACACTTCATACATAAACAGGCACAAGCATTTATGTCTGCAATCATAGTTGTGCCGGGATGTGCTACTGTCTACAGAAGCAAAATTCTGAGGAATAACGTATTTCCTACCGGCACCCTGACCGAAGATATGGACTTTACCTTTCAACTGCACAGAAGAGGGTATAATCACATGGTATTTGTACCACAAGCGGTAGTATATACTCAGGACCCCAACAACCTTAAAGATTTTTTAAAACAAATAACCCGTTGGTATACAGGTTTCTGGCAGGCGGTTAAGAAACATAATATTCCTTGGGGCGGTCAGACTCTGGATTTTGAAGTGACTTTGATGGCTATAGAAGGGTTATACAACAGCATACTAGCATTTATGCTGATCTTCTTTTTTCCTTCAGTTCTAGTTTTTAACTATATTCATGTTCTAAAATATCCGATACTACTGGATCTGGGATTATTTTTTATTCCAAGTCTACTTTGGGTTTCCATAAGAATCAGAAGCTTTAAACTGTTTCCTTACATATTTCATTTTTACTTCTTACGTTTCTTGTCTAGCTTAGTTTTTATCAGAAGTTTTTTCCAAGGCTATCTGAGCTATGAGAAAAATTACTCATGGGATACCACTAGATATAAGATTAATAAAGGAGATTAAAATATGGCAATGTTAAACAGCCAGTTAGGAAGTATATCCATACTGTTTCATTTAGTTATGATCATACTTAGTCTTTTAAATAAACTGGGATCATCCATTATCAGGAAAAGTCCAATTATGATCAAACAGGCGTTCATCAATACCGCTAAGATTCCAAATTACGAATCTGTTCACCCCAAGGAATCTGACAGTATTAATCTTGGCAATAACAGAAAAGGCATCGGATAACCATCCCTCATACAATGAGGTTTTATATACTAGCTCTTTTGATGAAGAATCCCGATCAACATAATATTTTTCTGTGCTTTTATTCAGATAGTCCATAAATTCACTATACAAATATCCTTTAGAATATCCAGTTTGTTCCCAGATATATCCATACGATGGAAGACCTATCACTAATTTATCTCTTGGTATTAGAGATAGATTATAGTTAACCGTATCCTTCAGCCAGTTTAGTGAGGTGATAGGACCAGGACCCGAAAAAGTACCGTGTTGGTCATACGCCATAATTCTCACTTCATCCGCCAATCTTCCAATTGCTCTAATATCCTGACCTTTTGTTATTTTGTAGAAATTCTTACCGTCCTGGGCATGGATAGTAACAGATAAATGCTGCCCGCGACTGGAAAATACGTCATTAAATATTTCTACCATTCTAGTAAACCTATCCCTATCTGATTCTTCTATACCCTCAATGTCCAAATCTATACCGTCAGCTCCAATATCCGCAATTTGCGTAGATAGGTATTCGGCTAATTGTTTAATACCAGTATCATTGGTAAGTAGAGGAGTCCATTGTTCATAACGAATATCTGAGCCTAAGGTAGGAATTACTTTTATACCTGCGTCCTTATATTGTAGCACCACATCTTTATTGAGAAGTTTTTTGCATTTATTTTCCACTTCTAAACTGTCATTCACGATAAAGCAGAAAGGCGATATTGACGATATCTGGCTGTTGTGTCTGTTAATTAAATCCATCCCCTCATCCTCTTTCCACCACGCGACCCATCCTGAGATTTCAGGGTTTTCCATTAAAACAAAAGAATAATCAGACTTAGGTATTTTATCGCCAAATCTACTAATTATTGTGATCACTATAAATACTAATAGGGCACCTATTTGCAAAAAATATGCCAGTTTAGTATTAAACATACAACATAATTTTAATCTGTTAATTTGGAAAAAAGTTATACTTCTGTAAGAAATTACTTCTATTTATATTAATACAATTATTTATTTGAAAGCATAAAGTATACTGTATATATGAAAGTAAAGGTTTTTGTTCACCCAAATTCAAAAAACCCCCGGATAAAAAAAGATGAGTATCAAATGCTTCACATTTATGTATCTTCTCCTGCCATCGAAGGTAAGGCTAACCAGGATGCAATAAAATCACTTTCAGAGTTATTTAATGTACCAAAATCCTATATCCGATTATTATCCGGTGAAAAGTATAGATACAAGATATTTGATATCACAGATCGTGAAAAATAAAAATAGTGTCCGGCTTTGTTGTAAGACGGACACTTAGTACTGACTATAATTTCAACCTCATGATTATTTCTTTCACTCTCATAGTATTTGTACTGTCATGCGCTGATATAAGTTGTATCAGTTGCAACAAATCAACTAAACGTAATCTGTATTCCTGCGTCCTCTGACCTAACTTAAATGAAATTGCATTTGTTTCGACAATATTAGGCCAAAGTATGTTTCCTTCGAACTCTTTAATATCCAGTAAATTAAATCCGTTGTTCTCTCTACATACAAAAATATTTAGATTACTATAAAATTCAGAAGCACTCCAAGGCGGTTTTATTTTGATTGTCAAACTACCACCAAACTCTTCTTTACAATTAATCCTTGCGCAGACAAATTTGCATTCTACATTTTTGTCTTTCATCAACTTGATAAAAATAGCAGCTATACGGTTTATTAATTCGATATCCCCACCTAAATTGATGTGATTCCAGCTAATTTTTTTCATTTTTCTCTCCCTCCTGTATCTGGATTCTTTAGTCTCAGAATGATTTATACCATAAAAAATAATCTACTGCCTTACTTTCTAACAATCCTATTACTTATGATTACTTTCTAATAAAAAGATTAATAACAATGCTGAGTATTAAACTTAGAAGTAATATTGATACTATAGGAAAATAAAAGATATAATTACCTCTGCGAATAATAATATCACTGGGCAACTCATTGAACGGAGATAACCTATTAAATAGATAGTAAAGTGCACTCAATAATATAAATATTATTCTCAATGTGAAAAACAATCTGGCTAAATACATAGAGATTTAATTTTATCAACTAATTATGTGGGCTGTGATAAACCGCAAACATTCTTTTAATATATCCCATAAATTACAAGAGCATATTTTATATATGGAATTAACCAGTACTTCTGCAGATATCAAAGATTTCATTTTTCAATATGCTAAAAATTTTTCCGAAAACAACATTGATTCAACCACAATATATCTTCAGACAAGTCCGGTATGGGACCAGAATGAAGAAGCAAAAATTCAACTGAAGAATTACGCAAATGATGTTGATGATTATCATAGAAAATTTCTCGCCCATCTTATTGATGATGAACAATTCTGGAAACACGTTCAAGATACATTGGTAATTATGATGGAGAAGAATCAGGAATGTGTTTTTACAGTATCCGATGAAATGGGTAATCAGATTCATCAAGACTGTGCTTTCTATATTAAACCTTTAATTAATATCCTATCCCGCAATTATGACTACTATTTGTTGTTGCTCTCTCAAAAACAGGTATCTTTATACAGGGGAAGGGAAGCAAAACTTTTTGAAATTAATGTTCCTGATATGCCTATTAATATGGATGAAATAATGGAATTTGATGATCCTGAAAAGTCAATCCAGAATAAAACGTCATCAAAAACCGGACCAGGTTTATCAGGTGCAATGATCTATCACGGACACGGGGCATATATTGATGCAAAAAATGACAACCTTATTAGATTTTGCACTAGTGTGGATAACGCGGCATCCCAAAAAATATCTTCACAAAATACCCCACTATTAATAGCTTCGGATATTAAAACATACTCAATATTTTCTAAACTATCAAAAATTAAAGGTATTCTGAATCAATATGTGAGACTTGATAAACGCAGTCTGCATCCTGATCTTCTTGGAAAAAGAGCTTGGGAAGTTATGAAAGAAATCCAACAGCAGGATATTAATGATGAAATATCCCAAAATCTACAGAAACTGGAGTACGAAAAATCTTCCAGAAATTCGCAAGAAGTGTTAAATAAAGCCTATTACGGACAGGTAGACACACTTTTGGTCAGGCCGGAGGATGAACTGAAAGTAAATATAAAAATGGAAAACGGACTATTGAAAGCCGAACGGATTAATAATGGCAGTAATAATAACATTACTGAATTAACTAACTATACGGCTATAAATACATTAAAAAATGGGGGTATGGTGTACTCTGTTGAGAACGGTAAACAGCTTGATTCTCCTCTCGCGGCAATCCTCAGATATTAACCAACCTATTTTAATACTAAGTTTATAGTAGAAAAGGCCCCGATATTTGTTTTCAGGACCTTATCTACTTATTATTTGTTTTTATTTTCATTTTTAACTTCTTACTTCTGAATCAGCCGGTACAGGAATATCTACTTTGATTTCCTGTTTCTTATTCTGTTCTGCTTTCTTTTCTAATTCCTTTTTAGCAGCTTCCCTTTTCTGATTTGCGTAGTAGCTATAGTATTCGTCGTAGCACATAAGTGATGGCTCACCTCCTATTAATTAAACTTTATTACTGCACACTGGTAAGGCAATGTGCTACTTATAGTACGAATAATAAGTAAGCCTGAATTCAATTTCGTGTAAAAGTGGTATTAATGTTCAAAATCACACAATCTATGACCAATTTTTCTCATGATAGAATTAATATATGCTCGATACAGTTTATAAAAAAGCATTGATTATCTGGCTGTTATTCACACCTATAGCAATACTTAATGGAATTATCAGAAATTTAGTCTATCAGCATTATGTAGGGGAACTGACAGCCCATCAGATTAGTACACTAACCGGTTCAGTAGCATTCTTTTTATTATGTTATTTAATTCTCAATAACACAGTTAAAGACTTAAGCAGTCTTACATTAATAAAAATAGGCACATTGTGGGTATTAATGACTATAATATTTGAGTTTGGGTTCGGTCACATTATTGACGGAGCTTCCTGGATAAGGTTATTAAACGATTACAACATATTTAAAGGTAGAATTTGGCTGCTTTTTCTTATTACTATGTTTCTGACTCCGTTATTAGTAAAAAACCTGTACCATAAAATGAGTAATGACTGACAAAACATCCGTTATAAAACTTGGAAACGACACAACTGCTTCCATTAAAATCAAGAGAACTAAGAGGAAACATACTATCGGAATTTCGGTTAAAGACATCAATCTAATAGTTGTATCTTCACCTAACCACATCAGTGATGAGGTTATTTTCAATATACTTAAGGAAAAAGAAAGATGGATCAGAAATAAACTTGAGTATATTAAGAAAAAACAAAGCAATAACAAACTCTTTAAACAAGGAGAAATTCACCCATATTTAGGCAAAGACTACACACTACAATTGGTTAAATCAGATAATGCTTTGGTAGAAATTTTTGACTGTAATCTGATTGTTAGTTGTATCAATACGGACAATGAGCTTTTGGTCAGACATCTATTATATAACTGGTATTATAACCAGGCTAGAAAAATAATCAGTGAGAGAGCTTTTATTATATTTTCAGAGTTTAATCAATACAGCCTGTCTGTGCCTGAAATATCAATTTGTTCCATGAAGAATAAATGGGGACAGTGTTCTGCACGGGGTATTATTAAAATAAATAAAGATCTGATTAAATATGACCCAAAGTGTATTGATTACGTGATTATCCATGAATTCTGTCATCTGATAGAGCTAAATCACAGCAAAAAATTCTATAATTTACTTGACCGACATTATCCCGCATGGAAATCCGTAAGAAGTATACTAAAGGCAAAGGGTCATTAACTTATATTACTTCCCACAGTTTTCAATTGACTTTTCCGCTTCAATAATTCTCTCGGAAGATACGAAAGTTATAGACTTTGGCATGGCATCTCCGATAACAATTACCACGCTGTCGTCAGGTGTAATAGGTGCCAAAGTAATATTTTCAATATCCCCATCTTTGTTATAACCAACTATTTTCTGATCATCGCCGTCAATATTCAGGTATTCCAGGAAATCTCCCCATACAATATTTTCAGCATGAACATGAGCTACATCCCCGATATTATTATGTAAATGTACTCTTGCTCTGGGATCAGAAAGATCAGTTTCCTGTTTCTGGTTTAAATCACAAGGACTGGCATACATATACTGAGAATTCGAGTAATCCTGTAATTCACCATCAATATATATGTTTACACCGGTATGGTAGTGGATATCGTTGTGTTCGACATTCTGGAGGTTAAGACTGTTTCCGGTATTCATACGGACTAATAATATGGCTACCCCTCCGATAATTATTAATAAAATTATTTGGATAATTTTTCTTTTATTATTCATTTATGAATCATAACATTTATATATATACTTCTCCATTTATAGACACAATTTAAAAATTGAAATTTAATGTTAAAATACAGGTATTACCATATTTACTTAATATATTGCGGTGGTACACTAAATATGTATGACTAAACTGCTCAAATTAACTATCGCAGTCACGATACCTCAACTCATCGGCATGTTTGCTGCCATATTCATATCTACTTCATCTTCAATCTGGTATGACTCACTTATAAAACCATACTTTACTCCTCAGAAATGGGTTTTTTGTCCTATATGGATATTCCTGTACTTTTTGATGGGTATATCCCTTTATATCGTCTGGCAGAAAACCGATCCACAACATCAGTTAAAAGTTCTTGGCTTATTTGCAGTTCAACTAGTACTAAATATCCTCTGGCCAATTCTGTTTTTTGTACTCAGAAGTCCGGTTCTGGCTTTGTTGGATATTCTTTTATTACTTGCGACTATCGTATTTTTGGAATTATTATTTAACGGTATCAGCAAAGCCGCTACATATTTAATGGTTCCCTATATGTATTGGGTTGGTTTTTCAGTGCTACTTAATTTCTACATTGTTGAACATAATCCGGCTTTCTCATTTGGGAATTCTTTGATTAATATAATTCATTAAAATCTTTACATTTTCATACTGTCATAATCCAACACATATTTAACAATTTTTATATAAGATGATGATATGAGAAATAAATTATTAATAGTTTTACCTATTGCATTACTTATTGGAATTACCCTATATTTAATTAGAAATGAAACTGTAGATATAGATAGTTTGCAATCATCTTCCCAAGATACGGTATTTAATAATCCTGCTAATGACTCTACACAAAGTAATGAACCCATAACTGTAATTGCAGATAATCTGAATATCCCATGGGAATTAGTGTTTCTTTCTGATGGAGATCTTCTGATTACCGAAAGAGTAGGAAATGTGATAAGGATTAATCAGGAAACCAGAACTTCTCAAAGAATTGATGGCGTTGCTCATATAGGAGAGGGTGGACTATTAGGAATGGTTCTGCATCCAGATTTTGAAAACAATAGATATATATATTTATACTTAACCGTCAGAACTGAAACTGGATTGGAAAACAGAGTAGAAAGATATGTTCTTACTGATAACAGGTTGACTGATAGGGAAGTGATACTTGATGGAATCGCAGGTGCATCAAATCATGATGGGGGGAAGATGGCGTTCGCTCCTGATGGTTACTTATACATCACTACAGGGGATGCTGGTAGTCAAAATCTTGCCCAAGATCTCTCATCCCTTAATGGAAAAATCCTAAGAATTGCTGATGACGGCAGTATTCCTGAAGATAATCCCTTTAATAATGCAATATATTCATACGGGCATAGAAATCCACAGGGTCTTACCTGGGACGAAAATGGTAATCTCTGGGAAACGGAACACGGTCCGTCAGGCAGCCAGTCAGGATTTGACGAATTAAATCTGATTACTAAGGGAGGTAATTACGGATGGCCGATTATACGCGGAGATCAGACCCGCGAAGGAATGATTCCTCCCGTAATCCATTCTGGGGCATCCGACACATGGGCCCCCGGTTCTACCGTCTATTTCAACGGATCCATCTATTTTACCGGGTTACGTGGTACTGCTCTTTATGAAGCACGTATACAAAACAACAATGTCAGTGAATTTACGGTTCATCTTGATAATACATTCGGAAGATTAAGAGGTCTGAAGATAGGACCCAACAACCAATTTTATCTGACTACAAGCAACAGAGACGGCAGAGGACAGGCAAGAGATAATGATGACAAATTAATTAAGGTTAATCCTAATAATTTATGATTAAAAATCCGCTTACTAAAGAAGAAAAACAGGTGATAATAAATAAGAAAACCGAGAATCCATTTACGAATGAATATGATTCAATGTTTAAAGATGGGGTGTTTTACTGCAGACAATGTTCCCAACCGCTGTTTTCAGCTGAAGCCAAATTTAATTCCGGATGCGGATGGCCAAGTTTTGATGAACATTTTCCCGGATCCGTGGTAAGAAAACCTGACTCTGACGGAATAAGAACAGAAATAATTTGTTCAAACTGCAAGGGTCATTTAGGACATGTATTTGAGGGGGAAAAAATGACGGAAAAAGATACCCGCCATTGTGTCAATTCACTATCAATCAAATTTATACCAAAATCTAATGAAGGAAATATTGAGGTTGCATATTTCGGAGGGGGATGTTTCTGGTGCACTGAAGCTGTCTTTAAACTAATTCCGGGAGTTATCAGTGTAATATCCGGTTATTCCGGAGGATCAAAAGATAATCCTTCGTATGAGGATGTATCCGAAGGAAACACTCATCATGCGGAAGTAGTACGGATAGAATTTAACAACGTTATAGTGACTTTTGATGATCTGCTTCAAATATTTTTTGAAATTCATGATCCGACAACCCTAAACAGACAAGGTAATGATGTAGGAGAACAATACCGTTCTATAATATTATTTACAACTATAGAACAGGAACAAAAAACCAAGAGATATATAGAAGTATTAAAAAATACCGGAATAATGGCAGTAACCCAAGTTATACCTTATATGGTGTTTTATCAGGCAGAAGATTATCACATGAATTTTTATGAAAACAATCCGAATAACCCTTATTGTAGTCTGGTGGTCATGGGAAAAGTTAAAAAGGCTGCTGAATTAATAAAAAAGAGAAACCTAAGTTTACCCAAATCTTAAAACATTCTAATCCAAAAATAATGTCAATATTTCATTATTGAGCATATCAAAGGGGGTGATAGATATGGTTAAAAAATCAATAATCTTAGGATTATCAGTACTGATGATGGGCCTGACAGGATCGGCAATTGCTCTGGCAAATGACGGTTATGTAATTACTACGACTGAAAATCAAATCATACAGGCACAGGAAGCCACACCAACACCTTCTCCGACTCCCACACCATCTCCTACACCTGAGGGAGCTCCGAGAACTGGTATGGGCGGATTATACAAATAATTAAACAGTTTGATGAATATGATTAATATTAATAATATTTCTTAGATACCGAGCTACCTAGGTACGTTGCCTAGGTAGTTCCTTTTACCAAAATGTAATGTTTTAAACCGGACATTATGATATTTGTATAACTTGAGATAATTATTATCGCTTGATCCGCTTCTATCTGATTAGTAGAATGCGGTGGTTTTTAAATAAACCATCAAAGACCTGTAAAAGATATGCTAAAAAACAAAAGAGTAAATGACATTCTAATACCCCTGTTATTAGTGCTGAATCTCCTTTTAGGCGGATTTATTTATACAAAGGTTTCAGATGCATTGCAGACCAAAAAGATATACGATCAGGCAGTTATCACAAAAATTTCCGATATTCCTCAAATCACACCTAATCGTCAAAATGAAGATCAGCAAAAAGAAGTTATCAGAGATGATAGAGATTTTTCTGATATTGAGGATGTAATTACAGAAAACAAACCGGGTACTCCTGCACGGATATCTATACCCAAAATAAAAGTAAATACACTGGTGGAACATGTGGGTCTTGATCCGGTGGGAAATATGGATGTACCGGTAGATCCCTTTAATACCGGGTGGTATAAATATGGGGCATTACCGGGAGAAAATGGCAATTCTGTGATTGCAGGTCATCTTGATACTAAAACCGGACCGGCAATATTCAGCAGACTTCATGAGTTAAGAACAGGAGATGAGGTGATAGTTACGGATAATCTAGGAAATAACCGTACTTTTAAGGTATATAAAGTAAGTGTCTATAGCGAAAGAGGATTTCCTATCAATACCATATTCGGTAGTTCAAATGAAGCTTATCTAAATTTAATTACCTGTACCGGTGCTTTTGATGAACATTTCGAAGATTATACTGACCGACTAGTGGTATTTACTAAACTTGACGAATCAGAGGACTAATTCTGAATACACATTCTATTTCTCCTTTTTATATCCGTATATTTACTGTAAATATTTCGTATGAATGATATTCACACATATAAATATGTCTGATAGTATGTTTATATGCAGATCAAAAATACTAAATTTATTGTAATTTTAGTTCCCTTATTATTATTTGCCGGTCTGATTTATGCAATTTCTTTAAGATCAAATAACACAAACAACACTAGTTCTCCCCAATCAAATACAATTGACCCACTATCCGAAGAACAGAGTAATGTAACAACTATAGAACTTGAAGCAGGTAATTTTTACTTCAGACCTGCCCAAATTGTTGTCAATGCCGGCACAGTCAAAGTAAGAGTTACCAATAGCGGAGGGTTTCATGATTTTGTGATTGATGAACTTGATATCAGGCAACCAATGGAAGACGGGACGGAGTTTGAGTTTGCAGTAAAACCCGGGACATACACTTTTTACTGTAGCGTTGGTAATCACAGACAGATGGGTATGGAAGGAACTATAGTAGTCCAGGACGCAAACACACCGATTAACATACAAACCAAACAGGGATGGAAAAGTTATAAGGATGAATCATTAGGCATCAGTTTTTCAGTTCCCGAAAAATTTGAAATCACAACAAACGGAAAAAACAGCTTCATGGCAGGACCAATGGAAACAACTCCTTCAGCCATAAAAACAAGTTTTGTTTATATCTCAGTAATTCCCACAGGATATCCTGAACAGTCATCCGATATCTATAACTACAATTCTGAAATACACAAAAAACTGACAAGAATACCTGTCGGACAAATCAGATCCGTCAGTGACAACACTCAACAGGATGACTGGTATATGTATGAGAGGAAATCAAATGTGAATATAAACGGAAGAAATGCCATGGTGTATGTGAATCAGAAACCATGGGAATTTCCGGACGGTACTATAGAATACAGATATATATTCGCCACTTCGGACAATACTATAATATTCGGGGGGTATATTGATAATAATTCCGTAAATTCAGAACTGAATCAGGATATTTTTAATACCATTCTAAATACCGTAGTCATCAGATAGTTCTAACATCACAGGACAGTGATCCGATCCAGTCACACTCTTTAGTATATTTATTGATTTAACCTGATTCAATATTTGTCCGCACGCAAAGATATAATCTATTCTCCAGCCAATGTTTTTTATTCTTGCATCATGAGCATACGACCACCAGGTATAATATCCAGGTACAGAACAATATTTCCTGAATACATCCGTATATCCTAAGCCTATCAATTCATCAAGCATATCTCTTTCTTGCCTAGTAAACATAATGTTATTTATATTTTGTTTTGGTCTTGCTAAATCTATCTCGCTGTGAGCAATATTAAAATCTCCAACCAGAATTACGTTTTGTCTATTTATTTTTGATAGATATTTAAAAAGATTCTGATAACTCTCTATTTTAAATCCAAGCTTTTCTTTAAATCTTCCTCCGTGGGGCATGTATACGTTAATCAGCGTAAAATCCCTAAAATCCACTCGAATTATCCTTCCCGATTTATCAAAGTCATCAAATCCAATATCCGTTTTAATATCCACAGATTTTGAAATATTGTCCTTATAGTAAAGTGCAGTTCCTGCATATCCTTTTTTTATTGCAGAATTAAAGTATGACCGATACCCTGCGGGATTTCTGATTTCATCTGGAATATCGTTTTCATTGGCTTTTATTTCCTGCAGACATAGGATATCGGGTTGATAAGACTTAATATATTCACCTAGACCTGAAAAATAGGCAGACCGTATACCGTTAACATTCCAGCTGACGATTTTCACCGGTTTATTTAGTAAATGCATTTAAGAAAAAGTTGATTACAGCGCTGACAAAGCTAAACAGTAACGCGGCAATAATGGAATCTACCGTAAATCCAGGAACAATCTGCGCAGCTAGCAGTACTATCAATGCATTTATTATCAGGTAGAAAAAACCAAGAGTAAATATTGTTACAGGAAGAGTTAATATCACCAGAATCGGTTTCAGAAAAGTATTCAGAAGACCTAAAACAATAGCTACTATGAGGGCAGTAACTAGATCCTCCACATTTACACCTGGAATAATATTTGCTGTTACAAAAACCGCAATTGTTGATGCAATGATTCTTAAAATCAGCTTCATATAATCAGTATACCTGAAATTATCCGATCATTCTACAATACCACTTCACATTTTGGTGATTTTATGAGATATATATAGATGGCTGCAAATACTATGAGAATATTAATGATTGAAGATGAACTAAATTTAGTAAGTACCTTAAAAAAAGGCCTTAGTGAGCAGGGATATGCCATAGACACTGCTTATGATGGAGAAGAGGGGTTATACTATGCCCAGCATGAACCGTATGACCTGATTATTCTTGATTTATCTCTTCCTAAAATTGACGGTCTGACTATCTGTAAAGAAATCAGGTCACAGGGCAACCGCACCCCGATATTAATGCTGACAGCAAGATCACAAACAGAAGATAAAGTATTGGGTCTAAATACAGGAGCTGATGATTACTTAACCAAACCGTTTTCCTTCGAAGAACTGAAAGCCAGAATAAATGCCTTATTAAGACGAAAGGAAAACATAGAACTTCCGGTATTAAAAATTGGAAATCTAGTAATGAATATCCAAAAGCATGAAGTTTTAGCAGGAGATAAAGTTATAGATCTTACTCCAAAAGAATTTGCAGTATTAGAATACCTTTTAAGAAATAAAAATAAGGTTGTAACCAGATCCATGATTCTGGAACATGTATGGGATTACAGTTATGAGGGAATGAGTAACATTATTGATGTGATCATTGCATCTTTAAGAAAAAAGATAGAGATCGACAAATCAAATAAACTAATTCATACAGTATTCGGTGTCGGTTTTTCTATGAAAGATCCTTCCTAAACATATGAACAAAATCAGTATCAAAACACAAATAACTCTCTGGTATTCATTAGTCATATTTATCCTGTCGGCGGTTTTATTTACAAGTTTTTATTCATCAACAAAAAAATACCTGATATCAGAAACTGATCGCTCACTTCTTACCCATGCCATGGAAATAGCGGAAAATCCTAATCATCAACAGTTCCCTAATATGTTGCTTATGACTGCCACAAAACAGGATGCTGGAGATTTTGTGGACATCGTTACTATGGTCTTTGATAAACAAGAACCACAGTATAGGAATTATAAACTGGGAAATGACGAACTAAGAATTATTGCATATCCGCTGATTGATGGGGGAGTTATTAGCAGCGTGTTGATTATGGGTCATCCGGTAGACAACTATGTAAACGCTCTCAATCAGCTAAAAAACAACCTTATGTTAATAACACTGCTCCTAATAATACCTTCCATATTAGCCGGATATCTTATGGCAGGTGGTGCTCTAAATCCGATCATCAGATTGTCTACAAGAATGAAAGACATCAGTACAGAAAATATGAATGATGGTATTATGATGGATACCCGTTCATCAGAATCCGCAATTCTGATTAAAAGTTTTAATGAGCTATTAAAACGAATACACACCTCTTTTATCAGGGAAAGGCAATTCATTGCAGATGTTGCCCATGAAGTAAAAACCCCTCTCTCAGTTATTAAAACAGGTGCAGAAGTAGCTCTTTCCAAAGAACGCAACGCGGATGAATATATACAAGCTTTGTCCCAAACCATCCAACAGACCGACAGACTTACTAATAGGCTGGGAAGTCTGATTGACTATGCCTGGGCTCAATCGGAAGACGTTGAAAAACAGTTTGAAAAAGTTAATCTGTCAAAACTGACTGAAGAAATTGCAGAAACAATTACTTATATGGCAGGAAGCAGAAATATTAAAGTCGAATGCCATATTAATAAAGGCATTAAAACACTTGGAAGAAGGGATAAACTCCTTCAGGTTTTTTATAATCTGGCATCCAACGCAGTAAAATTCACCGGCAATGACGGTAGCGGGTTAATTAAAATAAATTTAAAAAATACTGAAAAACATGCAATTTTTGAAATCACGGATAACGGCATGGGCATTGAAAAAAAGGATCTTCCAAATTTATTCTCGCGTTTTTATAGAAGTGATTCAGGCGAAAAAATTACCGGTTATGGATTAGGCCTGGCTATTGCATATTCCATTATCAAAGCACATAAAGGTAAAATTGAAGTACATAGTGAAAAACGAAAAGGTAGTACTTTCAGAGTAATTTTCAATCTTGCCCGTTAATAACTTTCTAATATCTGTTATCTATCATAACAATATGACCAATAACATAAGGAAAACAATACCCATAAAAGGCATGCACTGTCGTTCATGTGAAATTGTAATTGAAGACGAACTAAAAAAAATTTCGGGAATTAAAAATGTAATCATCAGTGAAAAGAAGGGGACTGCAGAAATATTTTCAGCAAAAGAGATCAGTGACGGGGATATAAATGATGCAGTATCCGCTGCCGGTTATTCAGTCGGAAAAAATGAAGTAAAATGGATTTCTACTGATATTATTGATTATAAACATCTGCTTTATTCAGCAGGCATTCTCCTGTTCCTCTTTCTGATATTTCGTTCTTCCGGTGTAGCAGACTATTCATTTACAAAATCCAGTGATTATTCAAAAATCCCGGTAGTATTTTTAGTAGGTCTGACCGCAGGATTATCCACTTGTATGGCATTAGTGGGGGGAATTGTCCTTGCTGTCTCCGCCAGATTTTCTGAAAAACATAAAAACTTAAAACCTGCTGAAAAATTTATACCCCACATATACTTTAATTTAGGAAGAGTATTATTCTTTGCGTTATTCGGGGGGATATTAGGGTTTGTTGGATCTGCCTTGCAATTTTCCACAACTACGCTGGGTTACCTTACCGTCTTTGTAGGAGCTGTTATGCTATTGATGGGAATACAGACTATCGGTTTATTCCCCATATTATCTAAAATCCGTTTTACATTACCTAAGAGTATAAATAATGTACTGGGTATAAGCAAAAAAGGAAATAATGAGTATTCGCATAGCGGGGCATTGATAGCAGGCGGGTTAACCTTCTTTCTGCCTTGCGGCTTTACACAGGTCATGCAGTTGTTTGCCATGTCCAGCGGAAGTTTAGTTACAGGAGCTATTACAATGTCAGTCTTTGCTTTAGGTACGACACCGGGGCTTCTCGGAATCGGAGGATTGACTTCCTGGTCAAAAGGTTCATTTACCAAACCACTGTTTAAGTTTGTAGGTCTTTTAGTGATAATGTTTTCTTTTTACAATATTCAAAACGGACTTAATCTTACCGGAGTAAATTTAAGTAATTCTATCGCCTCCGCAGAAGGTACAAGTACAAACTGCAGTACAGATATGGACCCTGAAGTTGCAAAAGCTTATGAAGAGAAATACGGAACAAGTTTATGCACCAGTGCAAAGCCTAACAGCAATAATTATCCTAACGGTGCATCGGAAAATCAAGGTGTTGTTCAAATTCTTAAAGCAGTATATACCGCAAGAGATGATATGCGTCCGGCGTCCTTTACAGTCGAGGTAGGAAAACCGGTACGTATGGAAGTGGAAGCAAAAGATGATGGATACGGATGCATGGGAAGCCTTGCCCTTCCCGGTCTGGTAAATAAATATGAAGTATTCCGAAAAGGAAAAACGGTTGTAATGGAATTTACTCCTACTAAAAAAGGAAAGTATCAAATTACCTGTGCGATGGGTGTTCCCAGAGGAACACTTACAGTCCAATAAAAAATAAGATGTCTAAGAAAGTTAATCTTAATATTGAAGGTATGCACTGTGCATCCTGTGCAAATTTAATTGAAAAATCACTGAATAAAGTTGGTGGTGTTCAGTCTGCCAATGTTAATTTCTCTTCCGAAAAAGCAGGAGTAGTAGTAGAAGAAACAGTAGATGTAAAGGATTTGATTAATGCCGTAGAAAGCGCCGGATATAAAGCTAAAGAAGCAGTAATCGGCGGCACTACTGACACCACCACACAAAACAAGAAGAAACAGGAAGCAGGGTACTTAAGTAAATTTTTATTTGGACTACTCTTAAGTTTACCGATGCTATATTTCATGCTTTACGATTTCTTCACCGGTCTTTGGGGGCGGAATGAGATCCTTCCTTATGCTGCATTCATTTCCTTTATTCTTGCTACTCCCGTCCAGTTTATAATCGGCAAAGGATTTTATAAAGGAATGTGGTCCGCTCTGAAGATGAAGACGTTTAATATGGATAGTCTGATAGCCATCGGCACATCAGTAGCCTATTTTTACAGCCTGGCAAATTTAATTATTCACTATATAAATACCGGTTCCATAGCAGGTATAAAAGGCGAAAAAGTAACTGAAATATATTTTGAAACATCTGCTTTTTTAATTACTTTCGTTCTTCTAGGAAAGTGGCTGGAATCTAAAGCAAAAGGCAGAACCTCGGATGCAATCAAAAAATTGATGGGGCTTCATGCAAAAACAGCCAGAGTGATCAGGGGAGAAGAAACAATGGATATCCCGATTGATCAGGTAGTAAAAGGGGATAACATAGTGGTTCGTCCGGGTGAAAAAATCCCGGTAGATGGAATAATTATCAAAGGTAGCTCAGGCGTAGATGAATCTATGATCACAGGTGAAAGTCTTCCTGTAGAAAAATTTGAAGGTGATCAGGTAATCGGAGGTACCATTAATAAAACGGGAAGTTTTGAATACCAAGCTGTCCGAATCGGTCAGGAAACAACTCTGGCACAGATTATAAGACTGGTAGAAGAAGCTCAGGGTTCAAAAGCACCTATCCAGGAGTTTGCCGATAAAATATCCGCAGTATTTGTACCTAGCGTTTTATTTATTGCAGCTTTAACATTTATCGCATGGTTCTTCATTTTTAATTCATCCTTATCATACTCATTAATGGCTTTCACCTCAGTAATTGTTATTGCCTGTCCATGTGCTTTGGGTCTTGCCACCCCGACGTCTCTGATGGTGGGAACCGGCAAGGGAGCAGAAAACGGTATCCTCATTAAAGGAGGGGAACCATTGGAAAGTGCTTTAAAAATAAACACAATTATTTTTGATAAAACCGGCACCATTACTAAAGGTAAACCTGAAGTTACTGATGTCATTTCATTCACCGATTACACAAAAGATGAAATTCTAAGTATTGCAGCAGGTCTGGAAAAACATTCCGAACACCCTCTCGCGGAAGCTATTTACTCACATGCAAAAACAAAATCTATAAATCTGCCTGCAACGGAGTCCTTTAAAGTAATACCAGGTCACGGGGTTTCAGGAAATATCAGAGATACGAAATATTATTTGGGAAATAGAAAATTAATATCTGAAGAGCTTAAGCTATCGCTTCAGGATATTAATGAACCTCTATCAAAACTTGAGGAACAGGGGAAAACAGCTATGATTCTGTCTACCGTAGATACCTTACTTGGTGCGGTAGCAGTAGCGGATACTATCAAGGATACATCATACGAAGCAATAAAAAACCTAAAAAAACTAGGTATCAAAGTCTATATGATCACGGGTGACAATAAAAAGACGGCAGATGCTATAGCCAAACAGGCAGGGATAGATCATGTCTTGGCTGAAGTTCTACCTGAAGAGAAAGCCAACGAAGTAAAGATGCTCCAGAAAAAGGGATATAAAGTGGCAATGGTGGGTGATGGTATCAATGACGCTCCAGCACTGGCACAAGCAGATCTTGGTATTGCCATGGGTTCGGGGACTGATGTAGCGATGGAAACCGGAGGTATTGTCATTATCAAAAATGATTTAAGAGATGTCTCAACAGCTATAGATTTATCAAAAGCAACAGTAGGAAAAATTAGACAGAATATGTTCTTTGCTCTTTTCTATAATATTATCGGTATTCCGATTGCCGCCAGAGTCTTTTCGGATTTTGGTCTGGTATTAAAACCTGAACTTGCAGGACTTGCCATGGCTTTAAGTTCAATATCCGTGGTTTCAAATTCACTAACTCTAAAGGCCTATCAGCCCGGAAAGAGAAATTATCTATCAATAATGACTCCGATAATTATTGCCGTAATATTCACACTTCTGTTTATTGAATTCGCAAAACTCAGCACACAGATGGGTGCGATGTAGAGCTAGTTATCTGCAGTTATGTCCTGTGTGAATGTTCTACCGTCGGGAGTTCTGCACTGTTGAGGATACGATTCTATAACAGGAAAACCGGCTTGGGTACATTTCTCATAATCATCAATCATACTGATCAGCTCATCGCATTGTGTCTTGCTTTTAATATCACTTTTCGGCATACAATCCGAAATGGCATCTCTTAATGATAATACTCTAAAGTATCCACTATCCATTTTACCAATACGCAGCTTGTATGTTCCCTCAGGAAGATTTGTCGGAATTGAATAGTCATAAGTTCCAATATTAGGAATATCATATACACGATCGGATATACTGACGGATTCACCTTGTTGCTCTAAAGAAGCATCTATCAAAAATATTGCTATAGACTCCTTAGGTGCATCAATTATTTCCCATTCCAAATGATACGGAAATCCTTTCACCAATATATCTCCCTGTACAGGGAATATTACAGTGTTTTTTATATCATCAACGGGAACTTGAATTGGTGTGTTATTTTTTGGTTGATTGAAAGTATAGATGATATAAGCTAACCCGAATACAATAACTGAAACGATAATTAATGGCAGATATCTTTTCATAGATAATTTATTCTAACTTATTTCCGCAGTCAGGACAAAAAGTTGCTTTTGTCGAGCTGATATATAAATCCGTTATACATATATTTACGAGCCTTTTACTTCAAATTCAATTCACCATAACTATTCATATTTAAACTTTTTCCCATACAACAGTCTATTTAATTGGAGAAATTTCTATGGATGAAATTAACCCCGTCCAGGTTCAGAAATATTTAAGCGGAGTAGCATATCCCTGCGATAAACAGACTCTTATTGATACAGCAAAAGAGAACGGTGCACCACCTGATGTTATAGATTATCTTGAACAGAATCTTCCCGATGATGAGGAGTTCGAGTCTGCGGCAGACGTAAGTGCAACACTGAGCTAATTATCTGGAGTAAAAAGCAACAATCATATTTTCATCAATATCTTGATCCATTTCTTCACGTTCGGGTTTTCGCAGTACTGAGCCGATACCTTCCTTGACTTGAAGCCATGCGGGAAGAACAATCTCTCTGGCAAGTATTGACTGAATAAAAGGGGATTGGAATGCTTCCGGTTGTAGGGAAACTTTCTGACCTTCTTTTACTTCATATGAAGGAATATCCACTTTCTTTCCGTCAACTAAAACTCTACCCTGAGTCACAAACTGTCTGGCCTGCGGTCTGGTTCGAGCAAGTCCTAAGCGATAAACCACATTATCCAACCTCATTTCCAGTGTCTGAAGCAATGCCGTTCCTGTAGGTACATCTTTTGCCTTTAAAGCTTTCTCATACAGATTTTTAAACTGTTTTTCCCTAAGCCCGTAAATTCTTTTAACTTTCTGTTTTTCCCTTAATTGACGACCATAAACAGATGCACGGCTTCTTGATGTTCCGTGCTGACCGGGAGCCTGTCTCAAACGCCTTAGCAAGGATGCTCTGGTTCTTCCGAAAAGCTCCTTGCCTTCCCGTCTGGATAATTTATCTTTAGGTCCAGTATATCTACCCATAATACAGGCATTAATATACCACAAACTAGGTAATTTGTGCGAGTTTTAGCAATTTTATCACTTCATCATCAGTTACCTGATCAAAATTCTCATAATAGACCCCAACAGCCGTTAAATCGAAAGGTTTTAATACAAAGTATAGTTCATCGGCAAACTCACTTAATCCTTCAGAAGAATAATAGGAACAAACAGGAGATGCAAATATTAGCTTTTCTGGTTCCATATTATCCAGGGAGGTTAATGCAGCTTGAGCCGTCAAACCGGTTGCCACCCCGTCATCAATCAAAATCACCGTCTTTCCCTTAATATCCGGCAGAGTTTTTCCTTTTCTATACAAATTAATCTGCCTTTCTATTTCCTTAAGCTGATTTGATACAACTATATCAATAGCATCCTGATCGATATTCAGCTGTTCAATCACTTCATTATTTAAAATAAGAACATCACCCTCCGCTACAGCTCCTATCCCGAATTCAGGATCAAACGGTGATCCGATTTTTCTGGCAATAAATACATCCAACGGACAATGAAGTACTTCAGCTACTTCATAGGCAACGGGTACACCTCCTTTGGGAAGGGCGAATACATGTACTGATTCTTCTTTAAACCTGGATAAATATAAAGCTAATTGCTTACCGGCTTCACTTCTGTTAGAGAAATATCGTTCTTCAGCCATAATTAAATTCTGGTTGGAATGTATAAACAGATAGTTATTCTAATGTTAAAAAAATATCACATTGTTATTAAGTTTATTTTTTTCTTTGAATAAAATATTTAATGGTGTGATATACTTTTCCCATGATTAATGAAAAAGAAAATACAATAAATGAAGTTAGCAACGAGAAGACATTGGAAAATAATTCGGAAAAAAGAAGAATTAAACTTCCTTCTGTCAAAATGCCAAGAAAAATATTTTTAATAGTTTTACTGATAGCTGTTACCGGAAGTTTTGCTTATCTTGCCAAAAATTATTTAATTGCTGCAACTGTCAATGGTGAGCCTATCACCAGATTTTCAGTCATCAGAGATTTAGAGAGAGCAAGCGGTGGAAAGGCACTGGACGGACTGGTATCAATGGCATTGATCAGGCAGGAAGCTAAAAGACAGAATATAGTTGTGACTCAGGATGAAATAAATGCTGAAATATCAAAAGTTGAAGAACTTCTCAAATCTCAGAATCAAACTATAGATGAAGTGTTACAGCTGAGAAAAATGACCAGAAACGATATGATAGATCAGATAGTTCTCCAAAAGCAGCTGGAAAAAATGCTTTTGGGCAATATCTCAGTGGAAGAAAATGAAATTAATGAGTTTATTACAGCTAACGAAAAATATATGCCGGAAAATGCTATAGGGGATGAAATCGTCAGACAACAGGTAAAAGAACAGATTCAGCAAGAAAAGTTTGCTCAGGAATATAACAACTGGCTGGCAGAACTTAAGAATAAATCAGAAATTAATTACTTTATTAATTACTGATTAACCTTGAATATTCTCACACCCCATCCGTTTGAAAAGAAACGTTGGATTTCTTTGGAATTTTTTAGAGCGGTCGAGGTGAGTGCAAATCCGGAATTGTTTTCCAGATCGCGCTCCATCTGAGGAGTCATTGCAATATAATCAACATTATTCCAGGAATTACCGTAAATCGTCTCTTTGATATCAGGATCAAAATCAACTTTCCAATAGTAGTCAAATCTTCTGTTTTTATTCCCGTCATTTAGATCCACATATGCATAACTGTCCGATATCGTTTTGGAACCCGGTGGAATATTTTTGACCATCCACGAAATTGCCTGTCTCTGACCGGTAGTCTGATCGGTTCTGTATATGTTATAGAAATCCTTTGAACTGTTTGAATACCTAAAAAACATCACTAAAAGTGATACAACAATCCCAAAATACGGTAGATATGAAATTTTTCTTAGTTTCGCAGGTACGCGGTTGTAAAATACATTTTTCAACCGTTCCATAAAGTAGGAAATATTTAATGCAAAAAAGGGTAGAATAGGAACAATATAAAACTCCAATACTAAACTATTGAAATACAAAAATGTGACAAAGACCACGCTAAACAATGCGATAATTCTTGCGTATAGGCTTTTAAGTCCCAGCATAATATTTAAAAATATAGATCCAATCCCCAGATAAATGAGTACGGGATCCTCCTTAATCCATTCAGAGAAAGTAAACCAAAATGCACTGATTTGAGTTCCCGCTATCTCAGCATTCCTTCTGGTTACCTGAGTCATAACTGACTGCCACAGACTTATTCCAGTGTCATTAGGAAACAACTGTCCTCTAAAAAGCGCAAACAGGGGATAGGTTAGAATGATTAATGACGCTATAACAAACCACAGTACAGTTTTTCTTTTTTTACTAGTAAATATTACATAAACCAGATAAAGCATCACAGGTGAAAAAACTAGCATAGATTCTTTAGTAAGAAAAGAAAAACCATAAGATGCTGCACTTAATAAAACAGCAAAATTAGATCTTCTGTATAAAATTATCGTAATAGATAAAAGGAGCCAGAATACGGCAATATTATCCAGAAGTACTCTGCGATGAAAAAAGACAGCCAAAGGAGAAACTGAAAATATCAATACGGAGACTGTTCCAGTAAAAGCCGATCTTGTAAATTTTTTTGTAATCAGATATAAAAGCAAGGAGGAAAACAAATGCATCACCAGCATTAAGACCCTTCCGGAATTTACTGATAATCCGAAAACATACATCCCACCCGTTAATAGCATCCATAATGCAATCAGAAGCCATCCAAAAGGAGGATGGTCATACCAATATTCATATGGCGCAAGCTGGTTTAACTTTAAGATTGACCATGCCTGAGAAATATATGTTCCCTCGTCACTTTCATAATACGGATAACCGAACATATTAACAGCATGAGCCAGAAAAGATATTATCAGGGCGGTAATAATAAGAATTATCTCTTTATTTCTCGCGTTTATTTTGTCATGTAAATCCATATATTCCTACTCCGCGTTAATTTGAGACACAATCTCTTCTGTTCCAGATGTATTAGTTTCTTCCGCCAAATCCGGATATTCAGCCTGATATGTTTCTACCCAGACAAATTTGGAAAATTGTTTTTTATCAAGACGGGTGTAGTTAAGATCCAGATATCTTTCCACATCATACCCCCCGGCCAGATTTAAAGTAGTGATTAAAAATATTCTTCTGTGTCCCTCCTGAATTAATGTTGAATCCGTTTCCAGATTCTGAGGAGTAAGTGGAGGAAGACTTAACTCTCTTTTATCCCAAATAGGCATGGATACAACTTTATTTGGAAGATCATAATAGTAGTAAACCGGATACAGAGTATACGGAGGACTGACGACAATGACATCCCGATCCGTAGCCACACTATTAACATAGGCAACAGCATCCCGATAGTTCTCCCGAGCTGGATTTTCGGGATTTTTTTTCTGGTTATACAAAGCAAGCATTATTATTACGAAAAACACACCCATTGATAGCTGTCGTATTGAGCCTTGCATTTCAGTTAATAACCAAGCAACTGCCACCATAAAAAGAGGAGTAGTATGTATCAGATATCGAGTAAGATAGATCGGACTGATAAAAATACTTATCAGGTATACAAGTACCACCGGTACAACAGTTCCGAAAAATGCCAGATAGACACCAGGTGTTAGTGGGTTTTTTCTTTTTGTCAGAAATATAAATCCGATCAAAACACTCAAAGGCCATAAGGCAATAATCGCCGCAGTTAGATTTTCCGGCTGATATCCCAAAGCAAATTCAAAAAAGCTGAGAACGACGTTAAAACTGCTGGGTTTTTCCAATTCCGGTGCAAAACTACCTCCCTGTGCATGGTTTACAATGAAATACAATACCCAAGGTAGAAACACTAAATATACAACAGCAGCGGATAAAGTAAACCTTATAAAAAGCTCTTTTGCGTTATATTTAACCTTCCTAAACCACATCTGTCTTTTTGCGATTATAAAAAATAAAGCCTGAATCAATAAAACAAAATTAAAAAAGTAGTGTGTATAGATGCCAAGAACATTAACAGCAATAAAGAAAGTAAAAAGAACAGGTCTGTTTTCTTTTAGAATCCTAAGATAAAAGTAATAAGACAAAGAACTGACCAATGTCAGTAAGGTATACATTCGGATTTCCCTGCTGTACCAGATCCAGAAAGGTGAAATAGCGGCTATCAGAAGAGTAATTAATGCCTTCTTTTTATCCTGAAATATTTCCCAAGCTAAAAGATATAATGCAGGTAGGGATAATATGCCAGGTATGGCTGACATCAATCTAACTGATACTTCCTCCGTCCCTACAAACTTCATCCACCAGTGTAATAAAACATTGTGCAAAGGAAGATGAATATTCTGAACCATATAACTTTTAATAAAATTAATGGAATGAGAAGCCTGCCACACACTCTGTGCTTCATCAAGTCTCATACTTTCTTGTCCCAACCCGTATAAACGAAGAGCGGCGCCTATTGCAATAGCAGATAATACTACGGCATTGAAAAAATATGAGGAGTATTTATTGATAGTGGTCAGTTTTGTTGTGTGCATATATTATTCCTCAAAATCAAATTCTGGATCCCTTGCTGCTTCGACAAATGTATATGCCAGCTTTGTACTAGGAGATACCACATCCTCTTTTTCGGAATGAAACAGAGATGTTACCCTACTCCATAATTCATCCCAGGGATATGCCACTTTAAAAAACGCCGAAAAGAATGTGATATTAAAAACTGCCCACGCCGCATTTGTTACTACTGATGGTACTATTCCATCCCTAATCACCGCTACCACAATTGAAATTATGGCCGCTATCGTATATAAAGCATGGGGAATTACCAGATTTAAGAAATTACCGGTTTCTTTGGATTTATTAGTGACTTTAAATGCTGCTTTTATTCCAAAAGCCGTAGACAAAGTGGCAATAAAAAAAACAAAGAATGAACTCATAGACAGCTGTATAGCATTAAATGTAATCTGATTTCTGGTAGACATCATCAGAAGATAAATTGTTGAGAAAATAAACGGGAAAAAGTAAATCATAAAATCACTGGTGGAAGCATTCACAGGAAGCACATTAAATGTCAATGCCGCAAGAGGAATTACTGCATCAATAATGACAATCAATCCGTTAAGATAATAACCGGATGAATAGAGATACTGTATTTTCTGAGCCCATGATAAGCCTTTTCGAAAAAGGGGATTGTATTTAAATATCACTTCCAAAGAACCTCTAGCCCATCTAAACTGCTGATTAACATAGTCACTCAGATTGTGTGGAGCCAGACCCTTGGCAAGTATTTCTGGAACATAGATGCTCTTCCAACCTTTTTCATGAAGAAAAAGACTGGCCAAAAAATCTTCGGCAATATTATGTTCCGGCACACCGCCTATGGAATAGATGGCATTTTTTCTCACTACCGCATTTGTACCACACCATAATGTAGCATTGTATCTGTTTTTCCCCACACAAATCGGTCCGAAAAATAGCTCTTGCTGTTCCCAGGCAGCTTTGGTAAGAGAATTCTCATCTTTATTAGCATAATACTGAGGAGTCTGTACCAATGCCATCAGTGGATCTTTAAAAAATCCGATGGTCTTTGTGAGGAAATTCTTCTCGGGTATCTGATCGGCATCAAATACAGCAAAAAATTCTCCTTTTGTTTGTCGGAGGGCATTATTCAGATTACCGGCTTTAAAACCTCCATTTCGCTCTCTTGTGATCGGGATAACTCCGTATCTTAATGCCAATTCATCAATTTCTCTCCAGTTATGTTTACCCGCTCCTTTTCCGTCATTTAATATATATACTTTAAAATTCGGATAATCGATGGATAATGCTCCCTGAATTGTCTTTTCAACTATCTCAGCAGGTTCTCCACACACCGTTATAAATATATCAACGGGGTAATACTTTGTAATCTTTGGTGAAACCACTTCCTTTTGGGACCAGACGGTAAAAATATATCCGAGAGCCTGCCAGACGTGAAATACTTCACCAACAAAAAGCAGGGCATATAATACCGGATGCCCTGCATGATTAAGGTTCAGCCACCATGTAAAATATCCGATTGTGAATATGCTGATTACGGACAGGGTAAATGTTCCGATCTTTCCTCTATTGTTTAATTTGATCGGCTCTGTGTTTGTCATCAATTAGTATCCTCCTCATAGTAATTTTTTAAAAAGTCCTGATAAAATGCCATACCAAACCAAGCCCAGTTTTTTGAGTAATAATTTGCATCACCGGAAAAATCCAGCTGATCCACATTGTAGTTTTTAGCCAGTTTATTTCTGAAAATTTCTGAAGCTGCTTGTGGGTTACGAACAACAAAATAGGGGAGTACCGCACCATATGTACTCAGTGTTTCATTATTTGATAAGGGAGTTCCGTCTGTTTTGTATTCACGAAAGATTGCTCGGTGCTGACTCCATAGTTCATTAATGGCATCCAGTTTCTTCATATACTGCTCGGCCCTTGGATCTTTATGCCATTCCCAATCCAGACCTACTCTCCAAGGAATTCTAACTGCATCATCGGAAAATTTTTCACTGTTTCCATTTACTTCCGCATCAGGAATAAGCTCACCGGTATTCCTGTTAATGCGTATCCAATCAGGAGGTAACATATCTGTGGATGAGTTTAATATTTCATAAGATGTATCTTTTAATGCCATCCAGTCATGAACAGGGTCAACTCCAGCAAAAAGAGGGTAGCCTGCAAGATTAAAATATGAGGGATTAATGGCAGGGTTCTCTTCAAGCTTAGCCCAATTCCCGGCAGTCAGATAAGGTCTACCCTGGATCTCTATCACCTCCACCATCCAAACATCCGTGAGAATTTTTCGTGCTTCACTCATATAGTAGTCATCATTCCATCTCTCACTGGCTAAGATTAATGCCAGTGCAATATCCAAATCAGCATCACTGGCCGTGTTTAAACCGCCATCTTCTTCCAGGACACCCCAGGAGCCATCACTTCTCTGACCCCATTTCCAGGATAATAGATTATCATTGGGTCTTTTTTGCAAATTATTTTTAGTCCAGGTTAATACTTCGTCAAATGTTGCTTTATCATCAACCCATACTGCTCTTAATAATGAATACGACTGCCCTTCGGATGTGGTAAGCAAATTTGCAGACTTATCTACAGTTCTTCCGTCATTTTGTATGTCATTTTCTTTATATGCTATCCAGGTATTTTCCAAAGTAGCATAAGGGTATCGCTCGGTAAAAACGCTTTTATCCAGGTTCTCCTGAATCGTATCAGGCATCTGTTTTACGGTGGAACCGATTTTGTCCGCAAGATATTTATCCCTGAGAATGATAAAAACACCAAAAGAGATTAAAAGCAGGGACAAAAAGCTCATTATTAGTATTACCTTTTTATTCGAAAGGGTATTAATCATTTAATTGTTCTCCATGAAATTTATAATCAATATAAATATTGATGTGCTTCTTTTTTAGGAAAGCAATCTTATTACAATTACTTGGAAGAATATGTTTATAGTTTGATATGGAAATTAGAGATAAGTTAAAGGTAGGTTAACTTATATCAATATTGTTTGATATTACTTCAATATTTTAGTAAGGTGAGGATATGAACAGAATTAACAAATTACCACCAGTTCGCGACTTTCAGGAAGAATACAGACGTGCGGAGTTCCTGACGGATTTATTGGAAAATCAGTTCAAGATAGGAGGAGTAAGTTTTGGTTTGGATCCTATTCTTGGTCTGGTTCCGGGTATCGGAGATCTTATTGCCTTGATTCTTTCACTGTATATATTCAGTATAGGAATAAGAATGGAACTTCCCCAGAAAGATTTGTACAGAATGTTTTTGAATATTATATTTGATTTTGCCATCGGAAGCGTACCGGTATTAGGGGATATCGGTGATATATTTTTCAGATCAAATACCAAAAATCTGAAAATCCTAAGAAAGTATTTTAAAAAGGAATCAGCGTAAGTACTTCTTACCTTTTAATTTATCCGGAAGATAAGATACATCTTTATCTGGATATGCCTGATATCCCTTACCGTATCCAAATTCCTTCATTAGTTTTGTCGGAGCATTTCTTATATCTAACGGGATCGGAAGATTACCGAATTTTTTTACATCTTCTAAAGCTGAAAAATAGGCATCATATGATGAACGGTTCTTTGGAGCTTTGCACATATATACAGTACCGTGTGCCAGATTAAACTGACATTCTGGATATCCGATCACTTCACAGGTTTTAAAAACACTGATAGCAACCTGAAGAGCCGTAGGATCTGCAATACCTACATCTTCGGAAGCAAATACCACCATCCTTCTGGCTATAAATTTCGGATCTTCACCCGCATCCACCATTCGTGCCAGATAATACAGTGCAGCATCAGGTTGGGAAGCACGCATACTTTTAATATATGCGCTTATGGTGTCGTAGTGTTCATCACCTTTTTTATCATATCGATTTGGATTTTGTTGTAGGATATTTTTAACTTGTTCAAGTTTGATTTCATCCGAATGTTTAGATGATAGTCCAGCCCGGGTTAAAGTATCCAGGGAGTTTAAAAGATTTCTCACATCACCGTTTGATAGCTGAATTAAAAACTCCTTTATTTCGTAAGAAATATTAAGAACAACTCCTTTGTTTTTGAGAAAGTCCATTGCTTTATGAAGCATCAACTCCATATCCTTAGCACTAACAGGTGTAAATTTATATACCCTGGTTCTGGAAAGAAGAGGTGCCACAACTTCAAAGGATGGGTTTTCGGTAGTTGCACCTATAAGAATAAGCGTACCGTTTTCCACGTGAGGAAGCAGATAATCCTGCTGTGCTTTATTAAATCTGTGGATTTCATCTACAAAGAGTACAGTCAGAGTTTTTTCTCCGAAGAATTCCTTTTTTGCATTATCAACCGCCATTTTAATGTCTTTCACACCAGAAACGGTCGGGGATATCTCTATAAAGTTTGCTTTTAATTCAGAAGCGATAATTCTTGCCAGAGTTGTCTTTCCTACACCGGGAGAACCCCAAAAAATCATTGAGTTGATAGTTCTGTTTTCTAGCAGTTTTCTTATCGGACCCTGCGGTCCGACTAAATGCTCCTGTCCTAAAAACTCATCAAGGGTTTTTGGTCTGAGTAATTCAGGAAGAGGAATATTTTCTATAGCCATGTAATTACTATACTACCAAATAATACCCGAATTCAATATGATTTTTCGAAAAAAAGTAAATATCTTATTAAATCAGGATTTTATATTACACGACATTTACACTACCTTAATCGCAGGATAAAACACGTCTATTAAATTATCATTAATGGAATGGGAACCAATCTCCTTAAAAGAAATATTGTTACAAAATCAACCCGCAGATACCCATATTCCAAATAGTATGAGCCTGACGGACGAAAACGGATCGTATGCCGTGTTCGGAATGAAGGGTAAAAAGTATTTAGTTTTAGTGCTTGATATAACTAATCAGGCTACTAAAATTGCTGTTGAAAAGATTACGGGAGGTAAGGTCTAAATCACATAAGAAGCAGGAAAAACAGAATAGCAAACAGACAAAAAATGAAAAATTAATCTTAATTCTGAAGTTTCCTCATATTAAAGACGAGGAACAACTTTAATCAACGTGTCCGGATGCCAAGACTTCTTTCTTTGCGACATAGAAGGGGTCACGATGACCGATATAGTTATCATAACCCTCGGGCTGTTCTAATACCATTGGGTTTAAATATTTAAATTCCCGGTAACCTTCTCTGAACGGATCATGCACAATCAAAGAATCAGCATTTTCACCATCAAAGTTTCTCATACCAACTACAACCAGAGCATGACCGGTTATTCCATCATAATTCTGCACGTTTAATACTACGGGAAGTCCCTGACTTAACTTATCAAATAATGCTGCCTGAGAATATTCAAACTCTGTAGCTTCTTCACCAAAATATTTCGGACCTTCCTGCAGGGCATAATACATTTTTCCTTTTACATATACTGAATCAGGTACGGTGGATATAACGTCCCACAGACTGTAATCATGTCCGACATAGTTTAAAACCATTGCCAAAGCAGACGGACCACAAGCCGTATTTCTGATTAAATCCTTTTTATCTTCCGGTAAGTCATCAATCTGATGAACATATGGCACATTCAATACAATAGTAGACTCATTTTTGTATATGAATCTTTGATCGTAGTATATGGAATTGTCCTGCGGGGCAAGCTCCGGGCTATCGCTGGTTACGGGATTTACCGCCAGGGAAGCCGCTAAAAGAGACGCAAATAAGGTTTCTAAGGCCATAAAAAAGGCTGGCAGGCGACTTTGTTATTATACTGTTAAAATTGTTATAGGTCAAACCAGGGTTGGAGTAAAAAAGAAGAAAAATTTATTTAATAATCGTAATAACTAAAACTCCTGCGGTCATGAGTACGGCACCGATAAATACACTAAGAGTTAATTTTTCATGAAGAAATACTAATGCTAATAGTATGGTAAATATTAAACTCATTTTATCCACAGGGGCAACCTTTGATGCATCACCAAGCTGCAACGCTCTAAAGTAAAATATCCAGGATGCAGCTGTAGTTAGACCGGATGCCAGCAAAAAAGCAAGGGATGTTTTATTTATATTTGGAAGTTGTTTATGAGTCTGCTGAAAAAATACAATCGCCCAGGCAAATATAAGAATAACAATAGTCCTAATAGCTGTAGCCAGATTGGAATTGACATCTTTTACGCCTACCTTGGCAAGAATAGCAGTTAATGCGGCAAAAAGCGCAGATAAAAGAGCATAAAATACCCAATTCATATTTTAATGATACACAAAATACCCCGTATAACCAATAATATAGAACAGATAGAATTATTTGTATCAGGTACAATACGTCTATGAAACTGACCAGAGATTTTTTTGAAAGAGATACCCTGAGTGTTGCCCGAGAACTTTTGGGGAAAATACTTGTATTTTATGACAAAGAGGGAATGATAACGGAAACTGAAGCCTACATTGGTACAGAAGATAAAGCATGCCATGCATCATTCAGAAGAAAAGAAACATGTGCACCTCTATGGGGTTCCGGTGGTTTTACCTACATTTATCTGATCTACGGAATGTATTACATGTTAAATATTTCCACAGAGAGAGAAGGATTCCCTGCTGGAGTATTAATAAGAACTATAGTACCGATAAAAAACATTAATGATAAAACAAACGGTCCGGGAAAGCTGACAAGAGCTCTTGGTATTACAAAAGAGCATTACAATATCGACGTAACCACAAGTGACTATTTATATATAACTAAAAATCTAAATCCTCAATCTTTTGACATATGCACTTCACCAAGAATCGGTATTGATTATGCAGATGAGTATAAGGATGTACCATGGAGGTTTTTTGTAAAAAGATAGCTTAAAATTGTCTGCTAATATTTATTATTATATTATGCTCTTTAGAATATACAGATAATATTTCAGAGAGATAATAGAAAAAAGGAGAAATATGTTACGGGATATTTTAAATCTTCCTGTTCGGTTAAATCTGTTTCTGATCCTAATTTCTGTTATTTCAGGGATGATCGGCATCAGTATGTTTTTTGAGTTTGGTTTTATATACCAGGGTGATCCTCTGGTTCCTATCTCACCCACACAATCGTTTCAAGTTGACATATTAATTGTTTTGGGGGGTTTGGGGATATCTATTGCAATCTATGTCATTACTGCAGTCTCTACCATAATACTACGGAAACAGTAGTCAGAATATGGGACAAAGGCTATATGCTAATGTCCCGTTTTTTATGGCATAATCAAGTTATGAGAAAACTATTACTGTTCATTCTGTCCATCAGTTCAATTCTTGCTTTTCTTCTATTTCTTTATTTGCTGACACAACAAGATATTACATTACTGATTCAGAGAAATCCCAGTAATGAAAACAGTACTTCGCAGAATAAAGAAAACAACAGAATAAAAATTATCGCTACAGGTGATGTTGGTTTATCTAGATCAGTCAATTATCAAATTCAAAAAAACAGCAATCCCAATTGGCCATTTCTTTATACAAAGGATATCCTCATCAGTGCTGATATCACTCTTATTAATCTTGAATCTCCGTTGATAAAAAATTGTCCAGTTACTGTGGAAGGATTTAAATTCTGCGGAGAAGCAAAAAACGCAGAAGGTTTGGTTTATGCAGGAATTGACGTGGCAAATCTAGCCAATAATCATATAGGCAACTACGGTCTTGAGGGAATAGAGGAAACTAAAAAAATCCTCACTTCTTACGGTATTTTGTATACAGGTGTAGAACAACCTACATATATAGAAAGAAACGGAATTAAAATCGCTTTTTTAGGTTTCAATGAAGTAGGCAGCTCTCCAAAAGGGATAGCTCCTGCTGATCCAAGTATAATTACCAAATTGGTATCGGAAGCAGATAAAAATGCTGATCTGGTAGTTGCTTCGTTCCATTGGGGTATAGAGTATACTAACCAATCGAATGCTCAACAGATCTATTTGGCGCGTCTGGCTGTAGAAAACGGAGCAGATCTGATAATAGGCAATCATCCGCATTGGGAACAATCAGAAGAATATTATCGGGATGTTTATATCAAATATTCACACGGTAATTTTGTCTTCGATCAAATGTGGTCCGAAGAAACAAAAAGGGGAGTGATTGGAGTATATTCCTTTGAGAAAAATACTGATAGTAAAAAAGTTAGAATGATTGAAAAGGAAATGATACCTGTTTATATTGAAAATTACGGACAGCCCACAGTAATTAATAATAATTAACTTAGAAACCATCCTCTCATCCGTGCCCAGCGCAGAACATCCGTTCCTAACAGTACCATTCTGTTTAACCACATGGGATATTTCTTCAAATAATGTTTTTCATAAAATATTCTCATGGCTTTAGTAGTTTCCAGTTTCATTCTTTTTCTCGTTTCTGCTGAAGCGGAGGATATATCCTGTGTCTCTTTTCGAATTCCAACACTTGCTCCTTTATAATGGAGAACTTCAAAATTAGGTAAGTACATGATTTTAAATCCGGCTTCTTTTGTCCGGTAGCAAAAATCCACATCCTCACCGTAAAGGAAAAAACTTTCATCCCATTCTCCGATTATTTCATGTACTTTACGGTTTACTACCATAAAGTGAGATATACATAAATCAATTTCATGCGGTTCGTCCATATTCAGATATCCCAGATAGTACTGATTAAAAAGACGCGATTTAGGAAATATTTTTGACAGTCTGGAAAAGTATGTTAATGATGCCCAGGGAGTAGGAAATCCTCTATGTGCATGCATATCAACCTCCCCGTTTCTTAAAACAAGTTTTGGTGTAACAATACCCACATCAGAATGTTCATCCATGTATTGAATAATCCCATCTATATCACCTTTTTTTGGAAAAGCATCAGTACCGATATATAGAATATATTTCCCGCCAGCTTTTTTTAAACCAAGATTTTGTCCTGATGCCAAACCATTATTTTCAGCTCTTATCAGACATAATTTATTAGAGGATATTTTAGAAGAAAATTCGAGTGATAACATATCCGCTGAACCATCCGATGATCCGTTATCCACTACAATAATTTCCTGATCAGGATACACTTCCAATAAATTTCTGACACATTTTTCAAGTAAATCTTTTGTGTTGTAATTTACGATAATGGTTGATAATAACGGCATAATCCTAGTTTACCGACACTTCCAGACAAACACAACTTCCATATCCCTTGACCCAAAAGACTTGACAAGTTGTGGGCATAGTCTGTTTTCTGCCAGTGGTCTGTCAAAATCCAGGGAAGTTACCATATGAGTTGTCTGATCATTGTATTCTCTTTGCATTTTTCCTTTATAGAAATATGAGATAGACTCATAATTATTCGGAACATACAGATAGTTGTCCCTTCCTAAAGTATTTAAGTAGAAAGCAGCATCGGAAAAATATTCTCCGCTATTTTCATATACTCCAACTTTTATTGCCTGTTGTGTACCACCAAAAGCAGGGGAGTAGTATGCCGAATAAACGGGATAGAAGAAATATACTACACACACCGTATAAAGAAAGATACCAGCATACAATATGTATCGATACTTATTTAGCAGTGACATAGCTGCTGCAGAAAGCAGAATCAGAGAAGGGAAGAGAAAGATGCTGTATCGATCAATTTTTTTCTCTGATACCGTCAGGACAAGCAGAGAGAATAGGAAGTAGATATAAATCCATTGATAGTTTTTCCAAAGATGTTTTCTTATTAACAATGCAAACAACAGCAAGGATAAAGTAATTGGTGATAATTTGAATGCCAGAATAACCACATAATAAACAAGTGAGAACCAACCAGTGAAATATTGACCTCTGATATCATCTCCTACAGCTCCGGAAATTGCAGAAAACAGTTTCATCAGTACTTCAATTAGCTGCACCCATAATGCTGGGAACAATAATATCGATGTCACAAAAAATCCTGCTAAAAATAAAAGACCTTGCTGTATAAATTTTCCATTAATTTTTCTTTCCCTAAAATAGATCACAAGAAAGATGAGAGGTAATACCGAAAGAGAAGTCAGTTTTGACAAAAAGGCTAAAGATAAAAAGACAGAGGATAGAACTAGATACCATGTTTTACTGTTTTTTCTCCAGTACAGAATAAGGAGAAATGCTGTGAAAGCCAGATACGTTTCTAATGAAGTAAGATGCATCCACCGGTCTATTCCTATTAAGTACGGTTCTACTGCCATTAGACCTATATAGAATAACGACGTCTCATTTCCGAAAAGTTTACGGATTAATAGTGATTGAATAATTAATATAATAAAGAGAATAATAACTAAGGCTGTCTTTATATAACCGTGTATTATTGGATAGTAATCAGCATTTTCAGTTAATGAATACGTATGTGTGACCTGTTTAATTACCGCACCCAGCCACATCAAGGTAACTCCCGGCTGATAATGCTGGTATGTATCACCAAAGGACATTTGCTTGACTGCTGTTAAGAAGCGTTCGGATCTTCGATGCCATCTAGCTGCATCGGAATTTGATAAATCCCACCCCAAATATGGTATTCTAAGAGCTAGAAAGAGAAGAAGCAGCACAATAAATCCTATCTGTGTTCTTCTAGTCATATCATCATAATAGTGGAATTATCGTAATTATGAAAGGAGTAGACATGGACGGAGAAAAATATTCGACAATGGCAAGTGTGTTCATTGCGGCATAGATATAAAATCAGGTATTCTCTGTGAAAAACACTTTATCGGAGATCCGATCCCTTTAAATAGTGGCAGGAGAAGTACAGCAAAAATTGAATATTTTAATTTGAGTCAATTAAAAATAAATGAAGTCGCGTATGTACAACCTGATGCATTAAGATTTGGAATAGAAGGTACTGTTTGGATCAACACCGAGGCTATAGTATGTACAAACAATACGAGTGGATATTGCGTCAGAATTATGAGAACTAGAAAATGCTTTGGCGTAGATGGAAAGGATCTCAAACAAAACCAGATACCTGGTGTTCATAAACGATCCAACTTAAAAGAAAGTAAATATGTCCAGTGTGTTATTGTAACGATAATTTCAGATCCTTAAAAATTATTAACCCCGCCAATGTAATATCAGGCGGGGATTTATTTTTTCTATTAAATAGTTTTTCAAAATTAAGGTTATAATATCTCTATGAGGAAAAGCATCCTCTTAATCATATTATTAATATCTCTCCTCGGAATATTTTTTAGGTTGTGGCATATAGAATTTGGTCTTCCTCATAGTTTTTATGCTGATGAACCGGAAATTGCAGAACTGGCCATAAAATATACTTATGAAATCAGAAGTATTGTTGAAAAAAAGGACTACTACAAACTGATACCCATCTCTTATGTATACGGTTCTTTTCCCTCATACTTTTTCACCATTACAGTAATGCTTTTTAGTAAAGGTTTGAATCTTTTTAATATATCGTTTGATAAAACCACGCTTTATGTCTTTATGCGTGTAATTAATTCAATTCTTTCACTATCAATAATGCCTGTTACATCTCTTATAGCATGGATACTCACTAAAAATAAAAAGGTTGCCTTTATATCTTTCATTCTTACTACTCTTAACTGGAAACTAATCGTGCATGCTCACTATATTAATGCAGATATAATACTTACTATTTTATTATCACTCTCATTTGTTTCTGCACTCTTGTACTATGAAAATCCTCAAAAATCTAGATATACCTGGTTTAATGGTCTTCTTGTCGGACTGGCTGTTGGTACAAAAATTACGGCTTTACTAACATTACCTTTATACATTTATCTCTATGTAAAAAGAAAAGATCCCAGGGGTATGTTTGGTTTTCTTTTTCTCATATACGGAGTTTTTGTTATCACCAATCCGTTTGCCCTTATATTTGCCAATAATTTTGTTTTTAGAATTTATGAGATGCTTTTTAAAGAAGCGGGTATGGTTTTTGATTCGGTAGATTCAAACCCATTCAAATATATTTTTGCCCTTGGATTTATATCTACCATACCTATTTTGATTTCATCTATTTACGGAACTTACATCAAAATAAAAGAGGAAAAGAATAATGAAATATTTCCCATTCACATCTTTTTAATAGGGCACATAATTTTCTATCTTCTGTTTTACTCCATACAGTCCAGAAGAGTAGACCGTTGGCTACTACCGATTATTCCAATTGTAATGGTGTATGCTTCTTATGGATTTATCAGAATCTGGGATTTACTAAAAGAAAATAACGGATATTTAAAAGCTGCAGCTATTACGGGAGGAATAATGACTTTGATTACTTATCTTTACTTCCCAACATTGCTTCTTTTTCAATTTCAAAGACACACACCAAAATCGGAAGCATATCTTTGGATGAGGGATAATGTACCGACTTCTGCAAATAAACTGATCTATACAGAAGAAGGGCTGGATCCGATGAATAAACTACCCGGTGCAAGAGTTATCCGATATCAGGTATATACTTCCGAGTCCGCTCAATTTTTCATGCCGGAATATCCCATCGGTTATGATTATATAATTCTGTCATCCAGACCGATGGAAAACTTTAAGAGAAAAGAAGTTCGTAAAGCATACCCGTTTTATGTCAGTAGATGGGATGAGTTCGAATATACTGTGGTTTATTCAGGTGAGTATCAGTTAGAAAAAGTATTTGAACTTCCAAAGCCTAATCTAATCCCGTTGTCGGATGTAACCATATATAAGAAAAAATAGTGATATTATTTTTTTCGAGCAACAACGGTAAGCGTTACACCAAAGGGCAGATTAAATTTTTCAACCATCTTTACTTCCAACTTCAAAATGTTAATAAAAAAATTGTTAATAATTTCTGGCAGCATTACATATGATGTTTTTGGATAGGCAGATTTCCCGAATAAATTACCCCATATTCTATAAAGAATTATTATCGGAGAGGTAAAAGTTACAAAGTATGATTTCTTTAAGATGGTGAAAGATGTATCCTTCAATTTACTTATCATTTCGAATGAATGATATCTGCGTTTATGATGCAAAGCTTCATCATGCTCACTCCACAAAAATTTATGAGCCGGAACATTAATGAAAAACATTCCGTTATCCTTAAGCATATAATGAACTCTTCTCATGGCTTCTATATCATCCTGTATATGTTCCAATACATCTAATGCTAGAATCAAATCAAATTTCTTCTCATAAGGTGATAAATCCATATCATTAACATCACCGCAAAAAGCATTTTTAACCCCTGACTCTTTATTAAGAGTTACTGCTTCCTCTGATATATCAATGGCTGTCACATTGCCATAATTAAGCAGGATTGATGTTACACCGCCGGTACCACATCCTATTTCCATTATTTCTATAGGATTTTCCCGATTTGATCCGAAATACTTTTTTATCATTGCTTCAATCAGATGTACTTTTCCTTTATGCCACCAATATTCCTTCTCGAGATCTGCCATTATTTTATATTCGTTAATATTCATTTTGTGTGCTTTCTCACAAATACATAAAGATAGATAGAAGTCATTCCAGTCATTACCGCACTGATTTACAGTGAGTATTATATTATCAGAGGTATAAATTTCATACCAATTATGGAATTTCCTTCAGGTACATTTACCATTATAAATAGATTATCATTTTCGTCATTATCGGATACGAGCTTCTATCATTGAAATATATAGATTTATATATGATTGGACATTTTAGCATCAGTATTCCTATGAATTTTAGTGGATTCTAATTCTATTCCCTCATACACTTTAATAAACCATATTAAGTGGTTAATCTCTCAGGAAAAGACAATATAATACAAATCAGCATTAAGGAGAAGATGTGTCATGCATATAAGGTTTACATCACCAAGGTTTAAATTAGAATTTCCCGATCCCCACAAAAAGATGAGTGATTTACTTGACACAGCTGGCCAGGTATTAAAAGAAGAACCACACCACATGCATATTATCACTTTAGTGGTGAATGATAACGGTCAAAAAGTCGGTGAGGATATAAGATTCAGATTCACTCCTGATTGTGAGGAACATTTAAATTTATCTCTTATGGATTTCATTTCCACAGGAGGAAAACTCACTTCTAATGAAACCTTAGAGGCCATCGTATTTCATGGTCATCATGATCACAGTTAAATAAAATTCAATTGGGGGTATGAATCTATGATTTATACTCCCTCATTTTTTTCTATATAAATAAACCTTGGAATCAATAAAGAAATTTAATGGATAATCAATCTCATGAATCTCTTTTAAATCATATATCTTTTTATAGCCTTCATTAATATCCGGTGAATCATATGAGAAATCATATAGATATTCTCTGGATTCATTTCTGTAATTTAGTTTCCAGGCATTTGCACCCTGAATTTTTTCGGGAAGAATATTTTCTGTGTTTACGATATTTCTGCTTTTATCCCAGATATATTTATTTAAAAAAATATAATCCATTGAAAACTGATATGTATAAAACATCATGAACAGTATAAAAGGTAATAATAGTAGTAAATCAATACGTTCTAACCTTTGTATTATTGTAATTCCAAATAAAATAAACATAGGTATTAATACTGTCAGATATCTATCGTAAACTTTTTCGGTTACTATCATCAAACCAAAGTAACCAATCATAAAAATGAAAGGATAATTGATTAGTTTTTTGAAATTAAATAGTATCGCAGCTACTAATCCTGATACAGTAATTTTTGCAGATATTTCCCAATATCTATACAGGTCAAATATCCCATAAAAATAATACTTTGTTCCCCCTATGCTTCTTGGATAATAACCTCTTCTTTCCCATACATTTTCCAGATATGGAAATTCTCCCCAGGCAAGATGAGACGGGTTAAAGAATTTATTTAGTAGGTAGTATGCAAATACACTCAACCCGATAAAAATGATTACTTTGATTACTTTTTTATCACTCATTACGGTACGGTAAATAAGTATTAACACCACAGGCAGAAGTAAAGCACATATATACATATACATCGAATAAATTAATGAATACGAATAATTAAGCTCTAATATATGTTTAAACTGCAGAGGTTTTTCATACATTTCCGCTGTTTTGGGAAATAAGTAAAGATAAAAAATATAGTGGCCGACAAATATTCCAAATTGAATTATTGCTGTTTTGTATTGCTTTTTTAAAACTAAATAAACAGCCCAGGTAAGTGATAATACAAATGAGACCTGCCTGATAAAAAATCCCAGGATAATAAAGATATTAGCTAATATAAAATCCTTTTTGTGTCCTGTCTGTTCATAACCCAAGATAAAATAAACAGAAATCAGAAAAAATAATAAAAAGTAATTCTCTGACATAAACCCCCACATTGAATATATATTTAACGGATTGAAGAAAAAAAGCAGAGAGAGAAGTAGAGAATCCGAGAATTTTCGATTTAATCTCTTTATTAAAATTATACCTAATACATAAAAAGAAATTACTGATATAAGCAAAGTGAGAACAGGTAGTTTTGTTATTCCGAATAACAATGCAAATAACGCTGCTAATATACCCTGTAAATAAAATGTGGGTGCTGATATTGGATCAAGTATAAAATCACCATTTAGAAAATTTTGTACCATCCGATAATAAACCCAGTCATCATTCTGCATAAAATCAATAGATAATGACAAGGGTAATAACAAGATAAATAATATAACGCTGGTAATGAATAGTTTATTTTCGCTTTTATGAAGCATAGAAAAATTCTAGCAGTCCTAAATAACTTTACAAAAAACCTTATCTACAACTTCCGGTGATTCCCCCTCTATCTTTTCGTAAATATCAAAATTTCCAATCTCTGTGTAATTAAACCTAACTTTATTCAATTGAACAAAATCCATCAATTCATTCTTATCTGATTTAAGCAACTCTTCCTGATCAAAAACTATGTAGTTGAAGTTTGGAAAATCACATTTTATTAAAAAGTCTTTTCTGGTGACTACTGTATCGGGAAGATCTGCGAATGTCCATCTCCCGCTCCTGATTGAGCCGTAAATATATGACCTTTGCCCGTCAGTAAAATCATTTGTCTGTTGTGATAAGTAATTTCGTAATTCATTATATTTATCTGGTTTAAGTTGTAACAAATCAAATGTACGCCAGATAAAAAGAGACAAGACTAGGATAAGCACCACCCATTTATAATTATTCAGTCTGGTGTATAAATAATAAAACAATGACACTATCAGAATTGTCAAAGGTAATTCAAGTGAGGAGATATAACGATCATTTTTCAAAGATAATAGTTGATGAAATACGAACGTAAATAGAAGAAATATCAACCAGTAATTCTCAAAATATTTTCTTCTGAACAGAGCAGCCAATACTGATAACCCTGATACTATCATTTGAACAGGATTATACTGATGGTATATATAATAAAAATAGAACCAAAAAGGAGACTTCTCATATAACTTACCGTTAACAACATGGATTTTTCCTTCCTCATTTCTTCCGAAAAATATATTCTTAGCTTCCTTGGCAGCGATAATCAATGATGGCATACCTAACTTTATTACCATATGAAGCCAAGTAATACCGAATACAAACGCAGATGATATATACATAGTGAGTAATTGTCTTATATTGATCTTCTTACCACATACCATTAATACTATTAGTAAAGAAAACGGATATAAAATAATAGAAGTATACTTTGTTCCCATACTCAGCCCGATAAAAAATCCTGCAACTAGTGCTGTTTTCAAATTTCTGTTTTTCAGGTATTTCAGAAAATACAGATGAAACAATGACCAGAAGAAATGCATAGGGGATTCAAAAAGAATCATTCTCCCCGAGATATATGTAAATGGCATTGTGGTGTATAGAAGCATCCCTAATATGCCAAAATAAAAGCCATATACAGGACTTATAATCATAAAAGTCACTATAGCTGTGCCAAAGGATAACAAAACAAACGGCAGTCTTAATATTGATAAATCTCTTGATCTGGTGAAATCGGATATCCCTGCAATATATTTTCCAATAAGCGGGTGCTGAAGATTGTTTTCAAAATTACCCGACAGATACTCTCTTCCTGATTCTAAATACAGCACCTCATCAGTAAATACTGATTTGTAATCGGATTTATAAAGAAAAACAGCAAGAGATAGTACTATGGAAATAAATAGAATAAATTTTTTTATTTTATCCAGTCTTACTAACCTAAAATACAAATAAACTAGTAATAAACAGAATGAGATAAGTAAACCTCTATATAAGGGTAGGGGAAAGTATTGCATTTCTACTATATTTTTACCCATGTCCAGATAAAACTTTATAAACAGATCATCCTTAGTAGAAGTAACTTTTCGTTCTATATTGTTTATAAACACTCTCCATCCGGTAAAGTTCTTTATTTTTGTTGTTATCTCCTGGCGTTTATCACTATCTATCTCATATTTAATATGACCCTCTTCAGCTTCAATAACGTTTCCAGTTAGTCCATATATACTTTTGTCAAAAACATTATTTTCATTGTTTAAATCTAAAACAGTATTATCATCCACGATTACCTTTTCTATTCCTAGCTTGGTCAGGTTCTCGGAATACGCTGGCAATTGATCCATGCGAAATGAATCATCAAATCTTCTTATACTTTTTAAACCATGAGATTTGTAGAGTTCTTTTTGCAAACCAGATTCAAAAGTGGTGGATGTGCCATAAACACTCCAATTATTCCAATACAATGGCATATTACCTATGATTTCGGGATTTGTATAAAGTACCCTGGTATTTCCTAACTCAGGGGCATCCGGTATATATTTTTCTATTAACAACTCATTTCCAACGATACCGGTAAAAAAATACAAATCTGCAATAACAAGAAAAATAATTACACCGGTATATATTTTTCTAAATTTCTTTTGTTTCAGGAAAAACACAAAAATAATAATAGAGGAAACTAAAATGGTGAACCAAATTTTTTCATATAATGCACCTCCTCTAATAATAAAAGCAAGTATCTGCTTAGAATAAATTAGACCGGGGTTAATCAGATCCAAGAGTAGATAATAGAAAGGAATAATGCATAAGACAAGTATTCGAATTATTCGTGTTTTTGTCAGCTTAAAGTCTGTATTAGTGATTAAAATATGCAGTCCAATTGCGGAAAAAATCGATACAGATAATAACCCTAAAAAGGACGTTCTGACATAATATCTGAAAAGATTTACCGGAAAGACATTCAACAGGGTTTTAAACGGCAAGTATTCCAAAAAACCAAAGATAAAAAATATTGCTATATTCAGAGATAGAAATAATCTAACCCGACTGTTTCTCTCTTGAAACACATAACCTATTATTGCTAATAATACCGACACTATTCCGAAATAAAAGTAGATTTCATGCTCATAATAATTATTATTTATCGTCTGACCGATAAAATTTTCACCGTATCCTAACAGAAACGGATAAACTACAGATAATGATAGTATGGGGGCTATTGATCCATCCACAAAATTTAAATTTCCTGATCCCCGTGTGCTCTGAGAATACAAAGAATATGTTGACATAATTGCAGGCATAGAAAACATGGAAATAAAAAACAACATCACCATTAAACCTTTAACCAGTTCAAGAATTTTAACTTTGGTTATATATACAGCAAACAACAATATCTGAGGAATCAGACATAATGCCACTGCATTGTAGTTTCCATAATATATAGTAATTGATACCAATAGTGCATTAATTAATAAATACCTTAGGCGATTCGAAGTTATAAATGACCATATTAAGAATATGTTAATAGGCAATAGATATGTGGTGAGAAGAAAATTAAAATGTATAGTGCGGTATATGTGAAAAAAAGAAAAGTAGTAGGTAATGATACTGACGAATATTCCCAAAATGTTGACACCTGTTTTTTTTAATATTCCGTATATTCCGATGACACCCAATAGATAAAAAAGTATATGTTCAAATTTAAAAACTGCAAAAGGACCAAAAACCAAAACACCGATAATACGTAAGGGATTAAGATAAGCAAATTCGGACATTGCGAAAGCAGGGAAACCTAAAAATATCCGTTCTGTCCAAAAAGGAAACTTTCCTGAAATTAATTGCTGATAAAGATAATAGGCAGAGGGATAGAAAAACCCTTCTGGATCTCCTCCCTTAACAATTTTTCCGCTGAAAAAATAATCAAATCTATAAACAAATAAAAATATTAAAGAAAATATTATTAAAGTTACAACCTCTCTGATGTTAATCGCCGGGACTTGCCGATTTTCTTTATCACCCATATTATTGGTAGTATACAATGAAAAACTCATTTAATGCTTTAATGAGAATAGTCACAAAAGAATGGATTATCATCGTATTGTTGATAATATTAACCCTCCCCCTAAGATTCATCAATTTAGGATATTCAGATTATGTTAAGGATGAACATAGGACCTTTTTTGATCACAGAGTTACAGTGTCACCTGTACAATTTTTCATCTCACAGCGTAAAGGGCCAATGCAGGTCTTTGTATCCTATATACCATATTTATTTACCCATGATTTTCATAATGAACTTGCAGAACGTATCCCATATGCATTAATTAATATTGCTTCAGTAGTATTTTTCTATCTAATGATTTCCAAACTCACCAAAAATCGCATGATAGGATTTATCTCAGCTTTGCTATATCTGGTTAACGGTTTTGTCTCAGCTTTTGGTAGGATAGTTCAATACCAAAATCTGAATCTTATATTTACTTTTCTGTCTCTATACTTGTATAGCGACCTTCTTGATATAAAAGACAGGAAAAAGACTTTCTTTAAAACCCTGCTAGGAACATTTTTTTACTGTTTATCAATTCTTTCCCATTGGGATGCAGTATTTGCTGTCCTACCAATAGCTATTATCTTGGCTCAATTCTTGTTTAATAAACGACATGAAACTAAATACAAAATACAAGTATTGGTAATTAACTTTCTGCTGGGTTGCCTTCTTCTTCTGCCATATCTTATTCCATATATTTTGTATCAATTAGAATCTTCTGATAATCAACGCTATTTATTCAGAAGGGTTGGAGTTGGTGAGAAAGACCATAGTATAAGAACTCTTATTGAACTGTATCATCCTTTCGTATTCTACTGGTTTCTGATCATAGGAACTGCAATCGGAGGTATCTTTATTAAAAAGAATTATTACTTTTTAAGCTGGGCAGTATTTACTTACCTGGTGTTCAATTTCTTTGTTATTAAACCGGGAACCCATATCTATAATTTTGTAATACCGGCACTGGTAGTTTGTGCTATCGGCATTGAAAGAATACTTTGTTATTCTCCGAAATTAATCAGAGGAGTTATCATCCTTTCTTTTCTTGCTCTTTTTTCTTTCTTCTACTATCAGACCTACATACTTTTTGTAGATCATACGGTAGAGTATCCTTGGAGACAGGAAAAAATACTGGGTAAATATGAAACAATTAATTATGAGGATTACCCAGTACTACCTTTATTCGGTTTTCCATTGCGTAGAGATTGGGATCAAATAAATGAATTCGTCAATGAACAAAACAGGATCAATAACGAGAATCTAAAATATATTACCAATGAAGATGCATCCACCAGTAATTTTTATATGGATGCTTCATATGGGACAAGTACTCCTGCTTATTACTACATAGCTGTAAAACAGCCGTTAAGTTTTGTCAATGACTGGAAAGCACCTCAAATAAAAAACAAAAGAACTGTAAAAGAGATTGAAATTAACGGAGAAACGGTTGTGAGAATTTATCGGGTGGAAAACCCATAAATCATACTTAAAGTTCCATCACATTCTTTTCTGATACTACACTTAATACACTTGCACAGGAAGAGTATTCACCTGTAATTATTACTTTCTTATTATCCAGCAGAGAAAAGTTAATATACTTAGGATGTAAAATCGTTGTCGTATTCCCATTATTGTCAATTAAGATTGTTCTGCTTTCCTCAATATAATATGTTGTCGGTTCAAAAGAGGGAATGAATGATAGTAGAGATGATAAGAAAGTAATTCTATCCTTAGATTCCTGCGGAACATCAATACTCAGCACCCTTACTAACCCAGTTTTTGACTTATAAAACTGCCGGCAGGCACCCTGACCTTGCCCAATTTTAAATGCCGCAAATAGAAATATAGGTAAAGCAATAAGAGGAATAGTAAACTTCAGATTAAAGGTAGTAGTCTGATGCTTTTTAATTTCCTGTATTAACTCATAGATTCTTTTTAGGGGATTGGTTATTTTAATATCGATTATGGTCTCTGGATCATCTGATTCACTGGTGCTGAGAAATTTTGAAATAACCGCTGCAGCTCCGCTGGTTTTCTCTTTAGAGGTTATCAGTTTATCCTTACTACCTCTGGGCTGGTAATGACGGGTAATCTTATCACCCATAGCTTAATCATAGAGGGTATATATTTTATATGCAAGTATTTGCATTGGAGATTTATTGCTTAAAGGATAGATTTATATAGTGTAAAATAGTGACGGTGATTATAAATATTATTAGAAAACATTACCCGATTTTTATATTCTTAGTTTTTTATCTGGTTTTATCATTTCTATTCTATAAGGACTTTGGAATAACAGCGGATGAAGATACAGAATATATTTCAACCAGACTACTTAAACAGATGTTATTTGATAATGCATCACGTGATTATCTTTATTCTAAGGGATGGAATTATAATCCTCTTGAAGCTCCTTATTCACGCGCTCATCTTCTGATACATATATTAATCAATACCAAAAACTATTATGAATGGAATCACCTGATCAATCTGATATTAGGATCTGCAGCTTTCATATTAATCTATCTTTTTATATATAAGGCTCTTAAAAGTAAATTTGCTGCTATATCCGCAGTACTACTTTTATTTCTCACCCCTAGATTTACAGGTGATCTTCCGGGTAACCCTAAAGATATACCTTTTGCCATTATGTATACTCTCAGTCTTTTTGCAATATATTACTTTGGAACAACTAAGAATAAACCCATCATTGAATATTTAAGCTTAGCAGTATTAATAGGAATAACGCAAAGCACCCGGATATTAGGACTTACACTCTTAATTATATATGCGGTCTTTAACCTTAAGATGGGATTAAAAGACAGTTTAACTTTGGATAATATTAAAAAATCCCTGATGAAAACCACATATAGCACTATCTTTGTAGGAATCGGATCAATCATAGTTATGGTGGGATTTCTTCCCAGTTTGTGGGAATCTCCGGTAAGAAATTTCATCCGACTTATCGCAGTATCCTCAACATTTGATCTATGGAATCATGAAATTCTATTCATGGGAAGTATGTTGGATAAATATAATCATCCGATCATTTATCTTCCTATTTGGTTTCTTATCACCACACCACTACACACATTAATACCTTTAATACTGTCTGTGATCTATGTTAAGAGGTTTATAAAAATACCCATATATTTTTTACTACTTATTTCTGTATTGATTAATTTCACTGTTTATTTTTCCATCAATCCGATAATATATAACGGTATCCGTCATTTTCTCTTTTTAGTTCCCATTTTTATCATGTTAGCCGTAATATTTCTTAATGACTTATATTCAACAAACAATCGTAAATTATTTATTACAGTAGTATCCATCTTCACCATTTATCTGCTATTCACTCTTATCAGGATGATTCATCTGCACCCTTTTGAATACATATATTTCAATGAATTAACAGGAGGACTTAAAAACACTTATGATGCATACGAAACCGACTACTGGGGTGCCTCGTATAAAGAGGGAACGCAGTGGGTTATTGATCACCGCAAAGAATTTCCAAAAGTTTTAAAAGTATACCCTTGTAATGTATCAAATTCTGTATGGTACTTTGGAAAGGGAAGTTTTGAGATGGTGAATGAATCAAGGGATGCTGATCTGATTCTATGTGATTACGAAAGGACAAAACAAAGGGATATGAAATTAAATATTCTTGGGGAGATTAAAAGAGAAAATGCACCACTATTATATATCGGTACTCTGACTAAATGATTCTTCTATAGATCTGGGCGGTCACTTCATCGTCTACCATAATTTCTTTCATTAAAAAGTACGTAAATATATCTTCGGTTTCAGGTAGTTTTGGTTTTGCAAGCATACCGTCCACTACATAGATATAGAACTGCGGTTTAGCATGATATGCCAGCAGTGGAGATAGATAGTATTCAGCCACCGTCACATTATCATTAGTGGAAAAGTTTCTCGCTAACTCTGCTTTTTGGTTAAATACAAAATTTCTAACCTGATCCCATCCTCTGTAATATGGGAATCCATATATAAATAATTGAAATGTATTTCTATCTACGGCAGGAATATCCATCGTCAGAAACTTTGACTGTTTCCAGGGATAACCGGTGTGAAATGCGGGAATATACAATGAATAACCTATGGTAGTTATCAGTGCTAAAGCAGCAACTACAACAAAGGAAAATACCGACCTCACTATTTTGTTTTTCAAATAGCAGTACACAAGATACACTCCATATCCAGCAAATATAAACAGCGGAATAACATAATTATGAATATGCGTACCGGGGTTGGAAAACACCACTTCAAATGCCACAAATGGAACTAAAAACCAGACAAGTGTAATTCTGACAATATAATTCTTATGCAGTCTGAGAAGTGCCATGATGATAAATACAACAAATGCAAAAGTTATATAAAAAGGATTGTATACATTATAGGTAAAAAGACTGTTATTGGGCAGGGAGTCGATACCTGCAAACCGGTTTATCATATAGATGCTGGTGTTGAAGTAGAAAAACCCTTTGAAAATATATGGAACATAAAAAAGTGAAGCCATAATTGCAGTAGTAGCACCATAAATAAATATATTTCGGATCCTATTACCGCCACTCCATAGAAGCAGTACTGAGGGAACCATAAAGAATACAGCATCATAATGAGTTAAAAAGCTCAAACCCATAAATAAACCAGCACCTATCAACAAATGAATTTTTAATCGCTGATTAGCAGTTTTTGATATGAGTACACATAGTAGTATGGAGAACAATCCGAAGAATAAGAGTAAACTTTGATACTGCACTGTCCTACTAAATGCTAAATAAAACCCGTTTAAAGAAAACAGGAATGAACTCACAGCTGCGGTTTGCCAATTTATTGCTGCACGAACAATAAAGTAGAATAAAATTACAGAGAGAAATCCGCTGATAGCAAAAGGTATTCTCATATCTCTTTCACTAAAACCTCCTGATACTTTTTCCGTTAACCAGCTGATCAATCCCTGCATCGGACCCTTTCTCTGATTGAAAAAAAACTCTGTTGCCGAGAAGTTTTTCTTCACATACATGGCTTTTGTTTCATCACCATAGAAATGAGAATATCCTAGCTGTGTAAACCGGGGAATCGCAGATATTACTGCTAGTAGAATAAAAAATACTATTTCAATTTTAGAATTCTTAATTCCCATAATACTCATAATATTAATATAACAATTCTTTACTTGGTTTTGTCAGACAGTAAAAAGTCCATACATGATCTGCTGAACAACGTGACTTACGGAAATGAACTGTATTTACATGTGCATACATACTATATAGAGAGATGATCACGAATATTGATAAGGCAAGAACTTTATTCCGTCTGATAAATTTATCAAATAAATCATAACTGAATAGCGCGGTTATGGGCAAAAACTCCGTTAATAAGGCAGGCCCGAATCTGTCAGCCCCATGCCAGTCCCGCCATTTCGCATTTAATAATAAACCACATAAAAACACAATACCTAAATATGCCATTAACCTCTTCTTTTCATCCATATCGTTTTTCTGAAGTCTCAATATATAGAAAAATATCATATAGATGATACCTATAAACATTAGTGGAGTCGTAAACAAAAAACCTTTTCCGGGACTGAACAACAGACCATGTAAACCATCAAAAAGCGGTGTCACAAACTCAATTTTGTCATTTAGCTGATATCCTTCCAGAAAAAAATCCCCATATAATAATTTGTTTTGCAGAAAATACAGGATTACCGTAGGAGTGGTAAAAAGAATGAATGTTATCAAATACTTCCTATAATGAAGTAGTACATATAAAAACAACGTGGCAGCAAAAAATATATTTGTAGTTCTGGCGATAACGGACAGTCCGGCAATTAGACTTAGAAATGGAATGTATTTCGGGTTTTTGATGCTTAATACCATAAGTAAAATCCCTAAACTGATAAGCAATATCGAACTGGTATGAAGCCATAACCCTCTACTAGCTATGGATAATACATTTGTACCAAGAGCATATGCAGTTATAAATAGAAATGGAAATATACCGTAATTATTTTTATCCCATAATTTTCTAATAATCATGTATAAGATTGCGACTGAAAGAGCAGTATAAAAAGAGGCAGCAATTCTACCAAGCGCTAGAATTTTATAAACATCCAGCATAGTTTCAAGTTGTGGTATTTTTAGGATCACGGGAATTAGATATATCGGTACAGCTAATACTCCTGTAAACACGGGATACTTACCATAATAACCTCCATTGACGTCTATCACATAGTATGGTTTTCCCTGGATGTATTTATTTATAACCTTTAAATCATCTGCAAAATTAAACGTGCCTTTTTTAATGATCAGATACGGAAGAAATGTATTACCGACATAATCTCTGGAAGTCATAAGTCGCCTGGGAGAATGTGTTTCTAGATTCTTGAAATAATCGTAACGAAGATTAGATAGGTATGCGATGAAAAATATTATAAATACAATAAGTGCCTGAACAATAAGATTGTTTCTTAATTTTAACAGCTTCATGTAACTAACAAATTATACAATGCAATTACGGATAATGTAACTATAGTACTAATACCCATTACAACCGTTTATACAAATAGATGTATGGGTCTTCAAACATATTAAACGGATACTTCACTTCATAAGTTTCTATTACTTCCCAATCCCCGATATCTTTCGGACGTTTACTGATGGGATCATATCGGAAGATATAATCCCAACGTTCAACTTGTTCTTCGTCCAAAGAAAGCATACGCCACGAATGACCGGGATTTATATCAGTTTTTGATATTCCTGAATTATATAATGACTCCGATTTCTGCCAGGTGTAATTATTCCGTCCCAAAAAATCCATGGAGAATTGATAATTCAAAAAAAACAGAAATATGAGAAAAGCCATAAATACACTTATTGATGATTTTGAAAACGATTGATGCGGTAATACAACAATCAGAATAAATAACGGAACCAAAGGAAGAAGATATCGATCGTATAACATAGGTGACAGTAAAAGGAAAGAAAAATACAAAAGAATACAGGAACCCAGTTGAACAAATACCGGATCATTCACTTTTCTTCGCATAAGTATAAGAGGTAACCCGATAACCAATACAATAAAAGATATAATTTCCCATAAGTTAAAAATATTATCCACATAAGGAAGGGGGTATTTGGATCCCGTTATATCAATGGTAAAAAAGCCATTTCTCTCAAATGTATTTTCAAAGTAAGGAAATTCTCTTTTTTCAAACTGCAAACGATCAAAAAAACTTAAAAGAAGAAATAATAATATGAGGGATAATATTCCTGAAATTATCAGTTTTGATCTGGATAAACCTTTAAGTGAAGCTGAAAACACTAAAGGAAGAACAAAAGCACATAAATAAACCATAATCCCAGCAGAATATGAAACCATATATTTAAGGTTAAATATATGATCAAAACTTAAACTCTGATTCTCCATTATAGGAGTAATGGGGAATAATGTTTTGTAAAAAAGAAATAGAACTGCGGATAATACAAATTGAATAACTGCATGTTTATATTGTTTTTTAACAAATAGTGCAAAAGAGAATGATACAGGCAGAACCAATCCATACTGTTTGATGAAAAAACCTAAGATCATAAAAAGATTAGCTAAGAAAAAGTTATTAAACTTATTATTACTTAAAAATCCGAAACTGAAATACAGTGATAATAGAAAGAAAAACAGGAAGTAGTTTTCCGTCATAAATCCCCATTGTGAATAGACATGGATAGGATTTAGTAGAATAAATAATCCGCTTATGATGGAAATAAGAAGGCTTTTTTTCATCCTTACGAGAACAATTAATGCTGTAAGATAAAAATTTAATACAGATATAAATAGGGTAAGGATGGGAATTCTTTCCACGGACCAGATTAAAGAAAACAAATATGCCAGGATACCCTGTGTATAAAATGTTGAACCTATTCTGGGATGCAGGGAAAAATTTCCACCCAGAAAATTATTTAAAACCAGGTAATGTACCCATTCATCATTTTGGATAAATGAGATCGAATAAGAAAGGGGAAACATTAATGTGAAAAGAAGAATCGATATACCAAAAAATATTAAAATATTTCTCTTACAGATGTCCATATCAGATCTAACAACCTACTCATCTAAATGTATCATACATATACCTGCGTCTTGAAATACTATCCGCTTCTATGATAGTGTTTCATATAGACATACATAAATATTTATTAGGAGGAAAAATGTTTGCATTGCCAACTTTAAAATACTCATTTAGTGCTATTGAACCTTACATAGATGCGCAGACTATGGAAATCCATTATTCGAAACATCATCAGGCATATCTGGATAATTTAAATAAGGCACTGGAGAAATATCCGGATCTGCAGACAAAATATGTAGAAGAACTATTAATCGATTTAAATCTGGTTCCAGAAGAAATCAGAACTGCAGTACGCAACAACGGCGGGGGATATGTCAATCATGCATTATTCTGGGAAGTAATGTCACCGGAGAGTACAAAAGAACCCATCAAAGATATTAAAACAGCTATAGAAAATACATTCGGTTCATTCGATAATTTCAAACAGCAATTCAGCCAGGCAGCACTTAATAGATTTGGGAGCGGGTGGGCATGGTTAGCAATAAATGAAAATAAACAACTGGAAATAATGTCCACTGCTAATCAGGACAGCCCAATATCAGAAGGTAAAAAACCTGTCCTGGGTCTGGACGTTTGGGAGCATGCCTATTATCTGAAATATCATAACCGCAGACAGGAATATATCGAAAACTGGTGGAATGTAGTAAACTGGGAATATGTGGATCAACTCTACAATGCAAGCAACTAAAAGCATAATAATTACGTTAATTATTATCGGAATAGCATTCCTGGCAAAGATATTTGCAGGAATTTTAATTAATACCTTTGTTAAAAGGTTTCAGGATAATAATCCCGATTCAGTTAGCAGTATAGAAAAAAGAGCACAGACTTTGGGCAGCTTATTCAACAATATTGTGAACGTTTTAATAGTAGGTACGGCAGCTATTATGATTATGTCCGAGTGGGGAATTAATATTGCTCCCATCATTACAGGTGCAGGAATAATCGGACTAGCAGTAGGATTTGGGTCACAGGCTCTTGTTAAAGATATCGTAACCGGATTCTTTGTCCTTTTTGAAAATCAATACAATGTAGGAGATAAAGTGAAAATTGCCGGAATTGAGGGTACGGTAATTGAAATGAATCTGAGAACCACCGTTATAAAAGGGGAAAACGATAGAATCATCATCATCCCTAATTCCCAGGTTACAACCATAGAAAAAATATAAAAATAATTTCTTAAACTTGTTGACTCAAACTAATCCATGGGCATAGAATTTATCTAGATGTTGGAAAGACTAATCTCTTTTATAAAAAAGAATGCACTATTACTATTTATTGGTTTAATTGCATTATTCCCTTATTTCAATAACTTAACTTCTAGTATATCCGCTAATAAATATTCATCGGATGTAGTTTCATACGTACCATCCGAGGGTATATCCGGAGAAATGGGATTTAGCCCATCTGCAAAACGTTTATCTGATACCGGTAGTGACATGCCCGTGCCTATACCACAAAATATCCCTCATCCGGATGCAATAGATAGAAAAACCGCCACGGATGCCAATATGTCCCTTCTGGTTAAGGATGTAAAAAGTACCATGGATGAAATAAAAAATGAGACATCAGTAAAAAAAGGATACGTTGTTAATTCTTCAATCTCCAGACCAGAAGAAGGAGCAACCGGACATATATCCGTAAGAATTCCTACCAGTGAACTGGAAAACTTTATGCAATTTGCCCGCTCAAAATCCGTAAAAGTCGTCTATGAAAATACATACGGAAGAGACATCACAGACCAGTATATGGATGCAGAAGCCAGACTGGAAGTACTAAACGAGCTGAAAACCCAGTTTATGTCTATTATGACCAGCGCTAATACATCTGATGAAATGCTAAGAGTGCAGAAACAGATTTTTGATATCCAATCACAAATAGATTCATTAAAAGGACAGCTTCAGTACATGGACGGAATCTCTTCCACATCACTGGTGACAATGAATCTGTCTACGGATGAATTATCACTGCCTTATGCTCCTGACAAAGCTTGGAGACCTGAAGTTGTGTTTAAACAAGCTGTAAGAGCCCTACTCGGAACACTAAGAGGAGTGGGAAATGCATTCATCTGGATAGGGGTATACTCAATAATCTGGATTCCGGCTATTCTGGTTTTCATCATTGTCAGAACACTCCTAAGAAGGAGAGCATATAAATAGGTAATCAAATCACAATCTGTTGTTAAGGAGAAAATCATGCCAAGGGTTGACGTAAAACTTACAGAGGAACAACTGAGTTATCTGTACCATAGAATAAAATCAAGACCTTTAAGTATTAAGGAGATTACGGATAGTTTTGATAAAGAACGAATTGATATTACAAATATCAATATGGAAGCTGAATTAGAAAACCTGCTTTATCTCGACTTAGTCTGTAGAGAAGGTAATGGATGGATAGCAACTAACAGATTATTTAATGAATTAAGCAATCAGGGTATCTTACTAAGATAATATGCTCAACCCATATAGTCCATGACTTTTGCCATGGACTTTTTTTCCCAAATTGAAAATTCCTAAAATATAGTATTTATAAAATCCTACTTTTCATTTACTATGTTTAGAGGAGAGTTAAATAACTTGAAGAAATCTGTAAAATAACTTATAATACTATAGGTTTCGTCACATAGAATAAAATAAGGAGGAAGTCATGGAATATTGTAAGTGTGGCGTTTGTGTTTGCCATAATAAAGCAGGAGATGACGAATTGTGCAAGAGATGTAACGATGGTTTTCACAACAAGAACCTAAGACCAAAGGACACGTCACCCACGCTTTCTAACAATCAGAAAGTTGTGTATTGCGGAAGGTGTGGAACTAAGACAAAAAATATCAAAGTCATCAATAAAAATGGTGAAAAAGTATTGTGCTTTTTTTGCCCATACTGTGGAATATTCATGGGTGAAGTGGTTATTGATAAACCGAAGAAGGGCCAAAAGAAACCAGCCTAGAACATTTTAGGCTGGTTTTTTCTTTTTATTCTTTCTTGGTTAAAAACTTCTCAACGTCTATGGCGGCCATGCATCCCAAGCCTGCAGCTGTAACTGCCTGTCGGTATTTGAAATCCGATACATCTCCTGCCACAAACACTCCTTCTTTTGAAGTTCTGGTATTTTCCATGACATGGATGTATCCAAACTTTCCAAGCTCAACAAATCCTTCCAAGAAATCGGTATTTGGTTTATGTCCGATCGCAATAAATAATCCCTCTACATCATTCAATGTTTTTTCTTCACCGGTCAGATTATTCTTTACCTTTAATCCCTGTACTTTATCCTGACCCAACACTTCTGTTACTTCCGTATTGAACATAAACTCAATTTTAGGTTCATTTTGTGCTTTGTTCTGCATGAACTTACTAGCTTTCATCTCCTGCTGACTACCTCTGACTAATACATATACTTTGCCTGCGAATTTTGTTAGATAGGTTGCTTCTTCCATGGCAGCATCTCCACCACCTACTATAGCCACAACTTTATCTTTGAAGAAAAATGCGTCACAAGTGGCACAAGCTGACACTCCCTTACCTCGGAGTCTTTGTTCACTTTCCAGACCCAACCATTTAGCGGATGCTCCCATAGCTAATATTACAGTTCTTCCTGTATATATATTTCCAGCATCAGTTTTCACCGTAAAACATTCATCATATGATCCAGAAATTTCCACCGCATTTTCTTCTACCATGACTGCTCCAAATCTTTGAGCCTGATCTTTAAAATTACTGATCAATTCCGGTCCAATAATTCCCCTAGGAAATCCCGGGTAGTTTTCCACCTCACTGGTTAAGGTTAACTGACCTCCGCTAGGTTGTCCTGCAATAACCAACGTGGATAACATTGCTCTGGATGTATATATGGATGCGGTTAAACCAGCCGGTCCTCCGCCGATTATTAAAGTGTCGTAAATTTTGTTATCATTCATATACTTATTATATCAGCCTCTCCAAAAAGAAAGGAGTTTAACGTGACAACGGTTACCAGTAATTTTAAAAGAATCCCAGTTATTATTGAAATTGATAAAAGTAGAATGTATAGATTACGTCACATGGTTAGTGGTGAATACCTCCAAGGGAATATTTACGACCCGATTGAGTTTGGTCCTATTGATACTGCCCGTACGTTTTCATCAGCGAAGGATACGGCATCGTTTATTGTGCAAAATTGGAAAAAGTTGATTCTTATAGCCACAGAGGGATATACAGATGTACAGACTGAGCAAAATCTAAAGATGTGCTAATAAAGTATACGAACGGAGTAAAAGGGTTATTCCTACTCCGTTCTACTTTTTTAACTCATTAACTACTAGACAACATTTCTCAGATATGCATAATAATGATCATGCCTAATAAGGAAACAAAAAACGGTACTAAATCCGTTAAAAACTCAAAAAATAAATCAAATAAAAAAGTTGATGTAAATCTTGAGGAGCTTGACGACGAAGTAGAAATAGTCAAACCTGAAGAATTTGATCCTGAAGAACAGGAAATTGCCCAACTTCTCACAAAACCACAAAAACCAAAAAAAGTAGAAAAGCATGACATAGATAACTGGCTCATAGACAGAGAGCTGGAAAGTGCAGAAAACGGGGACGACTGGTTCTAAACTAGTCAATTTTTACAAATACGTTTTTGAGCGTAAACTGACTGTACTATGTCTACTTTATTGATGGTATTGCATGGGAACCGGGAATTAAACCATACCCCCTGGCCTCCCTACTTATATGTTTATGATGACTTGCTGGTGTATAGAAAACGGAAATTTTTCCGGCTGAAGGAAGTGACAATGGCATACAGTCATATTGTTAGAATAGATCTGGAGAGAGGGTTGTTCTTTGCCACTCTAAATATCTTCACACATGCCCATGAACATATAACAGTAAAATTTATCGGAAAAAAGGATGCAATTAAGGCAAAGAAAATAATTGATCAGAAAATATATTCTGCTTCCAAACATAAAGGAGAGGAAGAAAAGGTTTCCAGTATATCATTGGATTACGAACGATCCCTGGGTAGATTAAACGAATTGCTGAATAGGGGAAAACTGACCAAAAAAGAATACAGCCGCAAAAAGGCTGACTTGTTGAAAAAATTGAGGTAAAATAGCGTCTGATTTAGGTTGTAGCATTTTGCTCCCGTAGCTCAGCTGGATAGAGCAATTCCCTTCTAAGGAAGAGGTCGGGTGTTCGAATCACCCCGGGAGCGCCATAATTAATTACACTTTTTTTATTATATTGATATACCTTTTCTACTAAATCACAAGGATTATTGTATAATCAATTTATCCAATAACCAAAGAATAATAATATAGGAGGGAGCAAAATGTTAAGTAAGTCTTGCATACTCTTAATTGCAATCTCACTTCTTTCTGCATCCGTCTTAACATCCTGTTTACCGAGATCTTCTGGTAAAGTAAACGGTGCTGTGTGGTATAAAAGTATCGGTGTCACAACAAAAAATGGTGAGACGGCATTAAGAGAAATCAGAGGAACAGGTTGGGAAGTCAAGAACCCGACTCTCAAAGTGGGGGACATACCTATCCCTGTTCCAAGAGAAAATGAATTCTTTGTTATTTTGGACGACAGTGATGGTAGCTACGCATTAAATGTCGGAACCCAGGATGCATTAGAAAATTTTGAAGCTAACATGGGAAAGGGTTACGAGTTTTATGTCCGTAGTAGCTTTGTATCAGATTAAAGATTCAATATACCGGAATCACTCAGAGAAACCGAATGCTGGTAGATAAAATAGGGTGTACTTGTCCAGGAATGTAAAGCATACCCTTTCTATTCTTTCAAAGGTACTCACTGATTAGAGGACTATATTTTTTACTTTAAATCATATAAAATGTCCCCGAAGTCCAAAGAACGCAAGGGATAAATTTAATCCCTATAAAAAGGACGTATTCTAATAGGTTGGTAATCTGTTAGAATTAAGTGGTAGTGCGGTGGTAGTTCAGTTGGTAGAATGTCTCCCTTCCAAGGAGAAGGTCGCCGGTTCGAATCCGGTCCACCGCTCCATATGTATCTGCCATGTTATTGACAAGAAGAAACCCACCACTTCTAATATCCAAATCCTTACCATCATTTATTGTTGTAATTTTCTTAATTTCACTGGGGGATGCCATTATTTCTTACGCCACACCCATGTATCTGGAAAATATTCTCCATGACGCATTTCTTTTGGGGATAATTTTTTCATTATCTTCATTAGTCGGTTTGATATTTGATTTTTTTGCAGGAGATAAATTTAGAACAAAAAATTTCAGATTTTTCTTATACATAACATTGCTTGCTTCCATCGTCCTACCGATTGTATACATGGTGTTTCCTTCTCATGTAGTAACAGCAGTAATAGGGCTAGCACTATGGGGAATTTATTATGAAACCATCGGATTTACGCTTTTCAATTACATTAAGGAAAACACCCATAAAGCTGACTATTCTAAAGTCTGGGGAATTCTATCTGCAAATTCGTCTCTAGCGTATTTAATCGGTCCTGCAATAGCTACTTTTGCATTAACAATAAATATTATTCTTTCTTATGAGGTCTCGCTTGCCATCTTTCTGTTAGCTAGTGTCTGCGGTTTAGCATTCCTTTTTAAATGTGAAAAAGTTAAGGTAGAAAAACCATCTATAGTAAAACCAGGAATTAAGGCCGAACTAAAGATCTGGAAAATACTTCTCAAACATATCTGGCCGTTATGGATATTTACTGTAGCACTAGTCATGACAGATGCATTCTTCTGGACAGTAGGTATTGTTTTTGCTGAACAGATAAAAAATACTAATGCTCTTGGTGCTGCATTTATGAGTGCATATATGTTTCCCCATATGGTTATGGGATTACTGGCCGGAAGAATATCTCCGAAATTTGGTAAAAAGAAAACGGCATTTATCAGCGGAACCTTAGCAGGATTATTCCTAATATTGGTTAGTTTCTCTACCAGTATTTACATGATGCTGTTTTTCGTTATTCTAGCTGCAACTTTTCGGGCAATTGCTGCACCAGCCCTATTTGCCACATATGAAGAATACATCACAAGATTGAAGGGGTTTGGTAATGACATGATCGGCCTGGAACAATCCTCAGCTAGTATAGGCTACATATTTGGTCCAATATTATCCGGGTATTTTGCATCAATAATGGGTCGCCATGGGTCTTTTGCCGCAGTGGGAATATTTCTAGCATCTATATCCATAGCCAGTTATACAGTAGTACCTAGAAAAATCAGAATGCCTAATAAAGAACTTGAATCAGTTGATGAGGATGAAGTAATCAGTATTCATTCTCATAGAAATAGATCCTTTACCAAACATACTATTATAAGTTAAAATACAGCCAAATTGTATTTCGTTCGAGAGACTATAAAAGGAAAATCCTATGGAAGACTGCATTTTCTGTAAAATAGTTCGAGGTGAAGCGCCTAGTTATAAAATTTGGGAAGATGAAAACCATATTGCTTTCCTGGATATTAAACCGGCAGCTGAAGGTATGACTTTGGTAATACCTAAAGAACATCACTCAAGCTATATTGTTGATACAGATACGGATGTGGCATGCAAACTGATGGAAGCAGTTCAGAAAGTCGGAAAACTTCTAGACAATAAACTGGAAAATATTTATAGGACTAAAGTGGTTTTTGAAGGCGTTGACGTTGACCACCTTCATGCTAAACTTTTACCGATGTACAAGGGTCAGATTGAAGTAGAAGGGGTAGGGGATAGAGCTACGGATGAAGAACTTTCAAGAATTGCAGACATTATTCGAAGCTAAAATATTATTATACTTTGGGCGAGTGGCGGAATGGTATACGCGGCAGACTTAAAATCTGCTGGGCTTCTAAGCTCGTGAGGGTTCGACTCCCTCTTCGCCCACCATATTCTTACATACCTTTATGCAATAAAATACCTATCTTTGTAGATTAACCACTATTGTATCTGCATGAGCGCCAATAATACTTCTATGATTTTACCCGAGTCCATTGAAGATTTTGGCTTTCCTATAACGTTGGCATTTTCACAAGATAATAGAGTTTACTTAAGTGAAAGAATTACGGGTCGTTTATGGCAGATCGATCATGAAAATTATAGATTAATTAAAACTTTTCCGATTGTACCTTTAATCGGACATCATGAAACAGGGCTGTTAGGAATTGCTCTGGATCCGGATTTTGAGTCTAACTCATATATTTATTGCTACTATACGACAGGGACTAATAATAAAGACTTTTACAACAGAGTAGTGAGAATAAAGGATGACGGAAGTAACGAACAGATTATTCTAGATAACATCCCGGCTGGCATGATCCATAACGGCGGTATTATTACTTTTGCCGAAGATAAAACCCTCTATATTGGAGTTGGCATCCCGAATGAAATTAAAGTTAAAGCTCAGGATATAAACTGGCTAGGAGGTAAGATTCTACGGATAAACTCTGACGGAAGTATCCCACAGGATAATCCCTATCCTAACTCACCTGTGTACTCATACGGTCACAGAAACCCATTTGGACTTGCCTTTCATCCGAAAACAAAAAAGCTTTATATATGTGATGTAGGTCCTGATAATAATGACGAAATTAATATCATAGAAAAGGGGGGAAATTACGGGTGGCCTGAGGTAATGGGAATTTCAAAGGATAATCGTTATATCAACCCTATTAAAACTTATACACCCGTTATCACACCCACCCAATGCACATTTGTAGGTAATGATTTCTACTTTGGCAGTTTCAACGAAGGGAGTGTGCATAAACTGACTTTAGATGAAAAAGACCCGGCTAAAGTTCTAAAGGATGAGATAGTCTATAGGGGAAAACCCTTTGGTGTCATCGGTATCTTTCATAGTCCTGATGATTACTTCTATGTAACCTTACCCAGTAGCATTGAGCAATTATCAAAATAAAATATTCATGCACTTTTTTTTGACAAACCTTCTCGTAATTGTTATCACATACACATGCAAATAATGCTTAAAAGAATCTATGACCTATACGATAAGGAAGATGGTTATAGAATACTTGTTGATAGATTATGGCCACGGGGAGTTTCTAAAGAAAAAGCTCATATAGACTTATGGCTTAAAGATATCTCTCCCTCTACTGAATTACGAAAATGGTTCGGTCATGATCCCGATAAATGGGAGGAATTTAAGAGAAAATATCGTAAAGAACTTTCAAAAAATTCCTCGGCAGTCTCAAAACTAACGGAAATTGCAAATCAAAATACGATTACACTTCTTTACGCCGCTAAAGACACAGATCACAACGAAGCTAAAGCAATTAAAGAGTATATAGAGACCAAGCGACTAAATTAACTTCTGCATTAAATAAACTAATACAAATGGAAATCTTTCTTCCATTAACACATGATCACCATCTTCTTATTTCCACGTTAACACATTAGTAACAAAACACTTACAATAAACATACTTTTTCTTTTTGATTAAAATTTATAATTTAACGTGCAACCTGTTATTTGAAAGGATTTTTATATGCAAAAAATTGTCACTAATTTATGGTTTGATAAAGAAGCAAAAGAAGCAGCCGAGTTTTATACAACATTACTACCTAATTCCCAGGTTACAAATATCACCACTCTTCACGATACACCTGGAGGTGACTCGGATATAGTTACATTTACTCTGAATGGATATACGTTTACGGCGTTAAGCGCTGGTCCCGAATTTAAAATTAATCAATCCATTTCTTTTATGATCAATTTTGATCCTTCTCAAGATCCGGAAGCGCAAACAAGATTAAATAATGTGTGGAATAAACTAGTAGATGGCGGAAAAGTCCTGATGCCCATAGACAAATATCCCTTCTCTGATAGATATGGATGGGTAGAAGATAAATATGGGGTATCCTGGCAGTTGATTCTGACAAATCCGCAAGGAGATAAACGCCCGTTAATAATGCCTTCGCTTCTATTTGTAAACGAAGCTTATGGTAAAGCATTGGAAGCTACGGATTTCTATCTTTCTGTGTTTAATAATACAAAACGCGGATCAATTGCATATTATCCTGCTGGTATGGAACCGGATAATGAAGGTACCGTAATGTTTACTGATTTTATGCTGGAAAATCAATGGTTTGCTGCTATGGATAGCGCTCAGGATCATAAATTTTCATTTAATGAAGCAGTTTCATTTATCATTAATTGCGATTCTCAGGAAGAAATTGATTACTACTGGGATAAGTTATCCGCTGTACCAGAATCTGAAATATGCGGATGGATAAAGGATAAGTACGGAGTATCATGGCAGATAACCCCAAGCGAATTAAACGTTATGCTGCATAACGGAACAAGGGAGAAAATAGACAGAGTTACACAATCTTTGCTTCAAATGAAAAAACTGAATCTTGCTGTTTTAAAAGAAGCATATAATCAATAATTTAGTAAAGATTATTTCAATACGCATTTCTTGTATTTATACCCTTTGATATGTTAATGTCCGAATATTACCCGAAAGCACGGATATAGTTAAAAAGGAGGACCAATGGCAAAATTTAATTTACAAGAATACGAGCCTGTAGAGGAACGTTTAGAAAGATTTCATAAGGATTACAAAGAGGGAAGAGTAATTACCGAAATGGTTGAATACTCGGATGAAAGAGTAGTATTTAAAGCGGAGCTATATAGAAATTTTGAAGAAAACAAACCATGGGCAACTGGATATGCCGAAGAAACTAGAGGACAGGGTGGTTTAGTAAATACTACCGCTCACCTAGAAAACTGTGAAACTTCAGCCATCGGAAGAGCATTGGCTAATGCCGGATACGCTCCGAAAGGAAAAAGACCATCTCGTGAAGAGATGCTCAAAGTTAGAAATAAGGCTATACAGGCTTCAGAAGCAAAAATTTCCAATCAGAAAACAAATACTAAAACATCGGACCGAACAAAAGAAGTTGATATGGATGCACTCAGACAAATAAAACGACTCTACTCTCTTACAGCAAGACTACATCCACGCTCACAAAATATCGGAAGTAAAGTTACAGAGATGGTAGTGAAAAAAGGATACCCTTCATTAAGTAGAATGCCTAAGGAAGAAATTAAGGCAATCGCAGATAAAATAGAAAAGAAATTAAATAGTATGGAAGCACAAGGAACCAGATAAAAACATCAGGCAGCAGGTTTATCCTGCTGCCTATTTGTTTAATTCTATTTCACCTCAATAATCCACCGGTACGCTACCCTGAGTGTTTATCACTTTTATTATTTGATCAATTTTATCTTCAATAGTTTTGGCCTGACTCATCAATGCACTCACAGACTGTCCTGCCTTAAGATTCTTTAAGGCTTCTTCCGCTTGCTCTGCATCAGAACATTCAATTGTTGACTTTATATTTCCCCATTCGTTACAAAATTTATCCATATCTTGCTTAAAATCTTTAATCATAGTTTTCAGCTCCGAATTCAGTACCACCGCAATTTCTTTTGCATTTCTATCCCAGATCTTCTCAACCTGCACATCCAAATCAGTTTTCCAGCTGTCATATTTGTAGTAATAGTCACTCTTTCTTCTGATGAAATCATCCACACCTTCAATTTTCTTCCTACACACAGTTTCAGCATCAATAACATATTCTTTTCTGGCGTTTACCGTCTTAAAGAATAAATAATCATAATCATCATTATGGAATAAAAATAGAACCATTCCAGTGGTTAAAAGAATCAGTATCAGAGTAAAAAACAGGGGATGGTTAATAACAAATTTGAAAGTATTATTTTTTGATTTTTTATTTGAAGGATTAACCATGTAATATCCATTTAATACTAGAGGTATACAGACATTAGTGTCAAGGCGATAGAATTGTTACCTAAAGAATGTTACGATATTTATATGATGGATTCTTATCTTGAAGTACTTACAGAATCTATCTGGCTGATTGCAGTAATTGCATTATGGGATCTTCTCTGGAAGGGGATTGCCTTATGGAAAGCAGCCAGAAAAGAACAGAAATATTGGTACATACTACTTCTATTAATCAATTCAGCGGGTATCGTACCGATAATATACCTTCTCATAAATAAATATAAAGAAGGAAAAAAATGATAAACTAAAAGGGTGAAACGAAGATACCTACTATTGACCGTTCTTATATCCATTTCTCTTCTTGTAGTCTTCACTTTGTCTCAAGATAGCCTGCAGAAAAAAGAACGAAAATCTCAGCTCGAAAAGGCACTTGATAAGACATTGTATTTTAATTCTCAGGATACAAGTCGTGCTGTCACTTTCAATGAGATAGGCATATATTATGATTCCACATCCGAAAGTATCTACATAAACAGGGAAAAGCTTGATAATTATCTAATTGAACTGGAAAGGGAATATGCATACCTAAGCAATAATACGATTATTTCATTTGAAAACTATTCATTTCAAGTTCCAAGTGATAAAGCTAAAATAAAACTCTACCGCGCTCCTTTTTCAACAAACGAATCAATTCTAAATCTAGTAACTAATCCGGAAGTAAAACTAAGACTTTATCTCGATACATTGGATGACCCTGATCTTCAGAAACAAAAAACGGATAGCCATATTGAGAAAATCACCTCTCCATTATTGATAAAATACGGAAGAAATCCGATATATATACCTAAAGCCACATTAAAAGACTTTATTGTTTCCGAGGGACAAAATCCGATAACAGCAAGAATAGACTACGATAAGGTGTCGCAATATCTTGATACTCTGCATGAAAAATACAAAACAGATGATGTGAATGTAATTCATAAAGAAGCGGTAGACGCTATAAGAAGGTCATTATTATTCAGAGCAGCTGATTATCAGGTGAATAATGCAGTAATCCTACCGATACAGGGAAATCCTAAATCTGACGGAAGTCTGCATGATGTATACCTGGAAGTTATTAAATCACAGCAAAGACTATACAGATTTGAACACGGAAAACTAGTTAAGACATATATCGTATCAACAGGATTAACCTGGGAAACACCACCCGGAGAATACAGTATTCAAGGCAAACAGAAAATTACAATTTCCTATACAGGTAATTGGTATATGCCTGACTATTTACCGATTGGAACAATAAACGGAAGCTATAGATTCGGGTTTCATGCCATCCCATACCATATGGATGGCAACGGAAATATCTTTTCCCGTGATCCCAATACCATGGGAAGTCCGGCAACCGGGGGATGTATCCAGCTTACTCCTGAAGAAGCCACAGAATTATTCGAATGGGCTTGGGTAGGTATTCCTGTGTATGTATATGAGTGAAGTGATAAAATTCTTTTGATGAATAATATGCCTAAAGAAAAATTCAAAAAAATCGCCACATTTATCCTGGTACCTGCCATATTTCTTTTGGTAGGATCCACAGTTTACTTAAATCTGGCAGAGCAAAGGGCAGTAGACAGATCAAAACTACCGGAAAAGGTGGAAATGAGCAAAGGATTTCAGAAATGGATTACCAATCTTAAAAATGAGGATTTTGATATAGAAGCGGATGAATTCAGACTGGTGGAGGAAAACGAAATCTATAATACCAAGTGGATGAAAATCTATTCCATGGATGAGCCGGGTGTACCTGAAGAGCTGGATAGGGTACTACTTTCTGCAAGAAATCAGGAACATGTAGTATATTCTCCCAGCGACCGACACTTTGTGGATTACAGGCCAGAATCAAGAGATGGATATCTACAAAATGAAGTACGCTTCTACGGACAAAAAGAAGACAAAGTAATTGACGCACGTATCCTTGATTGTTCAATCAGAGCAAACTGTTATTTTGACCGAGCATATTTTCTGGATAACGATGTGTTTGTTATCAGTGAGATTTCAAGAAATATTGATAAAAAAGATGAGATATCACCTCCTTGTGACAATACTATGGATTGTGAATATACTTTTAAAATTCACTTAATTGATCTGATCAATAACAAGAGATGGGTATACGAATCTAACCCTTTCATGCTGATACTGGATGAAAAAATTAAAGAATTATAGGGTTTCTTGTGTTAAAATCTGCCTTGATATCCTTATTAACTTTTAATTACACCGGGGTGTAGCTCAGTTGGTAGAGTGCGCGGTTTGGGACCGTGAGGTCGAGCGTTCGAGTCGCTCCACCCCGACCATTTGACAAACCAGTGTTCAAAATCATCAGTATTTGCACCAACCATGGCAAAATTTGGCAGTTCGATAGTTTCAAAAGTTGCTTGTACATCTAATTGGTGTTCTTTGAAGATTAAAAAGGGTTTTATCAAGTCAACACACAGTTTTCCGTCTAAAATATAAAAGTTCGAGCCTAGTGTACGAAGTACTAAGGTTTTGTCCTCGTAAGTTCCGTGTTCAAAGTGATACTTAGCATTTTTGGCAAAGTTGAAGGTTTTTATAGCTAAATCCGTCCAGTTAAGCGTTCTCGCTTTCAAAGCTTCTAGGTCTTTTTTAACTTGTTTTTCTTCTTCAGCTAACTTAGCCTTTCTTTCTTTATATTCGTTTTGGTCGTCCATCAGAGTCGACTGTGTACAATATGCCATCTAAACCACTGCTTTTTGAACATTCTCCAAGCTGTATCTTATTTGTGAAATAAATTCACCCAGCACATTGCACCAAGTATTATTGTTTTTTAAGCTCTATAAATCACACTATGCTTAGCCGTGACCAAACATATTCTCAATTTCATAGATACTGGATTGGGTAGCAAATAACCGTAATCATTTGCATATGCACCTACTACCAACTTTATTTTAACAAGATTTGAATATAAAAAAACGAAAGCCTCGTATGTATAGAATTCACATACGAGGCATAAGGACAAAGTTCTAAGGTTGCAAGTACAAAACCAAAGAATCCAAGTCCAAAGGACTTACTTGCCAGACACGAAGACGAACCGGTAGTGACCATACCACGGATAATTAACATGACCGAAGCGGGCGTCGAGCCAAAGCGAAGCATCACGAGCACGAAACAAAATGAACAGTGGAGGATCGCCATCAGAGTCGACTATAGGTTGCATAGCAATGAAGTTCCACTCACGACGAGGTTGATCCTTATATTGCAACCGCAGCTGAGGACCCACTTCAGCAGGACAGAGTGACAATCCTTGCTTCTGCGCCGCATCAAAGATCTGCTTGGTTTTAGCATAATCGGGAAACCCAAGCTCAGCAACGGTAACGACGACCAGGTCCAGTGTTTGCTTCTTCTGGGAAAATGGGACCTTGTTGAGGATATCTTCCGCCCAGCCTGAAACGTACATTCCAGCGCTTTCGATAGCGGTTTTCATCGTATCTGCATTGCGCTGACCACCGAGCTCTACTGTGCGCCACACGGGCCAAGATTTGGCCTGCTTACGGAACAAAGTGCGAAGGAACATTGTTTTTCTCCTTTTGTTATTGGATGAGGAATTGTAGCGCTATTATAACACTAAACTAATTATAGGTCAAAACGACGGCTCGTTAAGATTGTTGGGTCTAAGCGTAGTCAGGTATGTAAAATAACTCTTTAAGAGTGATAAAATAGTTGCAAACATCATCAACTATAGTCGGGGTAATAAGAGACACGAAAATTAATAACAAATATAAAAGACCTGATACAGTTTTGTCATACCAGGTATTTAAATTTACCAATCAAGTTCCTCCACTTTATCCGCTCCGCCAACCCATTCATACTTTTTAACAATTAGTCTGAAAACCAACGTTTTCATAGAAAATAAGACTTGTAACCGTACTGTCATGCACTATTTAATTTAAGATTGGTAGCCATCCCCCTTTACCAATTTTGAGATAAATTTCATACTCATACATGCACTCCCTCCATGACCTTGCATATATAATCAAAAGATCCTTACTAACATCAATTATATTTGAATAACTATAGGTATACAAAAGAGTATTATTTAATACTACCTATGACTACACCCTGGCCAACAGCATGGTCTTTTTTTACCCTCAAGCAATTCTTCACGTGTCCTTCTAATACGTCTTTCTCTTGTATCAATTTTCTTTGCTGATTCCACCCAACATATCCACTCATTACGTGCAAGAGGTGTAATTTTATTCCAGAGTATCAATACAGAAGGATCGGAATTTAACATTTTTTTCAGATCATTAGGAATTGTATGAACTACACCACTATGAACTTCCACTTTAGACATAAACTAATAATATCAGTGAATATCTAAAAATAAACTAAAGCATATTATTTTTTTTTTAATCTTTTCGAAAGATATAAAAATATAATATTACAATATTGGTGATAGAAATTAATTATTAAAAATGCTTTAATAATTCTATGCATCTTGATCTCATATTTCTTGTTATTGCTTTCGTAGTTTTATGGATAGGTGCCGGAATTTCAATCAGCGGTATAGATAAAATTTCAAAAATAGTCAAAATCCCTTCGTTCTTAGTCTCGTTTTTTGCCTTAGGATTTCTTACCTCCATTAGTGAAATTTCCGTAGCCTACTTTTCCCTAATTGATAAAACACCCGGCATTTCCGTAGGAAATCTGGTGGGAGGATCTGCTGTCCTCACATTGCTGATAATCCCACTCCTTGCAGTTTTAAACAAAGGCATAAAAATAGACGATCGTACGGGACCAATCAGCTTTCCTCTTGCGTATTTGGTGATATCTCTTCCTGTTATTTTAATGCTGGATAAAACAATCGGAAGAGGGGATGCGATGATTATGATTTTTGCCTTCGGCTTTCTCGCATTCACTATTTCTGCCAGAAATACTCTTCTGGATAAGATCGAGAACGCTCTAATGCATCCGAATGTAAATGTTTTTAAAGAATCAACAAAAATCATTATCGGGGTAGCATTAATAATTCTTTCCTGTAAGTATATAGTTGATACTACGGTATTCTATGCTAACAAGCTGGCCATTTCTCCGTTTATTGTAGGACTTCTCCTGATATCACTGGGTACGAATCTTCCTGAACTGACTGTGCTAATCCGATCCACTCTTTCAAAGAAAAAGAATATTGCTTTAGGCGACTATGTGGGTTCTGCAGCACTTAATACCTGTACTTTGGGTTTTCTTGCTCTTTTTAATAATGCGCCGATTAATCTTGGCGGGGGAGTGAAGTACAATCTTTTCCTTCTGCCTATTGGTGCTGTCCTGTTTTTGTTATTTACAAAAAACAAAAACCTGGAAAGAAAAGAAGGTTATGTTCTACTGTCACTATATACGCTTTTTGTAGTTTTGGAATTTTTAATTAGATAATTGAACTGACTGCACTGCTTTTTGATAATTTTTCTCCTGTCGTATCCTTGAATTTTACCTCCGGCCAGTGATGCCTAATCTGATTCACAATAAAATCTCCCGACACTTTTTCAGGAAGCAGAACATAGTCTGCTCCAAGTTTTTTCAGCATCTGGGAATACCTATGATCTACAGCTCTAAGCACCACTGTAGCATCTTTGTTGTGTTCCTTTACATAATGCAAAAGCAGTTCATTATCGGAAAAATCAGAAGCTGTACTGATCACCAACTTTGCAGTTTCCAGTTGCAAAGCTTCAATGATTTCCGAATCACCGATATCCCCATAAACTGCATTTATACCTTCAGAAACAAGATCATGAACAATTGAAGGATTAAAGTCCATCGCTATAAACGGTATTTCGTTATCATGAAGATATTTCACAATCGGTCCTCCAACCCGATGTGCACCAATCACAATCACATGTCCTGTCAGGGTGTTTTTTACGGAACGTTCAAAAAAATGAGATTTACCTTTTTTCTCTATCTTTGATATAAGGGGAGCAAGGAACTTATATAACACTTTTGCCTTTGAGATTAATATTGATGATATAGTAATGGAAAGAACTGCAACTGCAGCCATGACCGATATAGTAACAGAATCTATTATTCCAGCATTTACTCCTACCAATAGAACAATCAGAGAAAACTCAGAAACCTGAGACAGATTTAGAGCAGTCTGGAACATTGTATGCTTTCTAAATCCGAACCTGCTGAGCAAAAGAATATAGATCAGAGGTTTTATTGTCAGAGCAAAGACAGTGAAGATCAGAATAATTGGTAGATACTGTTTTAGATCAGTAAACTCCGCGGATGAACCCAAATAGATAAAAAATAATGCTAAAAAGAAATCCCGCATTGGTTTTATTTTTGCCTGAATCTGCAAATGATAAGGTGAAGAGGCAAGTGCTACTCCGGCCAGAAAAGCACCAATCTCAACCGAAAAACCTGCTAGCACCGCCAGACTGGTAAAAGCAAAACACCAGGTAATAGAGGATATGAAAAGAAGTTCTACTGAATGAGCGGTATATTCAAATACTTTACTTAATATGAAACGAGATAGAACAAAAGTCAGCAAAAATAATCCGGCTGCTTTTAATAATAATGCCAATAAAGGCAGACTGTTCTGCAATCCGAGATTTGCTGCAGAACTTGTCACTGAGATAATCATCAATACAACAATAGCTACTAAATCTTCTACCAAAAGCATTCCGATGGAAAGCTTTCCGTAAAGTGATGACAAATCCCTGTTTTCCAAAAGCATCTTGATCACTACCACAGTAGAAGAAAAGGCCAACCCTAGACCTAGATATATTCCTTCCATAGTTTTAAAGCCCAAAAGATGAGCAATACCAAAACCAAGAAACGTTGAAAGCAATATCTGACCTAGTGCAGTCAAAAAAATAGGTTTACCCAGTACCTTTAGTTCACTGAGATTTAACTCCATTCCAATCAGAAACAAAACAAAAGCAATCCCGATTTCAGGTAATACTTCAAAAACAGGGGAGTGACCGATATCAAATAGCCTGATAATTGAAAAAATTAATCCGGTAACCAGATATGCAACAACTAAAGGAAGTTTTATTTTATAGACAAAAAGACCAATGCCGGATGCTAATATCAAAACCAGGGCAAGTTGATAAAAGATATTATCCATATATGTATTATAAGGAAGTAATTAGAAACAAACAATAAATGTCAAGAATTGATATAGGATAAATGCAGAGTAGAATATGTAATATGGGCGTAAAACCGTTCAAAGGGATTTCAAATACCAAGCATACAACTTCATCGGAACATACTACCGATGATTATCAGAAAATCAGTACTAAGGAGTTTATAAGAATTACACTTTGGACTTTTAAACTTATCCATAGCCTGGATCCTACCAGGACAAAAATATATGTTGCTACATCACTGATTCACAGAGCTTCAACAATTGGATATTCCTATCTTTTTGCGTTAATTATCGATGCTTTAATTAATACTGCTACACGTGAAAACGCAAATATCAGAGATATGTATCCTTACTTTGGCGTATTATTAGGTTTTACTGTATTCACATCAGTTATCAGTCTAATTCAACACCTGACCAGAAATTATCTAAGTAACGCTCTCAGACCAAAAATCAAACAGTCAGTATACACAAAACTAAATACTATAGGAATCCAGACCCTTGAGCAACCTTCAGTAAACGACAAGATACATCGAGCGGAAGGGTATCTGGAAAGCATATTTCCATACTTACGTGAAAGTATTGAAGTCTTGGGCAGTATATCCAATATGATAATTTCCCTGTTTACAATTTTTTCATTCCTGCCGTTCTTTGCTCCAGTAATCGCCTTATCCACAATACCTTACTTCCTCTATGATAAAAAGTTCAGAGGTAAGCTTTACAAGCTGGGTTACGATAATACCGAAGCTAGCAGAAAAGCATCCAGATCATTTGTTGATCTCTCCTCTGTAAAACAACTGACAGAAATTTCCATAACCGGATCTTTTGGCTTTCTGGATGAAAAATACATGGGGTTTCAGAGATGGTTTGTCGGGCAGTGGCTTAATATACTAAAAGTATGGAGAACAGGATTATCTTCACTACATGTAATATCCAAACTAATAATATACGTTGGTTATATCCTGGTATTTGGAAAGCTTATTAAAGGAACGACCACTGTTGGTGGTATTACATTTCAAACAAGAATGCTGACCACATTTCAGAATAATCTTCTGGGAGTAATTGAGGGAATAAATAACTTGAATGAAGCATCCCTACGCATTAGAGATATATATGGTGTTTAACACAGAACCGATGTATCCGGACGGTTCCATTGAGATGCCAAGAGTCACTACCGGCCCGTATGTATTGTTTCGAAATGTCTGTTTCAAATATCCTAATTCAGAAAAAACTGTAATCAACAATATCAATCTTCACATCAAACCCGGTGAAAAAGTGGCAATTGTGGGAGCAAACGGAGCAGGAAAAACTACCCTCGTGAAACTATTAACCCGTTTCTACCAGACAACAAGTGGAGAAGTTTTAGTTAACGGCATGAATGTTAATGATATAAAAATCAGCACTCTTTATAAAAATACCGGCGTGTTATTTCAAGACTACAACAACTATCCACAATTAACCGTAAAAGAAAACATCTATATAGGAAGATCTGATGAACCAATTGATGAAATTGCTATCCGTCTAGCTGCACAACATGCAGATGCCTTGAATTTTATTGAAGAATATCCCAATAAATTCGATCAGATACTAAGTGAGAAATACAAAGGAGGAATACGTCCTTCCACCGGTCAGTGGCAGAAATTGGCTATCGCCAGATTCTTCTACCGCAATGCACCACTGGTGATCTTTGATGAGCCAACTGCATCTATTGATGCTGTGAGTGAGTACAATATTTTTAATAGGATATATGAATTTTTTGAGAATAAAACCGTTATTATTATCAGCCATAGATTTTCTACCGTCAGAAATGCAGATAGAATTGTTGTGATGGATAAAGGTATTATTATTGAAGAAGGTACTCATGAATATCTGATGTCAATTAACGGAAAATATGCCGAAGCTTTTATACTGCAGGCTAAAGGCTACTCTGACAATAACAATAAATTGGTATAAAAAATGTGTTAAACTTATGTGAGTATATGGAAAGCATAATTAGCTTAAAATTTACCCCTAGTTACAAGGATTTCTTTTCTGCCATCTTACAAAAAACTACGCGCAGAATAAGACAGACTTATTACAGGAAATTCTATGGAAGATTTTGTATTGCGGCAGATGTAAGACTTAAGCCTATTATTTCATTTACATGGTTTGGGGCATCCACCATCGCCACCCTTTTTATTGCAGTTTTTCTTTTAATCTATTTTTCCAATCCGGTTAAACTTACTCAGTTTAAATACTCGATATTTGCATCAAAACCATTTGTTCTAGGTTCATCTTCAGAGAGAATTTTAAGTGCTGATGCCAGAGCAGCAGCCTTAGAAGGTGTATTAAAGCACTTTGACTGTCCGATGCAGGGTATGGGCAAAGTGTTTGTGAGAGAAGCAGATAAAAACGGTATTCCTTATTGGATAGTACCGGCAATTTCTTTCCAGGAATCAAACTGCGGTAAGAAAACTCCTGAAAAAAACGGAGTAGAAAGCTTTAACGGATGGGGTTGGGGAGTATGGGGCGACAACGTAATGTTTTTTGAAAACTGGGAACATGGTATTGAAACCGTATCAAAATACTTAAGCGACAGGTTTTTCTCCAATGGAGTTACCGATCCCTGCGAGATTATGAAAGTATATACACCACCCTCAAAAGGTTCGTGGTGCAACGGAGTAAACTACTTTAAAGAAGTCATCACTGAATACGAAAGTCAGCAGGAATAACCATATTACAGCAATATAATTTGCATCTTTTTTACAAAAATACCACTATTTCTTAATTTGACGGCAGTACGCTTTCCAATGTACAATTAACATTATCATATATACGGTTTTTCCAATTCAGAACAACCGTTTTTACGCATAATATAGGCGTTTTCGCCTAAAACCGCCCATCCGCCCAAAAATTTATCCCTCAAGCATAAATGCTTGAAAATCCGCAGTAATTGCGGCAATTGCTTATGAAAAAACACTTTGTGGCAATGATTAGTTCAATAGTAATTCCATCAGCTCTGATTTTCGGGGTAGGTGTAGTATTTGCCGAAAAAGCATTAGCTGCCGAGCACTCAACTCTGGAAAATTTACAGTCTGATGATGAAGTACCGCGGCGTAGCCGAAGCGGAGGTATTTCTTTTGAAAAAATTGAATTTGAACAGATAGACCGGGTTGAAAAGCTGAGAAAGTTTTTCCAAAAGTATAATTCACCTCTGGAGAATCATGCCAAAACGTTTGTAGAGGTAGCTGATAAATACGGTATAGACTACAGAATTATGCCGGCAATCGCAGGGGTTGAATCTACATTCGGAAAATTCGATATTCCAAAAACCCACAATCCGTTCGGTTGGGGCGGGGGAAGAATAGAATTTTCTTCATTTGACGAGGCAATAGAAGGTGTCGGTAAAGGACTGCATGATATTTATATCTCAAAAGGCAGAACTACCATAGAAAAAATTGCTCCTGTCTATTGTCCACCGAATGCTGCCGGATGGGCTAGAAAAGTAAATCATTTTGCCGATCAAATATCGGCCATGTAATAAATGTATGAAAAAAAGACCTATTGTGGAAATACCAAGAAAAGAAATAATAAACTTGATGAATTTCCACATAGGGAAAGAGCCTGCCGTCCTCAAACCTATACATCCTAAAAACAAAACAAACTTTATACGCTACAAAAAATCTCTGGAAAATCCACAGGTTAAAGAATTTATTCAAAGTATAACCGCAACTAAAGTACTAAAAAAATGGGTTAATTCATATAAAGATATGCTGGTTTTCGGACTGGCGGCAAAAAGTGATAAAAATAAAAGACTTCAGGGATGGATCCAGTTTGCATTGGATGAACAACACAGAATCAAACAGGCCAATATTAAGGAGAATACTAAGGACTATCTAATTCTTGAGGTATGTTTTGCCAGATATTTCGGAAATAAACTTTTAAAACAAAAGAAGGGGATTATGTCCAGTGGATTAAGGCAGGCAATCTTAAAAATGGAGGAAATTGAAAAACTAAAAAATACCAAACCCAGAAAGATCATTATTAATGCTTATGTCAGCCAGGGTAATGAAGGATCGGTGAGAGTACTGGAAAGAGCCGGTTTTGTAAAAAAGGGAAAAGTCAGTTATCACAATCCCAAATTCAAAAAATATCAGGATGAGGAAAAACTTCTTTACTACAAAGCCAACATTAAAAAAATCAGAGAATTAATCAAGTGATTATTCAGGTTTTTGCTGATCTTTCTGTACTGTTGCTACCGTGGCATCCTTATTCTCTTCCTTGTTTACTTCTTCCTGCACTACCTGATCATTGTTTTCAATATTCTGATCAGATTCACTATCCTGATTAGTATACGAAACACCATTTCCATTACCGTTTCCATTATGTTCAGCGTACAAAGTGTTTATTATTAACCTTCTTAAAATTTCCGTGAATGAAATACCATATATTCCAAGTATTGAAGAGATTGCCACCTGCATTATTTTCGGTCCGAAAGCGGGATTGCAGTTTGCATCAATGAAGTAGTATCTTCCTGAAGCGTCAATTCTGATATCAAATTTCGCATAATCATACATTCTTGTAGCATCAAAAGCCCTCTTCACATACTCTCTTAATACCGTGTCTTCGTATCTTTCATACCTGTATGTATATTCAGATGAACTTAGCCACTGTTCATCAAAAGTCACAATATTGTATTTATCATCCGGATTTACAAATACTTTTTCTCCGAAATATACTTTCTTATTCATTCCTTCCAGTAAAATAGCAGTTACTTCTCTTCCTGCAATATATTCCTCCACTATCACCGGCTGCTTGTATACGTTAAGAAGGTATTTAATCCTTTCCCGTAAATGTTTTTCATCCTCGCAAATGGAATCCTTGTTAATTTCCACTCCACAGTGTGTCTCATTCAGTTTTACAATCAGAGGAAAACGGATATTTCTCAACGGTTCATTAGGAGAAGTAAACAATTGATAGTTGGGAACAGGTACTCCTGCTCTTTGCAATACCTCTTTAACTAGAAACTTATCCGTGTTAAATGTATAACCAAAAAAATCAGCACCGGTGTAAGGAATATCAAGATAGTCAAGAATGGCGGGTACAGTCCCTGCAGAGTAATCACTGCCTCTCACGGAATAGACCAGATTGATCACCATATCGGGATTAAATTCTTTAAGATTATCCAGAAGTTTTTCATCACCGGCGAAAGTCCTGCATTCAATGTTCAGCTTTTCAACATAACCGGCAATAATACCCGCTTCTTTTTCAGCATCTTTTTCAGTTAAGTATAAAGCTTCAGTAGGGAAATACTCTGGTTTTGCATCGGTATATAAAATTGCAATCCTTTCAGGCATCTTGTAGTTTGTTGTCGTATGGTGTCCGTTTCCGTTGGTTAAATTCTGCTGATTATTTTCATCTAATGTATTTTCCATTATTTTCCTTATTTCCTGGTTAACACTAAACTCTCAATTTTAAAACCTTTCTTTAAATAAAAGTTAAGAGCTTGTTTATTCCAATCAAATACTTCTACAGTCAAGGGCGTTTCGAATTGTTTACCAAATTCAATTGCTTTATTCAATAATTCTTCCCCAATATGCATCCCTCTGTATGATTCATCAACAAATAATTCCTCAATCACATACTTCCAACATCTTTCACAATTCTGACCATATACATAACCAACAGGGGAATCATCATACCAGGCAATGAAGTAAACACTATTCTTATCGGAAAGAGCAGACTCGATTTCTTCTCTAAAAAATATCTCCCAACCTTCCATAAAAATTTCATCACGGTTACCGCTTCCCTTAACATTGTACTCAGAAAATTCTATACTCATTCGGTAAAGAATATCAAGGTCTTTTTTTTCCGCATTTTTTATTTCAATATTTTTTTCCATTTATATTTACTATTTAATATACTTTAAATTTTATTCATAGTATATTCATAATTATGAAAAAGTATATACCCGATCTTATGGGAAGGGACATTGTAATGATTTCAGATTTTGTTGACGGCTGGAGAGAACAGGACAAGGAAAACGAACAGGAACTTCTGACAAAAATCAGAAAAGAATGCGCCGATTACAGGGTTGGTTTTGATTTTATTGAAGTAAAAAATCTGAAAGAGCTGGAAGAAAAACTTTCCGTTTTTGATAAAGAAAAAATTGTCATTTTCAACTGGTGTGAAGATGTGTATGAATCACCAGAAAATGAGCATCTCATTCCAGAATTTTTAGAAAAAAACGGATATAAATATACCGGTGCCGATGCAAAAAATATTCTACTGACTAAAAATAAAGTGCAAACAAAAAAATGTTTGATTGATAGCAATGTAAATACACCAAAATATATTGAATATAAACTATATAAAGAAATCTGTGAACCAAAAGATTTAAAATACCCATTGATCGTTAAACTTGCAGATGAACATTTATCCGTTGGTATTTCAAATGAATCGGTTGTTGAAAATTTTGAGAAATTAAAAAAGCAGGTTAAAAAAGTGATGGATGAATTCGGACATGACATTATCGTGGAAGAATTTATTGAAGGTAGAGAATTTGAAGTATATGTTATTGGTAAAGATGATTTAATTATGCTTCCTCCAACAGAAACAGACTATTCCTTAGATACCCGAAAGTACAAAGTATATACATATGATTCAAAATGGGAGGTCGGATCTGAAGAAAATATAAATGTAAATTATAAGGCAGCGGTAATAGATAATCCGAGAATTCTTGAAAATATTGAACGAGAAACAATAAAAGCGTTTATAGCTACGGGATGCAGGGGATACAGCAGGTTTGATGTGAGAGTGCGAGGGAGGGAAGCATTTGTGATTGATATTAACTCAAATCCATATCTGAATGTGGACTCCAGTTTGTTTATCAGTTCGGAAAAGGCGGGGTTAAACTGGGGAGAAACTATAATGTGGATCTGTGAAACCAGTCTATAATCCAAAGTTAAAATTATTACAATATTTTTGTTTATATTTTAAGCTTTTGATACAATGACACGGTTTGATTAAAAGGTTTTAAACCTATGGAACTTCCATTTTACGTATCTATATCAAAAACACTACCAAATACACGCGCACTTATTGCTGCACGTGATATAAAAGAAGGAGAAATTCTGGAAGAGGCTCCCGTTGTAATTTTAAAAAAGGAACATCTCCCCTTATTAGAAGATACCATTATTGCTAACTATTATTTCGATTGGGAAGATGATCAGGGAGCATTATGCTTAGGATACGGAAGTATTTTTAACCACTCTTACACCCCCAATGTTTTCTTTGATTATAAATACGATGAAAGGATTCTAATATTTAAAGCAATCAGAGATATCAAAGAAGGTGAAGAACTGTATATCAATTATGGACAGGGATGTGAGGATGAAGAAGATCCTATCGGACCCAGGCATTTAAACTTTGACCGGGAAATGCTATAAACCAATATCTTTGTCTTTCTGTGTTAAAATTTACTCAATCTTTCGAGCACGTGGCGGAATTGGCATACGCGCACGGCTTAGAACCGTGTCCGAAAGGGTGTGGGTTCAAGTCCCACCGTGCTCACCAATAATTAAGTCTAGACTTATATCCAAATAAATTTTATATTTATCATAGAGCGATACTCAAAAAACTAATCCATAGAATATGGACAATTCTTCGCCCAAAAACAAAAATAGATCTCATAGGGATTATTGTTTTAAACTTGTTATTATTACCTTTCACTTTCGGAATATTTTCATTAGTAATTCCGGATAAAGTCATCTCCTTATTAGAAAGACCTTATAAAAATGCTGAGAAATACCTCTTCAATTTTCCATTTAAAATTCCGGAATTTGCAGAACTTGAAGCAATATACTATATAGTAGTAAATTTTCTTTTCTACGTGTTTCTAATAATTATACTTACAATTTTTATTCAATTTATCATTTATAAAAAATTTCATGCGACAATATTGTCCTGGCTTGGTATCTTGTTTTTCTGGGTGTTTGCTCAGAATGCCGCACTAAATCTGTGGTCTAATATCAAAATAAATAATGTTATTAACGAAACGAAAACAATTTCAAATCAAATCAAACTTGATATTAATAATTGTAACAAAGTAGAAAACCATAGCACTGATTATGGAATTGCGTGTTCGATCACTTTTTCCAATTTTCCTTTTGACATTAAGGAACTTAATTTACAAACTATAGAAGTAAAATTTTCGTCGAAAGAATATCGTAGGTTTTCGATCAATGAATATAACGCAATAATAAGTCGTAGAAAAAACAGCGAGACAGTAGAACGATATGACAATTCTCCGGAGAATAATTTAGATTTCTTAATAGGGAATTATCCCGTTGATTCAATTCGAATCAACCCAAATAACACTATTAGCTGTAAAACTTATTATTGGGCTGAACACAACGTTACTCCTGAAAGCATATATTTGTCCGGTTTCAGCATGATGCGGGATTTTGCAGTAAAAAAAGCGAATAGCAAATTGAAATTTGGTATGAATCATGCGTTATACCAAACCGACAAATTGGAATTATATCTTTTAGAAGATTAATATTCATTTAGTCTAGTACTTATTAATTTTAATTACTTATAAGTATAAAAGATATTATATTTATATTATTGTGATATTTAATAATATCCTCAACTTCATTAAAAATAATAAGCCTTCTCATACCTAAAAATATTATTGATTTTATCGGTACAGCAATTATTATCTGGCTGCTGTCTCTATTTATCNNNCCTGAACTGTTAATTGAAGATGAAGTAGAAAGAATGATGTCAAGACTGGTTGATTAGGCTTGGAAAAACTCCCTTCAGAGTAAAATGGACAATCTGATAATTATAAACTATAGATATGAGTTATATTCTTGAAGTAAACTGGGAATTTATACTACTAAATTTTTATAGTGAATTAGAAAAATAAATAAAAAAAGAGTAGGAATATATCACTATTTCCTACCCACAAACCCGATTTTCCTTATGCTTTAAGCACCAAAAACTTGTGCAATAACCAGTATAACAATAACGATAACTGGTAATATTACTAGTTTCTTTACCACCGCATTTATTTTTCCTCCTCCTACCAATAATGCTTCGATCTCTACAGGGCCCTCAATCTCAATAGGATCACCAGTAAATTCCACTACAGCATGCACACCACTAGAAAATCTAACCGCGGGAGATGTTCGTGACTGCGTTTCTTGTGACTTAGTTGCATTCGGCGGGACTTTCGTAAATAGTGACAATATCAAAGAATCTCCCTGTGTTACAATCTGTCCTTTATCCTTAACCAACGTTCTTGCTCTTCTAATAATGGGGGAACGCTTGCGTGAAGGTATTGTTCTTTCGATGCGATTAGATACCTCTTTCCATATTTCTGGAATTAGCCATGAGGGACTTTCAATCAGTAAATCAATCAAAACTCTTGCTGCTTGATCGACTTCTTCCCCCTTCGTTATTACAGACCACGTATCTGTACTCATTAGAACTCCTCTCTCTTGAGAATTGGTTGAATCTACTCGTAAACGAAGTTTAGCAGTCTTTACATCTGAAACCTCTCGACTTCGCTCAACCTCGTGAGATTCATATATACATCTCCAAGCTTCCTCCCAATCGGTAGAATTGAGACGTTGATTGGGAAGAAATCCAATCGATTGAACCAAATAACTTCTAAAGTCTGGCTTGCGAATTTGAGAAAAAGAGTACCACTGATTAGGGTTTTTTCTCATCTTATCAATAATACAGTCAATGATCCGCCCTAGAACTTTAGGATCGCAGTTTTCCCGTTCTCCCATCTTCTCCTCCTTTCCTGCTATTTTAATTATTAGTGCGTAAGCTAATGATTTATTGACAGAAAAGCTTTTATTCCTATCAATAGGTGATTATACTATAGGTGCTTTATTGATGAAAGAGGTAATATAATTAATTGTAAAATTGCGAGACAGTTGAACAATATATCCAAAGAATTACTAAGAGTAATCAAGTTTACCCAAATAATCGGTACAATATCAAATCTATGTACTAATATTTTTATATATGCATACAAAAATAAGCGACCTTTATCATAAACAAAACCTTCTGATAAACATGTCTCTATCAACAACAAAAAATCAGAAGATTTATGAAATCATGATCAAGAAGTATGCAGAACTTTATATTGATGTATGTCCAAGGCAAATTATTCTTAGTTACTTAAAGGATGGCGATCACGAATACACCGGTATGGATACAAAAGATTTGTTTAAGTATAAAGGTTATTTTGATGCAGCAATTGTTGTAGGGGACATAGAGAGAAAGTTCAAAGAAACATTTGGAGAAGAATACGATAAAACAAAACATATTCTCATAACAGTCCCTAATGAAAGAAATGCAATAGATACGGCTATTGCAGGGGGAAATATTACTCTTGCTGTGCTGGAAGTAATTCTTACAAAATAAGACGTCTTTTATTATCTCTTCTCTTTATTTGGTATTTTGACACCTACAAAACATATTTATGTTAAAATACCCTGATAATTATTTGATAGAAAGGCATTTATCCCTATCAATACGGGGATAAATACTATAGAGGTTTTATGATCGCAAAAGTTGAAAAACAGCCAAAATCTCAGATTAAACTATCCGTAAAAGTTGAATCTGACAAAGTAAAAGAAACATACGAAAAACTTTTTGATCAGCTGGTTCAAAACGCTGAAATCCCCGGATTCCGAAAAGGGATGGCGCCCAGGGATATGGTTAAAGAAAAGACGGATGTTTCAAAGTTATATGGAGAAGTCATTAATACTCTTCTTCAGACATATTATCCTCAGGTATTAAAAGAACAGCACATTAACCCAATTTCTAATCCAAAAGTAGAGATTGAAGAATTTGATTTAGAAAAAGACTTTGAATTCACCGCGATTGTAGCTGTAAGACCTGAGGTAAAAGTAGGGGATTATCAAAAGAAACTTAAGGAACTACAAAAACAGAAAGAGCAGGAAGCAAAAGATGAAAACGCAAAAAAACTGGCAGCTGGTGAAAAAATGGAAGATGTGCATATTCACCTTACAGCTAATGAAGTCATTGATATCATAACAGAAACTTCGGAAGTTGAAGTTCCTGAACTGTTAATTGAAGATGAAGTAGAAAGAATGATGTCAAGACTGGTTGATCAAGCACAGACCATCGGTTTATCCCTGGATCAGTATTTAAAAGCACAGAACAAAACGTCAGATCAACTAAAAGTTGATTACTCAAACATTGCAGAAAAAAACTTAAAAGCTGAGTTTGTGATGGGAGACCTTGTTAAAAAGGGTAAAATTGAAGTTACCGATGAGGAAATTGATGAAATGGCAAAAGCCACCGGAGATGAACAGATGACAGAACAGCTGAAAGATCCTATACAAAGGTGGTATATTAAAAGTATCTTAGAGAAAAACAAGTTATTAACTAAGTTAATTGAGGAGGCATCAGGACATGAGCATTAATAATATATTAGTACCAATAGTTGTGGAACGTGACCCAAACGGGTTTGAACGTTCATACGATATATATTCCAGACTGTTAAAAGACTGGATAGTATTTGTTACCGGTCCGATTGATCAGGCTACAGCCAATACCTTTATTGCACAGATGCTTTTTTTGGAAAGCCAGGATCCGGGACGTGATATCAGTGTGTATATTAACTCTCCGGGAGGTGAAGTATACGCCGGTCGTGCAATGTATGACACTATCAAACACGTTAAAAATGATGTAGCTACAATTAATGTCGGATTAGCAGCCTCAGCTGCAGCACTTCTTCTGTGCAGCGGAACTAAAGGAAAAAGATATGCTTTACCGGGAGCTGCAACCATGATTCACCAACCTCATGGAGGTGCTGAAGGACAGGCAACTGATATCGATATTCAAGCTAGACAGATTCTTAAGTTGAAAGATGAATACGCTAAGCTGATTGCAGAAAATACCGGTCAGGACGTTAAGAAGGTTAAAGAAGATATGGAACGTGATAGATGGATGGATGGGAAAGAAGCACTGGAATACGGTTTGATTGATAAAATAATGCCCTCCAGAAAAGAAGGCTTAAATCCGTCGAAAAATTAGTTTTAGTTAGTTCCAAGCAATATTTGATACAATATCACCATTATAGGGGCTCCTAGCTCAGTTGGTTAGAGCGCTTCAGTGACATTGAAGAGGTCACAGGTTCGAATCCTGTGGGGCCCACCATAGCTTATAAACTCATCCGCAGTAGTATTAAAATCGATATCTTACACAACAATAACAATAATACTCTTTAATCATTAAAGAATACTAAAACGGGATCTGGTTAAACTAGAAAGAAGAGGTTGAGATGAAAAGGGCATGGTCGGGGAGAAAAGAAATGATATTTCTATTTGTAGGTATGATACCTATGATGTTAAGTGTAGTCGGAGATACACTTCTATCTAATGAGGTAATCATCCTCCTCGACTTATACTGGTTTGGGTTTCACTGTATCACAGGTTGGATTTGTGCAAAAAAGGAAGAAGTTGGACTGAGTTTAAGTGCAGTAGTCCTGCCATTGACTGCTGTTCTTGATTTATCCACTCACCTTTAATCGCATAAAAAAATCGGGGAAGTATGGTAAATCCTGACTTCCCCGAAAATCTCACATATAATCAATTTCCGGATCCCTTTCCTCGTCCTTTTCACGCATAAAACTTTGAATTAAATCGAATAAGGATTTTGATATCAACCAGATTAAAAATCCCGGTAAAGTAAAAATCCCTGTAATAGCACAGACGAGTGTTTCCTCATTTTTTCTAATCCGGTGCAGATTTTTATCGATGACAAAGAAAAAAGTAATTGCACCCAGCCAAAACCATAAAATAGCTGCTATAAAAATAGTAATGGAGTTTTGTGTCATCGCTCCAACTAGAAAACCGATCACAGCAGCACTTATTACGAGTGTGAATAAAAACACTTTAAACTTATTATAAGTGAAGCGATTTTCTATACAACGTTGATTCATTCTTCTCTCCTTTCATATATCAACGAATGAGTTAATGTATATTAGCATATTTTTATAGAATATTCATATGTAATAGTTTTCACAACAAAGAGTATGTTTAATTCTTAATTTGTGGATGATTATTATTAAAATTAACAAAATATGACGGATAAAGATTTACTTTTTTAATATCAGGCTGAATAGTCTTGTATTCTTCGCCGCCATGCCAAAACCCTAAAGTAATATGAGGAACAAATTTTTTATTTAGGCTGTATCGTAAGTTCCTGCTTTTTTGCAGAAACTCTTCAGGATTTGCAGAACCCAATTCATGAAGAAATCCAACCAACCCTACTATAATCTTATTTCTATACTCTTCCATGAGCTTGTTTCTTTCCAATACCAGACCAAGTTTAGGATTTACTCTGCCGCCGAATAAATCCAATCCCAGAATTTCCGATTCCATCGAGTCAGGAATTAGTTCGGCAAAATTCATTAACATACTACCTAATCTGTCCAGAAATTCATCCAGTGTTAATTCAGGTTGAAATACTTTAAACTCTTTATATAAATCGGTAGGTATACCGAAGTGAAAAACTGTCAAATGAATTTTTTCCAGCTCATATGGTATAAAGGCAGATTGTTTCTCAGATACTTTCCTTTGCACATTCAATATATCCTCAATATTATTAATTTTCTGCTCAATCCATACTCTCTGAAAAGTACCTGTTTCATTTTTCTGAAATACTTCTTCTTTTGCCAGCATCTTAAAATCCTAACACAAGATTTCATACATAACGGAATTTTTTACAAATTTCAAACAAATTACAAGCCAGTTTACCTATATATTTCATAAATGAAGACACAACTGCATAAAGAGCAAATGTTCAATAAACTTGAAAAAATCAGACCGTCACCTAAAATACCATCTATTAATACTCAATATTATATAGACTTTCTCAGGGTGACAGGAAATGGCCCTCCCAGAGATTTGTATCTGTATCCTCTTGCACACATTCCCAAAGAAGTATATCTGAATGTTATCACCGCTTTAAAAAAATTTTCTCTTTATGTATATAAAGAGCCAAAATTTCTTGAATTGCTCGATATTCCAAAACTTGATATCAGTTCCTGCATAAAAAGAAATCCTGAGACGATGTTTAATTATGCCAGAATAGATTCCGTGTATTCACCCAACGGATATAGGATATTAGAAGTAAATACGGTCAGGCCACAGTTATATGAGGATTCAGATTGGATATCTGACTATTTATCCGGCTTACTCCCGGAAATAATCAAAGAAAACAACAGTCTGGAGATAGTTAATGCAATAAAAACAAATGTTGAGTTAAACGGACTTAAAGATCCTGCAAACATCTTATTGATATCAGATTTTATTCACTTTATTGCTCAAAAAAAACATAGATCATACTTTTACAAAGCTATTCAAAAAGTGTTTCCAAATAACAATATCATGCAAGTAAGAACCGATGAATTAGACCGGTTTTATGAAGGAGTATATATAAAACAAGACAGATTGTTTGATATGAATAACAATCCTATTGATCTAATAATTCTTCAGGAAACAGGAAAAAATGAAAAGATATTTATTAAACCTGACGGAAGTTTTCAAAGCCCAATTATTACAGAAGCTTACAATAAGTCGCTAATAGAAATTGCTTCTCCTTTAAGTACCCAAATCATGGGCAGTAAATTGTCTCTTCCATTCATTCAGAATAGTGAAATACAAAATCTTATCCATTTAACTGATGAGGAAAAAGAATCGGTCAGATGTATACTTCCTGTTATTACAATTAACCATCCCGATGAAGTAAATATTCCCAAATTATCAGCTGAAGAAAAAAATAATTATGTGATAAAGATTCCGTATGTAGGTAGGGGAAGGGGAGTAACATTCGGTTCTGAAATGGGCGTGGATGAATTAAAGTCCTATATCATAAATGAACTAATTAATTACGGGAGAGTAACTATTCAGGAAAACCTTCCTCTTCAGAGCGATAAAATTTATGATCTTCATAAATTTAAAGAAGTAGATGCTTCAGTCACTTTGGATCCTTTTGTTATTAACAACCCAGCCAGAAATCATAACCCTTATATTTCAGGATACTCAAGTCGGGCAATACTATCGAAAAACTTAAAACCAGGCATGAAATTTAATCCTGAAACTGATCGTCCTGAAATAATGTTTGGCGGTATTGTAGAAACCTCGGAAATTTCTCATGAATGACAGTATGGTATACCGTTTGATTTCGTTTAATTTAAGCGGTAACATCCCTTGATGGATCCTTTTCAGAAACCTTCAAAAACAATTACAACCTGGATGTTGGCAGCAATTACCATAACGCTTCTGCTTTTTGTGGGTAAAATGGTCTATCCGAATGCTACAAATATTGTTTTAAATACACTCTGGTTTGTTTTCTTTAGCATCACAATTATTTTTATCATCATGGGTATTCTGATTATATTCGGACTGAAAAAGGAAGTAAGCACATTGTTGGATATGATCTTGGAAGGTTCGTTTTCAGTCCTAGATTTTATACAAGCCCTGAAAGACTTTTTTGCGCTACTGAAAAAAAGGGTCAAAGAACTGCTGCTAATCATCGCTCCCGTTTTTTCCTATGTACTAGCTGTGGCAATCTATCTTATGTTTTTATATTTATATAAACTGGTAGGTAAATACTATGATGTAACACTATTAACCGTTTTTCTTACGGTATTCCTTTTTAGTGTGATCGGTATATTCACTAAACCTAACCTTTCAGGCCTTGAAAAAAGAGGATGGAAAGATGATTTTTTCAGAAAAATTAAAACCACATTTACTGACTCCCTTGAAGTTGTAGTATTTATTTTCTTTTTAACCATGGACAGTACGAAACTTTTCTTTGTTCCGGAGGAACTAAATGTTCCTTTAGAAGCCAAGGTATTCGGGTTTAACTTAATGGCGCGGGGATTCACTCTTGATCATGCGAAAGTTACCCTGACAATAATTATTATTGCCATTACTACCGAGATAATTAGAAATATGCTGAGAATTATCGTTGCTGCACGTAAATACTATCTTGAATCTCTTCGAATAGAACCGTGGGAGATTAGAGGAGATAAACAACGATATTTGATAATCAAAGACTCAATAAGAAAAAGCTTTGGTGATGCAAAGGATGATCTATTGAAATTTATCACCTTTACCACTGTACTTCTTATGGTCTTTATAGCATTCCCCAGATTGAAACTTTTATCAATGGCAGTAGCCAGCCTTACCAGCTTTGTTTTAGATCTTTTGATAGTGGAAAGGTTATCGTCAGTCAGGGAAAATGACCTGATTTCAAGAATACTTACTAAAATATTTCTAAGCCGCAGCATAAAAATGGAAGAAGTACCTAATCCCGTCAATATAGGTTGATTTATTCTACACAATTGGTTTAAAATATCACCTTATCAAAACTATTCCATAGAAAAAGGGAGAGAAAATCACATGAGCGTGGTTTCGCGAAAGAAGAATCGTGATAAAAATCCACTTGTCAGCTGCATCTTACAATGCCAATACTACGGAGTTCAGATAGAGGGTAGAGGATCAAACAAAAAGCAAGAGAAGTGCTACAATCGCATCAGGAAAAAGTCTGCCGCTGTATTAATATCTCTACCCGTGTGGAAAATAACCACCACAATAAATAGTTAGAATCTTTTTAACCCAGAAACCAATCGAATTAGTTTCAAGGTTTTTTACTTTTAGCTTACAATCCTTCGATACATTATTTACACATATCCATTTTGATAATTACATGTCACCACAAACGCCACCAGAACCATCTCCGGTATCACATAAACCCCGTTTATCCACAATCATTATAGTCATCATCAGTATATTTGTTGCAGGAGCATCCATTACTTCTTTTTACCGAAACAGGTATACAAACCCTGATGCATCAAATATTCCCTCGGAAAATAGTCCTATAATACAACCCACATCAACTTTTACAGTCACCCCGGGTAATTATCAAAACCAAAATGATAATCCAAACTTTGATAACTGGATAACATACACAAATCATCAGAATAATTTTTTCATTCAGTATCCGGATACTTTAAGAGTAACCGAAAATGAGGATGATTCAGTGTCCTTTGTTTTTGCAGGAAAAACCCAGCAAATGAACACAGAATTTTATGACGGCATCAGTGTACGATTTTCGCTTAATAGCCTTGATGGAAGAAGTCTTAGAAGTATTGTAGAAGAAGATAAGAAGGAGATAGATGATGTTGTAGAAACAATCAGTGAAATCAGCGAAACTACAATAGGCGATATGGAGGGATATTCATATACTGTGGAAGGACTGGGAATGTACAGAAAAATATATTTGGCAGCCGATACTCAAAGATATTTTGAAATAACTGACTTCACAACAGATCCGCAAAATGAAGGATATGATGAAGTAGTCAGAAATATGTTAAATACTTTGGAAATTCAACCATAAAAAAAGGCTTTGCAGTACAATTACACATCATATTGCAAAGCCTTTGTTACATCTACTCGTCCGCTGATGGTGGTGTTAATTCGCCAGTCAGTTTATCGAGTCTGAAATAATCTACTATCTCCGATACTGCGACCTTGTCCTTTTCATTCATTTCCGCTACCATTTCCTCATCCACATCTTTAGGCATATACGCAATAAATACCTCGATGCGTTTTCCGTAAATGAACCCGCCGTTTTTTTCCGGCGGGTTCTAATATCCGAAGTATTAATTTCGGGGATTACTTACAACTATTGAAATAGCTGTTAAGCATATCTGCTTTATTCTTCCAGACTGTAGACCAGTCATCTTTTAATACTCCTCCGGTATCACCGGAATTGGGATTCCAATCCCAATAGAACGAGCTACAAATACCTTTCTCTTTGAAATAAGAGACTAAGGCATTGTGCCAGGTAACATCTTTAGCGGTTCCTCCGTTGCCGTATCTTCCACCCCATTCACCGGGAACTACCGTATATCCCTTATTAATAAGGAATCCGAAGTCCCGTTCCCAAACATTTCTCAAGTTATTCGGGAATTCCGATGAAGTAAATTCAGGCTGCATGTACACATCTGGTCCATATACATGCGGTGAATACACCATTTTGTCTTTCGGGAGACTGGATGAATTAATTGCAGTACAATTCATCGGCTCCATATTTCCACCCCACCAGTGTCCTGCAGTTGAAGAACAGGTAGGATTGGACTGGACACCCTGCACAAATATGAGGATGTTGTTGTTGGCTTGTAGAATCTGCTTGCTGGCTTTTTCCACTGCTAAATTCCAGTCCGTTTTACTATTTCCCGTACCCCACGTAGCACTACCTTTAGGTTCATTCTTTATATCCATACCCATGAAATAAGATAGATTCTTGTATCTAGCGGCCAGAAACTTCAAATCATCAATCCAGGATTGTTCAGAATAGGATCCGGTGTACCATAAATCGGAAATCGCAGCACAATCAGGAGTATGGTGATCCAGGAGGATATACATCTGCTGGTTATTTAATTCATTAACAACCTTATCAAGAATCTCCAAACTTTTAAGCCCCTGCAGATCAGGATTTTTACCGTAATCTATGGAAGTTACACCAACATTATCCACAACAGACGGGCAGAAAGGCACTCTGACTGCATTAAAACCGGTTGATTTAATCTGGGAGATCATATCCTTCCAGTTTCTCTGCCATAATCCGTGTACTACTTTAGTTCCACCCTCAAATCCAAACCAGCTAACACCCTTCAGCTGAATCTGTTTTCCATCCTTGTATATTTTTCCAGATCCAGTTGTATATCTTCCGCCGCTTTTGTTCTCATATTCGGGAGATGGTGTGGGTTTGAAATCTTGATATCCATCAGACGGTTCTTCTGGTTTTGTATATTCAGGAGTAGGACTTGGGGTAGGAGACGGGTTTGCTTGGTTATCCTGATTGTATTCATTAGCATCATTCTCCATCGATTCAGATCCGCCTTCCACATTGGAAAACTTAATTTCATCAAAGAAGAATGCAGCACCAACAGGAGATCCTGTATTCTGGAAGGCAAAGCTTCTGATAGAAGAAGTCTTCTTTGCTACTTCCTTAAGGGGAAGAGAGTATTCAACCCATTTGCCTTTCTGAATACCTCCATTTATTTTTTCTAGTTGGAAATTATTAGTAACTTCCTTACCATTACCGTCATAAAACATCACTTTTATCTTACCGTTGCTTTCTCTGGCATTAAGAGCAAAATCAAAAGTGGATGACTCATTTATGGAAATGGCTCCTTCAGACTTCTTAAAGTTCACACCTCCCCAAAGTTTCGGTTTGAAATAAATTGACTTATTACCTTCGAAAGTAGGAGAAGGATTAGAAGGGTTGAGATCTGAACTCCATGGTCCGGGATTCCAAGATGAACTGACTGAGTCTTTATAAATTTCTACTGCAGATCCGGCTGCATATACTTTGCCGGAGTTGGTATTCACAATGTTTTGTGCAATCACTGACAGGGGAAGAGGAGTAAGGGAAAGTGAAAGCACAAATAGAGTTAAATAAATAACTTTATGGGGTATGTGTTTCATGACGCGCATTTAATCAAAGGGTAATAAATCTGTCAAATAATCGTAAGAATATTGTAAAAAGTATTGGCTGCTACTATGCTAAAAGTTAGAGTTTTGTATGAATTTTGTATGGGGTTATCTTATAGTGATTTTAGGGTCAATCCTAGTTAAACCCTAAAATTATTGTTAAGAAAATAACCTTAACTTTTGCTGAGCTGTTAATTTTTGATTTTTATTAATATATTCACATAAACGGAGGATTATCCAGGGATAATCCTGTGGTATGATTTATTTATGAATTTTTTTGTCCAAAATATAAATGAAGAGACATTAAAAAATACAAATTTTCGAAAAGTTTTGAATACCGGTGAACATAGTCAATTAGTAGTTATGAGTTTAAAACCACAAGAAGAGATTGGAGAAGAAGTGCATTATAATGTAGATCAGTTTATCAGAATAGAACAGGGGATAGGTCAGGCAGTTTTAGACGGCGAAACATTTGATCTCTCAGATGATACTGCAATCGTAATACCGGCAGGTACTAAACACAATATTATTAATACCTCAACTACAGAAGAACTGAAACTTTACACAATTTATAGTCCATCTAATCATCCAGATGGAACAATCCATCCGACTAAAAAAGAGGCTATGGAAGCTGAAGAACATGAACACGGAAATCACAATTAAACCAGAACAAAAGCAGCATATTTTTACTACAACAGAGCCACAGCTTGTAAAAAATACATCATTCTATCTAAAAATCGGATTTCTAAGTTTACTTTTATTTATTGAAAGTTTTATCTTTGCCATTACCGCAGATAATTTTGTTAAAAGCCATAAACTGTTTTCAGTAACAGCAGAATTCTCGGTCAGAACAATAATTCTCATGTCTATAGTTTTAATTACACTTGCATTAACAGTAGGGGCATGGAAAGAATGGGAGAAATATATATTCATCCCCATACCGGTGGCATTGGCATTCACCATTGCAACATATACGGTTTTTCCCCGTTATGCTTTATATGTAGGGTTGATTGGAGGTCTTTTATTAACCTATGATGTTTATCTTTCATCTAGAATAAAAAATCTTCTAATTAAATTTGATCCCAGATTTGCCCTGCGATTTACCACCAGAGGATTGATGTTTATTTTCAGTACACTGGCAGGATCACTGGTGATACTTAATGCGGCAAACGTAGACCAAATTAATGTCGGACATAAGATTGCTGAAATTACAGAGGAACCGGTCAAAGCTGCTGTCGAGGACCAGTTGAAAAAACAGGCAGAAAATAATCTGATGCCATTATTTAATGATCCCATGCTTTCACAAAATCTAAAAAGTTTAGGTATAGATGAAATCTACGAAACCAATAACAAAAATATTACTGACTTAAATGTGGGACCAATGATAGAAACTAAGATAAATCAGTTTCTTCAGCCGTATAAAAACTTCTTTCACCCGATTATGGCAGTTTTGACATTTTTCGTTTTTCAATTCTATGCATCTGTTGCATACTTTATTTATTCTATTGTCATAGATCCTATCTTTTCATTGGCAAAGAAGACAGGATTTATAAAAGCAGGAAAAGTAAAAGTAGAGCAGGAACAGTTATACTTTTAAATCTTCAAGCCGTACTGCGTCTTCAATACGGAATTCTCCAACTCGTGTTCTTATTAATTCAACCAACACACCTCCCAGATCATGCGCTAAAGATCGGATATAAGTCCCACTTGAACATTTCACTATGCATGTCAGCACAGGTAGTTTAATAGATTTACTATTAACCTCAACCGGTTCATCCTTAAAATCCATAATATCAATAGAAAATATCTTCACTTTTTTTACAGGCAATTCAGCTTCAGATAATTCATTTCGTCTTGCCATTTTATAAAGAGGTTTGCCCTTTACTTTAACGGCAGAATAGGGAGGTACGGTCTGTTCAATATCGCCGATGAATTTGGGAATACAATTTATTATCTGTTCTTTTGTAGGTGCATGATCCAAGAATTCAACAGGTCCTTCCAAATCATAAGTCGGTGAATCAATTTTAAATGCAATTTTAGCTTTATACTCCTTATCCCGATGCATCAATTCATCCTGTTTCTTTGTATCGCCTTCGGTAAGAACTATTAATACACCTTCAGCAAGCGGATCAAGTGTACCTGCATGACCGATCTTTTTAATTCCCAGTATCCCTCTTAACTTTGCTACTACATCAAACGAGGTCCAATTCTTAGGTTTATATATATTTAAGAGCATATTGCAAGTAATTATACATTGATTATTAGTAGTAATACCGATTTTTCATTTTGACTAAAGCGTTGACCTATAGTATAATAAACCTATCGGTAATTATCCGAAATAATCATCGCATGGAGGAGAAATGTTAAAATATAAAATATTAATCCTTATATCCCAACCATAGACGGAGGTCAGAATGTCAAAGAGAATACTGGCTGTATTGATGATACTGTTGGCTTTAATTTCATCAGCCTGTGTTGAAGAAGCAGATGAAATATCTGAGATTAATAACGTCGTTCCGCCGATTTTGAAATCTTTAGTGGAGCCTGCCTGTTTCCGAATATCTACGGAGGTATACCCTGGTATACCTGGTGTCTCTAGTGATTGCCAAGAGATCCTCAGAGAGTACCTGGCTAAATCGTTAAAATGGCCCCAAGATAAGGATACTGGCTATACGATCGCCTGGAATCTCCATGAGGTTTTGGTAGCAAAAGACCTGGAAACCCTAGATAACTGGGATGACGGCGAGCAAACGAGAATGACGGTTGTGATCCTTTTAGATTACAATTCAAGGATTGCGCCGTAATTAAAACCCCCGGATACCTGCAAAGGTAAACGGGGGGTTTTTATTGACAAAAAGGTCTATTAAGGATATAAAAACAGTAATGTTATATTCCGTGCTTTGTACAATCACATTTACCACTACAACCCCTCAGTTATGAGGGTATATACAATCATTAACAATCCAAGAGTAAAAAATTCGTAAATCTTTCAGAAAAAGTTTAAAATAGAACAATATATGTCTAAAGAACAAGCACAAATAAATATTGAGAATAAAAAGAATATATCTTCCCATCAGACTGAATTAAAGAAAAAAGAAGAACTAATTCCATTGCGTCATACTGCAGAGCATGTACTTCACAGAGCAATCCAGGAATTATATCCTCAGACTTTAAAAGTAATGGGACCAGCAATAGAAGACGGTTTCTATATGGATTTTGATTTGGATTACAAAATAACTCCTGAGGATTTTCCAAAAATTGAAGCCAAAATGCAGGAAATTATTGATGCTGATCTGCCGGTAGAGGGCAGGGAAGTAAGTTATGAAGAAGCACAGCGTATTTTCAAGGATAATCCCTATAAACTGGATACTATCAACGAGATTGTGGAACGTGGTGAAAAGGCAACTGTTTATACTTTAGGAAACGAAGGAGATCCTCACTATGATCTGGATCTTTGTGCCGGACCTCATGTCTCTAGTACGGGAAAAATAAAGGCATTTAAGCTTCTTAGTGTTGCCGGTGCCTATTACAAAGGCAGTGAAAAAAACAAAATGCTGCAAAGAATTTACGGAACCGCATTCCCCTCACGGGAAGAACTGGATAAACATTTGGAAAAACTGGAAGAAGCAAAAAAGAGAGATCACAGAAAACTCGGAAAAGATCTGGAAATATTTTCATTTGCTGAAGAAATCGGACCCGGGCTTCCTTTATGGCTTCCTAAAGGAACTATTATTAAAGATGAACTGGAGAAATGGGGAAAGGAAACAGAAGAAAAATGGGGATATCAGAGGGTATCTACTCCTTTTCTGTCAAAGAGAAAACTATTTGAAATCTCCAAACACATCCCATACTTTGAAGATGAAATGTATCATGTGCAGGTACCGGGAGAAAATGAAGAAGAATATTTCATCAAACCGATGAATTGCCCATTTCATCACATGATCTTTAAGAACAAAACCAGAAGCTATCGGGAATTACCATTAAGACTGGCTGAATACGGTACAGTAGCACGATATGAAAATGCAGGAGCATTAAACGGAATACTTAGACCAAGACTATTTGTTCAGAATGACGCACATGTATATTGTACTGAAGAACAGGCTGTTGAAGTGTTTGTAGAGATCATTAACCTGCATAGATATTACTACGATACTTTAGGACTTAAAGGCTACTACATTGTATTGGCTTTACGAGATCCAGAAAAGAAAGATAAATATCACGGAAATGAAGAAATGTGGAAGAAATCCGAAATGCTGTCCAAAGGAGCAATGGATAGGGCAGGAATAGAGTATGAAGTGGTAAACGAAGGAGCAGCCCATTACGGTCCGAAAATGGACTTTAAGATCAAATCTGCTATCGGCAATGAATACGGTATTTCTACTAATCAGATTGATCTGTTTATGCCACAGCAGTTTGATCTGAAATATATTGATAAAAATGGTAATGAAAAATACGTGATTGTGCAACATAGAGCACCTCTGGGATCAAGTGAAAGATTTGTAGGATTTCTGCTGGAACACTTTGCCGGAGCCTTGCCAGTTTGGTTATCACCGGTACAGGCCGAAATCATACCAATTGGTGAAAAACATCTGGAATATGCTAAAAAGGTGGTAGAACAACTTAAAGACAGCAATATCAGGGTAGAAGTAGACAGCAGAAGTGAAACTATGCAGGCAAAAATACGGGATGCTCAGAACCAAAAAATCCCTTATATGTTAATAGTAGGTGATAGGGAAGCTGAAAAAGGACTGGTGAGTGTCAGATTAAGAACAGGTGAAACTCACAATGGTATTGTTCTTAATGAGGTGGTTGATAAAATTGCTAATAAATATTTGACCAAAGCACTTGATTTGTGGTAATTTAGCGTCTGTGGAAACCGCTTTTGACGTGTTTCTGACGGAGGTTTAGTCTATACCAAACAATTACTACTTAATTAACGAAAAAATAAGAGCACCCGAACTTCGGGTAATAGGCAGTGACGGGGAAAATTTTGGTGTATTAAAAACTTCTGAAGCCTTGCGTTTAGCCAGAGAAAAGGAACTGGATCTAGTGGTGATCGCTGAAAAAGCAAGCCCTCCGGTGGCCAAAATTCTGGACTTCAACAAATACCTGTATGAAGAACGTAAAAAAGCTTCTGCAGCAAAAGCTAAGGCAAAAAAGAGCGAACTGAAAGAATTCGTATTCGGACCCACCATTGATGCTGGGGATCTGAATAATAGAATTCAAAGAGCAAGAGGATTTCTGGAAGACGGAAATAGAGTAAAAGTCACGGTAAAAATGAAAGGCAGGGAAGGTGAACACCCTGAAGTTGCCTTGGAAAGAATTAACAAATTTACTCAGGAATTAAAAGACATCGCCAGAACTGAAGCGGAACCTAAAAGACACGGAAACATGATTAATGTAACATTTGTTAAGCTGTAATACAGCAATTTGAAAGATATAAACATGAAAACGAAAAAAACCTTAATGAAAAGAATCAAAATTACCAAAACAGGTAAGGTTTTGAAAAAACAAAATAGAACCGGACATTTGAAAATAAAAATGGACGCCAGCAGAAGAACCAGAAAAAGCAGTCTGATCGAACAAGCTGATACCGGACATACAAAAAAATTCAAAAAATTACTTGGTAAACACGGAAGGTATATAAAATAATATGACACGCGTAAAAGGAGGTCCTAGAGGACACCGAAGACATATAAAAATATTATCCCTGGCTAAAGGTTATCGGGGAACTAGAAACAGACTCTATAAAAGAGCTGCGGAGGCTGTAATTAGAGCGGGTGAACATGCATTTGCCGGACGCAGACAGAGACGCAGAGACCTACGAAGACTCTGGATTACCAGAATTAACGGTGCATTAACCGATCACAATATAAGATACAGTACATTTATTAATGGTTTAAAAAAGGCAAATATTGAACTGGACAGAAAAGCCCTCTCTGAGATGGCAGTCAACGATGCAAACGGATTTAAGACAGTGGTCGAAAAAGTAAAAAGTGCTATTAAATAAATAGCTCGGGAATTACCTTAGTATGAATGCTAAAACCTCCAAACGGAGGTTTTATAGTTTCTCAAATAATGATATATTAAAAGAACAAATCAGGTAAAAGGAGAGGTTATGACAACAGATCACATAGTCAGTGCAATCAGAGATGCTGTAAAAGTTTTGTATGGAGATGAACTTGGGTATTTTCCAAGTTTCTGTTATATCTCCGATACATATAAAGTTCCCAATTATCTGGATTTTTCGGATGGTATAAACACTCATAGAATGATGATAATTCGAAAGAAAAGGATTCCCAAAGATTTTGCAGTTTTTGCAAACAGAGAAGTGGATGACATTGTATTAGTCAACCCAATCAATAAACCGGAAGTAAGAAAATACTTTTTTCTATTAAGAACATAAGCGAGGTGCACACATAGATTGTCTGCACCTCTTTTCATTTACCTCCCTCTTAATTACCCATTATACTGTTCATCCCAAAGCTGATTTGAGTTATAATTGCGTACATAATGGATAAACGTATTAATGAAATTAAAGAGATGTTTGAACATGACATAGAGAAAACCTCTCAAAACGGATCTTTTGATGACCTTTATCTGAAATATTTTTCAAAAACCCAGGGAATCATCACCCTTCTTATGAAAGAAGTCCCTAAATTTTCTCCAGAAGAGAAAAAAATATATGGTCCGGTCATAAATAACCTGCAGAATGAAATAAAAAGTAGAATAGAACAGACACAGAAAGAATATTTAATCAGACAAACCAATGATCCTTCCATAGACTTAAGCATACCAATGAAAGCAAAAAGCTCCGGTATGCTGCACCCAACAACTCAGATTATTAGGGAAATGAATGAATTTTTCAGGTACTACTCATTTTCCATCGCGGAAGGACCGGAAATTGAGACCGTGGAAAATAATTTCAGAAAGCTGAACTTACCGGAAGATCACCCTGCAACAGACCTTCAGGACACATTATTTGTTAATGAACCGGATATCTTATTAAGAACTCACACTTCATCCGTGGAATCCCGCATCCTAACTGATAACAAACCACCAATAAGGGTAGTTGTACCGGGTAAAGTCTTTAGAAATGAAACCGCTAGTAAAACAAACTCCTCCTTTTTTCATCAGTATCAGGGTGTAGTAGTGGACAAGGGAATCACTATCCAGAATCTTAAGGCAACCCTTACTCTTTTCCATCAGTATCTGTTTAATGATGAAAACATTGAACTTAGATTCAGATATAAATACTATCCGGAAGTATCACCGGGTATGGGAACTGACGTAAAATGCCAGTTCTGTAAAGGAAAGGGGTGCGAGGTATGTAAATACAGAGGATGGATTGAAGTGTTAGGCTCAGGAATGATCCACTACAATACTTTGAAAATGTGCGGAATTGATCCTGAGGAATATACCGGTTTTGCATTCGGAATGGGTCTGGATCGTTTGGTGATGGCAAAATACGGAATAGGGGACATTAGAAAATTATACGGAGGGGGAATGATCTACCTATGAGAATACCTCTTGAATGGCTAAAACAGTATATTGAAATAGATAAAAGTGCCAAGGATATGGCTGAATCGTTTACTTCACTGGGACTAATGCTTGAAAAACAGATCTCTGATGATATTTTGGAACTGGAACACAGAATGGATCGTTCGGACTGGCTGTCCATTATTGGGTGCGCTCGGGATCTTGCGGCTTATGAAAATGCACGATTTAAACTTCCTGAAATGTATAACAAAAAAGGTAAAGATAACGGAGGAGTGAAAGTTAGGGTGGAATGTCCACAGTTAGTTCATAGATTTAATACTAGAGTATTCAGAGGTGTAAAGGTAAAGGAATCTCCGAAGTGGCTAAAGAATAGACTGATGGAATATGGAATGACACCAATTAACAATATTGTAGATATCACAAACTACGTAATGATTGAAATTGGCAACCCGCTTCATGCCCAGGATCTCTCCAAATTCCAAAAACAGGAAATTATTATCAGAATTGCCAAGGACGGTGAAGAAATCACTACCCTGGACGGGACGGTTGTTAAGCTGGATAAGAACACTTTTGTCCTCACCCAGAATGATAAGCCTATTGTGATTGGAGGGATAGTAGGTGGTCTTTCTACTGCCGTTGATTTCAATACTACAGATATTGTGCTGGATGCCGGTAATTACAGCCAGGCTAGTGTCAGAAAAACCGCAAGAAAATTAAAAATACAGAACGAAACAGTACTTAGATATGATAAATATCTGCATCCTAAACTGACGGAATGGGCAATTGCCCGGGCAACTCAGTTAATTCTGGAACTAGCAGGCGGGGAATACTATGAAAATGAGGATTATTATCCTAAACCCTATCCAAAAAAAGATATGACCTTACGATTGTCCCGTATTAAAAAACTAAGCGGATTGGATTTTAATATGAACGTTATAAAACGAATTCTTACAGCTCTGGATTATGAAATTATTGAAGAGGAGAATGACAGTCTGAGATTAAAAATCCCATTTTTTAGAACGGATATCGAAGTTGAGGATGATATTGCAGCCGATATTTTACGTATAAACGGTTATCACAAAATACCCGCACAATTAATCCAAACAGCACCGCCAAAAGATATTACACCTGAATTATATAAATTCGAGGATAAAATCAGGGATTCGTTAACCAGACTGGGATTGCATGAACATATCAGCGATCCGATCGTTTCCCGTAACGCGAAAAATAGCAATCAGGTAGTATTGGAAAATGCACTTAGTTCCGATAAGAATGCTCTGCGAACAAGTATATTCGATACGCTGCATTCGATTGTTGAGGAATATAGAAAACACAGAATACCTGAGGTAGGAATATTTGAAATTGGCAAAGTGTACAAACTCAAAGGTAATCCTGAGAATATAAACAGTTATTCGGAGCCCCGCAGAGTCACCGTAATATACGAATCAGAACTTTCTCCTTATGATAATTCAATCAGACTAAGGGAAATTCTTTCAGGTTTGCTTTTAGATCTTGGCATCAGATCTTCTTCAGTCTTAAAAAATATAAATATTCAATGGAATTCATTCACACTTGATACCGAAGAATTAATGAATACAGAAAAAACTAATATGAAAGTGTTGGATAGCTATCAAAACCTGGTAATAGAGGAAGCAACAATTCCCGTACCACTGAACATACCGTTTGGTCCGATATTTGATAAAATTCTAAATTTCAACAGTAAAATCAATAATGCTTATGTTGTCGGAGAATATATCAACAAAAAACAAAATACCAGATCAGTATCCGTAAAACTTGAATTCCTGGAAAAAGAAACTACTAAGGAAGAAGCTGCTGAAATAAAAGAAAAACTTCTGGAAAGCTTAAAATAAGGCAACAATTTAACACTTATTGTTGTTACATATCTATAACTCAGTTATATGCCCCACTTTTCCTTGAAGTAGCTAAATATTTGCTTATGTTAATTTAATAAGAAAGGAAGAGGAGGTCATATCATGATCCGCTGGTCAGTTATTGCTGTTGATTACGACACAACTCCCATCATAAGCCTTGTTGAACAGTCTTGTGAAGAAAAAGGTGTTTCAAACGAGTATATCGACATAAATTTATTGATTAATGAAACCGAGATATTTGATCTACTTCAGAGATCTTCCCCTGTATATCTAATTATCAGGGAAGGAATATTCAGTGAGGAACAGGAAAAACGTCTAGGTACTCTCAAAATTCTATGTTTAAATTTCGGGGGATCTTATCTGCTTTTAGATAGTACAGAATGGGATGATGAAAGCATTGTTGTCAGTAAATCAGTAATTTTTCTCCAGATCAATCATCACGTTAACTGCGGGGCATCAAATAATTAATCAGTGAAATAGAGTACGAAGTTGATTATTAATATTAGCTTCGTACTCACTTAATTTACTGAACCCTTAGTTTAATAGTCTTATCTCCTTTGTTGCCATTTTTATCTTCCGCTACAATCTTGAAACTGTGATCACCAGATTTATCGAAAGAGAAATTGTAACCGTATGGCTCTGAGGAATCCCGGGTTACCAACTCATCATTATCATATATCCTGACTTCCCGGATATCGGAAGCAGCCGAAACCTCAGCCTGCAGTCTGAAACTCTTTGATACCTTATCTCCATCCTCTAATCCTACGATATCAACATATATCTCATCGTCATTTTCCACATCTCCATCATCATCATATTTCAAATGAGACACGGAAGACGGAGGAAAGTACTTATTGTCATCTTTATAGTGTTCATAAACCCATTTATCTACATCATCTTGCCATTCTGGCAGTTCCGCTGTAATTTTCACGTATGTTTTAACATCCGACTTATCAGCATCCTTGCAGGAATCATTAGCCAGTTTACCGTCATCTTCACAAACTTCCAATTTTGAATACCACGCACTTCTGGCAGTGGGTTCGGTTCTTTCAATAAACCACTCTGTTCTGGTAGGAAAATCTTCAAAAGGAAGCATGCCTGTTAGCTGATCCACTTCTACTTTTTTAACATTTTTAGGCGGTTCGAATTTTTCACTTTCCTTTTCTTTTAAAAACTCCTTCATGAACTTATTCCAGATCGGTGTAGCACCAGTAATACCTGATGCAACGGAAGGATTCATCTGATCATTGTTATTGTTTCCTACCCATACACCAACAGATATCGACGGAGTAAATCCGATAGCATAGTTATCTCTCTTATCATCCGTTGTACCGGTTTTAACCGCCACCTGATATCCAGAGATATGCAAAAGACTCCCAAATCCGAATGCTTCGGAACGCGCTCCATCATCCGATAAAATATCCGAAATTAAAAACGCCACTTCTTCAGTTAAAGCTTTTGATCCACCGTTATCTCTCCATTTATATAATGTATTTCCCTTGCCATCTTTTACTTCAAGAATTGCTACCGGTTCATGATAGATACCTTTATTGGCAAATACTCCAAAAGCATTTGTCATCTCCAGAAGTTTTGTTTCTCCACCTCCCAGAGTTAACGCCAGACCGTATCTTTCCCGTTCTTTAAGTGTAGAGATACCCATTTTCTCAGCCAGGTCTATCATCGAATCTATACCACCAATTTTTAAGGCTTTTACGGCAGGAATATTCAATGAATTACCCAGTGATTTTCTTAGAGACATCGGACCGCGGAATTTACCATCATAATTTACCGGAACATATGGTTTATCGGGGGATGCACCTTCAAAAGTAGTAGGTACATCCAGAAATGGAAATGCAGCTGTGTATCCTTGCATCAGCATATTGGCATATGTAATCGGTTTAATTGTTGAACCTGGTTGTCGACTGGCAAGCGTCACATTCAGATTTGGCTCAAAAGTACAGCTGTTTTCTCCCGTAGTACCAGAGATACAGTCTTCCGGCTCCATCGGTAAAAAGTAACCTTTTGATCCAACCATAGCAATAATTTGTCCGGTTTTAGGATCAATGGCAATCAGAGCTCCGTTTCCTACATTCATATTGAGATTTTTCGTATTTTCCACTTCCTGATAGACAATTTCCTGTGCTTTATCCTGGAGATTAAGATCAATCGTAGTAGTAACCTGTAAACCTCCTTGTTCTACAGCCTCCTCACCAAATTTTTCAGCCAAAAGCTGTTTCACATAGAAAACAAAATGCGGAGCTTTAAAAGGAGTCATAGCAGCCTGGAATTTTAATTCTTCATTCTTAGCTGCTTCGTAATCTTCCTCGCTTAAGAAATAACGCTTTCCATCTCCCTGAGTCCACCCACGTTCTTTCATCAGATACAAAACATAATTCTTTCTTTCAATTCCAGCTTCAGGATGAGCTCCGAAATGTGAGTAATAACTGGGTCTTTGTGGAAGTCCGGCTAGATAAGCGGCTTCCGCTATTGTTAAATCCATCGGATCTTTATTGAAATAGGTTTTTGCTGCCGTAACAATACCGTAATTCTGTCCTCCGTAAGGAGTTTCATTCAAATACATCTGTAAAATCTGGTCTTTATCATATTTATTTTCAATCTGAAGGGATAGAATTAATTCCTTTATTTTACGGCTTAAGGTCTGCTCCTGAGATAAAACTGCATTTTTTACCACCTGCTGGGTGATAGTAGATCCGCTTTGAGTTTCGCCGCCTTTGATCATATTTTTGACCGCTCTTGCCATACCTCTGAGCGAATACCCTCTGTGAAGATAAAACTCCGCATCTTCAGTTGCCAGCGTAGCATGAATGATGTTGGGAGATACTTTATCCAGAGTGATCAGCTGTCGATTCTTATCACCATATACTTCAAATATTGGGGTGCCGTTTCTGTCATAAAGCTTTGTGGATAGTTCCGTACTTCTTTCAAGAAGAGTGTTCGGGTTTGGGAGTTCTCTGGAGAAGGCAGCTGCCACTATTAAAGTACTAAAAATACCTAAAACAAGAGATATAAGAGTAAATGAAGCCAGATAGGTAAGTATTATCAACTTTTTTGAATTTGAAACCTTAGGAAATTTCCTGGCACTATACTTTCGGGGCCGGTAATTTACCTTAGGTTTATTTAAAGGCAAAAGGCGCATGGTGAAATTATATCATTAAAGTGAGGTAAACTTTTTACTTGATTTTATCCGGTTTTTCACTATTTGTTTGAGATTGTAAAAAACCGGATATCTAATTTAAAAATTCCTGCTCTTATCTCCGATGAAGAATTTTCCGGACTTTTATCCTACGAAAACTTGTAAATAATGTTAAAACCAACATAAACATCAGAACGGTATATAAGAATGACTTTTCCCCGGACACAACATTTAAAACTAGGATCAATACCAGCGTGGAAAAATACAAAAACACTTTTATCAAAACTTTCTCAGCTGTTCTCATGATATCTCCCTCCTTTAACATATTTTACCTTTTTCCCGGCAAATTGTTAAATACACATCAATAACACCTGCTCTGTATTTTTTTATTACAAAAAACTATATAATTAGGCTTAGTATGGTTAAAGTTTATAAAGATGAAAAACTTATTGATAAATTCCTTAATAGGGGAGTAGAACAAATCTATCCTTCAAAGGAGGAATTAAAAAAGAAACTACTATCAGGTGATCGTATCCGAGTGTATCAGGGATTTGACCCCACCGGTCCTTATCTACATATTGGTCATGCAATGGGTATTAGGGCTTTAAGAATTCTTCAACAGCTGGGGCATGAAGTAATTTTTTTAGTAGGTGATTTCACCTCTAAAGTGGGTGATCCCGACAAGGATAAAGCAAGAAAAATGCTAAGCGATGAGGAAATTGAAAAGAATATGCAGGGGTGGAAAGAACAGGCAGCACAACTAATTGAATTCGAAGGGGAAAATCCTGTCATCTTCAAAAGAAATTATGAATGGCTATCAAAACTCAATCTGGCGGATCTTATTCAACTGATGTCTAATGCTACTGTCTCCCAAATGTTAGAACGTGATATGTTTGCTAAAAGATGGGCAGAAAAAGATCCGATCGGTCTGCAGGAATTTATCTATCCACTCATGCAGGGTTTTGACGGTGTAGCAATGGAAGTAGATATGGAAATTGGCGGAACTGATCAGACATTTAATATGCTGATGGGAAGAACTCTTAGCAGAATATATTTAAACAAGGAAAAATTTGTCAGAACAAACAAAATGATGGATGCGCCTGACGGAAGAACGATGAGTAAGACAAAAGGCAACGGAATCAATCTGATTGATTCTTCTTTTGACATATACGGTAAAGCTATGTCGTACTCAGATAATCTTATAACTAAAGGCCTGGAGCTTCTGACAGATTTCCCCATGGAACAGATAGAAGAAATAGATAAAGAAATGAAGCAAGGAGCAAATCCCATGCAATTTAAAAAGCTCATGGCTTATGAGATTGTAAAAATACTGCGGGGGGAATCAGAAGCCGTTAAAGCGCAGGAGTATTTTGAAAAAACCGTCCAACAGAAAGAAATTCCTGATGAAAATATAACTGAATGGGATACTAATAGTCAGAATACATCCACATTATTCGACATTTTAACAGGATCACTGGGAAGTAAATACTCAAACAGTGAAATAAGAAGAGTAATGGAACAAAACGGAGTGGAAGTAAATGGTATAAAGGTTACAGATAGATTCCAACAGGTTAAAAGTGGGGATGTAATAAAATTCGGGAAAAGAGATTTTATTAAAGTTATATAATTGGAGAAAATATGATAAAGAAGATTAAAAAAACACTCAGAATATGGCGTAAAAACGGTGTGTTAAGCAAAGCGGTTGTTGTATTAGCCACTTTAGCTTTACTGGCAACCAGCGTATTGCCTTTTATCCTTTGAATGTAATAACACCTTGCCAGGTATAAGACTAGGGGTTCCTTCAAGATTTAAGATATTACTGTCCTCAACCTACAAAGTGTAAATGTCTTAATGCTAGAATATGGTTTTTTATGACCTCGTTACTCGGTACTGTTCCAGGTTCTGATACATTGAAAACACCCAAATACAAGCACCTGATTTTAATATCCAAAAGAAATTCCTGTACATCAGATTCATGAATTAAGCCGGTTCCGTTTTCAATAGGGTTACAATCAACGTGAACGGTCAGCTTTCCATCACTCTGGTAAATACTCACTCAATGAACATTTAATAGACGACTTTTCGGTTGGCAGAGAACTATTACGCCACAATGACATGCTTCAACATCATCACAGGGGGGCATGATAATCTCCTTTCTCAGTAGATTAGACCTGATAGAATACCCCTATGATAGAACTTTCCGATAAAATTGCAACTTTACCCAAAGTCGGACCTAAGTTTAAAGGACGTCTGAAAAATCTAGGTATAGAAACAATAGAGGACCTTCTCTATCATTTTCCTTTCCGTTACGAGGATTACTCAATGACAAAACAGATAGCTGATCTGCTTGATGGTGAGGTTGTGACTATAGAGGGTGATCTTGATGATATTCGAAACATTTATACAAAATACGGGAAAAAACTTACTAATGTACAAATCTCAGATCAGACCGGAAAGGTTAATATTGTCTGGTTTAACCAGCACTATCTGAAACAGACATTCAGAGTAGGGAAGAGATACCGGTTTAGTGGTAAAGTAGGTAGGTTTAATAACAAACTTTGTCTGATATCCCCTGATTACGAGGAATTATCAAAAAATAACGGATTGCTTCACACGGGCAGACTGGTACCGGTTTATCCTGAAACGGCAGGCCTTAGTTCAAAATATCTACGTAACAGGATTAACGACATCTTATCCGATGTAAAATCCTTTGAGGAATTTCTTCCGGAAAATACTTTAAAAAAACATAAATTGATGGATCTGGACCATGCATTAAGAAGTATTCATTTCCCAAATAATCGAAATGAGTCAAATATGGCTAGACGAAGATTTGCTTTCGAAGAGCTTCTATTGGAACTACTTAAAGTAGAACAAAGAAAGTATGAATGGAAGAATTCCCTTAAAGGCAAAGCTTTTGAAAAAATATTGCATAGGGAGAAACTTGATGATTTTGTTGATTCTCTGCCGTTTAAACTTACCAATTCACAGGAAACTGCAGTAGAAGAAATTATGTCGGATCTGACAATGGAACATCCGATGAACAGGCTTCTGGAAGGTGATGTGGGAACAGGAAAGACAATAGTGGCAATTATTGCTTCATATTTTACGGTACTCAATAAACATCAGGTGTTATACATGGCTCCAACAGAAATTCTGGCAAATCAACACTACAATACTTATTTAAATCTTCTAAAACCTCTTGGCATTTCCGTCAGTCTCATGACAGGAAGCACAAAAAAGTCCGATAGACATACTACAGATATTATCGTTGGCACCCATGCTCTGCTTTATTCTAAAGAGAAATTCGAAAATATCGGTTTGGTGGTAGTTGATGAACAACACAGATTTGGAGTAGAGCAAAGAACGCGAATCATGCAAATGGGTAAAAATGATTTCATACCCCATTTATTAACCATGACAGCAACCCCAATCCCCAGAACTCTTGCTCTGACTTTATTTGGAGATTTGAATATCTCTATTTTAAAAACACCACCTAATAAGAATAAGAAAATCACCACCAAAGTAATCCCGGAATCGAAAAGAGATGAAGCTTATGAAGCCATAAGGAATAAGGGAGAACCTACGTTTATTGTCTGTCCTTTGATCGAAGAATCCGAGAGTCTGATTCTGGAAAATGTGAAAGCAGCGGAAGCTGAATATATCCGATTAAAAAACGGCGTATTTAAGGATATTAATATTGGTCTTTTGCACGGTAGAATGAAATCCAAAGAAAAACAGGAAGTTGTTGATAAATTCAAAAGCGGTGAAATAAAAGTTTTGGTATCTACTCCTGTAATTGAAGTAGGAATTGATATTCCGGAAGCTACCGTCATGGTAATTGAAAGCGCAGAAAGATATGGATTGGCATCCTTACATCAACTTAGAGGAAGGGTAGGAAGAGGAGATAAACCGGGGATTTGTCTGGTCTTTATGTCCAATAATTCAACTACATCTTATCAGAGATTAAAGAATCTGGAAGATATAAGTGACGGTCTGCAGCTTGCGGAATTTGACCTTCGGACCAGAGGTCAGGGTGACCTATATGGGACTATGCAGCATGGATTTAAAAAATTTAAATGTGCAGATATCAATGATCTGGAAATGCTGGAAACCGTAAAGTTGGAAGCCCAGCAGTTATTTAGTGAATTGGATAGTTATACTAATCTGAAAAAGAAACTCAACGATAATCTGCAAGAAACAGTTGGTAACAATTAATTATCCTTATATATCTCTATTTATGAAGATTACTTGCTATAATGCGTAGTAGTATGATCAGAATAACCAGTGGTACAGCAAAAAATAAAAAACTTATAGTTCCGGATGTACCCGGTATTCGGGCAGTGCAGGAAGTGGTTAAACTGGCAATTTTTTCTATTCTTGGTGAAAAAGTAGATGACGCTATGGTCCTGGATTTATTTGCCGGAAGCGGAAATTTAGGGCTGGAAGCATTAAGCAGGGGAGCACAGTGGTGCGATTTTGTTGATGATAACTACAATGCACGCCAGGCAATAACAAAAAATATCAAAAGTTGTGGGTTTGAAGATAAATCGGAAGTATTTTTCAGTGACGCAGTAAAGTATGTTGCAAATACCGATAAAAAATACACTATAATCTTTGCTGATCCGTTTTATGATGACCTATCCCATAAATTCCTGATGAAAAATCTGGAAGAAATCTTAAATCCGGGTGGTACAATCATCTTTTTGCATGGAGACAAACTCAAAATAGAAAAACTAACTGAAGGAACTAATCTAAAAATCATAGATGAAAGAAAATACGGAAAAAGCATCCTTAACTTTATATCCTCATAACACCTTATTCCTTGAATGGAGCATACAATACATGGTATTATTTTCCACTGAGTAATTTTTCAGTTATCCTATTCAATAATTAAAATCCTAAGTGGAAGGAGACAATCATGGCCAAGAAAAAAAATAAATCTAAATGTGCGGTACAACTTTTTGTTCCATCGGGTATTAATTTGTGGTCACTTACATCTAGCCAAGGATCAGGGTATACATCTATCCGCCCTCTAAAATGTACCATTCGAGAAACATGCAAGTTACCAACTGCATATTGTGGTTCACTGGCAAAATGCCAAGATCATATGAAGGATGGTTAATAAAATATTTCTACCATAAAGCGCTGAAGATCAATATTCAGCGCTTTTTTATCTTAATACAATCCGATCCCAGGTTCTAAATTTGGTAAAACTTATAGTTTTTGATATTATGTTCACGGTCATTATAAAGAAGGAGAAGAATTAGTGTCACAAAGGAGAAAGCCATGGACACTGTTAAAATGCCAAATCCGGTGATTAAGTTGATCCCGAGACAGGATGGGGTGGGTTATACTGTTGTTTTTCCCAATGGTGAAAAGTATACGTCTAGTGTCAAACCAGACCCATCCGATCTACAAAGAATTCAGCAGATGCTATGGGAAAACAGAATCAAGGCTGTAAGGGACGGTGATACAATCCAATATTTGGAGGTGGACTCTGAGAAAATGGAATACCTCATCTCTCAATTCAGGAAGAAATTTATTGAACTCTCCCGTACGGCAAACAATCCGAAACGCCCCAATTTCTAATACAAAGAAGGGATTCGAACATGACAACCAATTCGGCAAAAATAGGTGAACTTAAGGCAACGTATGTTCTTCAGGTGAACGAACGAAACGGCTGGTCATTAATTGCTCCTAACGGACAAAAAATGACAGGTCACAAAACCCTGGGTGATGATGATCTCGAAGCGATGAGGATATTCCTAAGAGAGAATAAGTCTCTGATGGTTAAGGAAAATGGTAAAACAGTCTATCGTGAAGTGGAAGAGATGGAATTTCAAGCAATGATCCATCGTTTCAATAAGGAGGTCAAACGGGAGATTGAAAAAATTAAACCTCAAACTCCATGCCATAAACCTCCTCCAAGAAGTAAAGTTAAGCCATATAGAATGTACTAATCTTTTTTGAGAGCCAAAGGCGTCTGTATCATCAAAAATGCAGACGCCTTTATTTTTCGCAAACTATTTGACAAACCCCCCAATCCACACTATATTAACCCAGTCAGTAAAGGATTTTTGCCTAATAATCGCTTATTGACCAATCAATCTAAGTTTCATAAACTTAAATAATCGGATAAAAAGTCGTACTAATTTAAGGCATAACCGGTAAAAATACCGATTATCCCGAAGATAAATATATGGCAGTACCAAAAAGAAGAAAAAGTAAAAGTGCAACCAGACAAAACAGAAATGCCCATGAAAGAAGAAAAAGAGTAGTTGCGGTAAAAACCAAAGACGGTAAGGCTTATAAAAGACCTCACGTTGAGGAACGCATCGAACTCTAAATTATTGCGTTTGAGGTTATTTAGATGAGAAATAAATCTGACCCACGACATGCTGCAAGAAAACTATCTATGGCCAGTATATTCTGCTGGTTGTTTTCGGAAACGGATGAAGAAGCATGCAAACTTCTATCCAGAGATTTACTGGAAGAGAGTGAAGTAGATACTGACCTGACAAACACAATAATTGAAGGGGTAAAAACAAATAATGACGATATTAACCGAATAATTGAAACCTGCGCACCGGAGTGGCCCTTGGATAAAATATCAAAAGTTGATCTTGTTATATTAAGAATCGCCATCTATGAACTTAAATACCATAAACAGACCCCACAGAAAGTAGCAATTGATGAAGCAGTCGAACTGGCAAAGGAATTCGGAAACGACACTTCTCCGAAATTTGTGAACGGGGTTTTAGGTACAGTAGTAAGTTACCTGGAAAAAGAAAATGAGTAATAATTATTTTAATAAAGTAAAAGAAATAATTGAAGATAAATTGGGAATTGAGCCTGAAGAGGTTACTCCTGAAGCTTTTTTCGAAGATGACTTAAATGTCAGTGAAATGGAATTAATTGAGATTCTTCAGGAACTCGAAGAATCTTTTCACATTGAACTTTTGGATGAAAGGGAAAATATTGAATCAATAGCTGATTTGCTGGATATTCTGTCAGAGAAGCTGGATTAAAATCAATTTTTATATCTTAGGAGTTACTATGCATTCGGAGATTGATCTTGAAAAACTATCTCAAATACTAAAAGTGGACACCAAAAATAAAGAACTGTTCATAACCGCATTTACTCATCGCTCTTTTTTAAATGAACATCCGGGATACCCTAATCCTTCCAATGAACGACTGGAGTTTCTCGGAGATGCTGTATTGCAGCTATTATCCTCTGAGTATCTTTATCACAAATATCCTGAAAAACCCGAAGGAGATCTCACTAATTATCGGGCAGCAATTGTGAATACCCAGTCCTTGGCAGCAGAATCCAGACGGCTGGGATATGGGGAATTTCTGCTTTTATCCCATGGTGAGGAAGCCACAGGGGGAAGAAACAGGGAATATATACTGGCAAACACGTTTGAAGCAGTTTTGGGGGCACTATATAAAGAAAAAGGACTGGATGTCTGCAGAGAATTTGTAGTTAGGGAACTGCTATATAAGATGGATGACATCGTCCAGAATAATGCCTATAAGGACGCCAAATCAACCTTTCAGGAGTTTTCCCAGGAAAAGTACGGTATTACACCCGTTTATGAAGTATTGGAGTCCTGGGGGGCAGATCATGAAAAGACATTTAAAGTAGGGGTTTATCTGGGAAAGAAACTAGTTGGTGAGGGTGAGGGAAGAAGCAAGCAAAAAGCCGAACAGGCTGCAGCCTTAAATGCGATAGACAAAGTAAAATTGGTCTGATACAATCTCAAAGTCAGAACGGCTCAAAGCATGTTCGCAAAAAAAATACAGATAATTAACAGAAAAACAACATATGAGCGTAACAATAAGATTAGCAAGAACAGGTAAAAAGAATGCACCCACTTATAAAGTGGTAGTGGCAAATACCAGAGATAAAAGAAACGGAAAGTTTCTGGATATTCTGGGATACTACAACCCGCAGACAACTCCTGCGGAGTCAAAGATTGACCAGAAAAAGTATGCTGATTGGAAAGCCAAAGGTGCATTAACTACGGAAGCAGTGGTAAAAATTGCAGCAGGTGAATACAAATACGTAAAGTACAATCCAAAGGGTGACAAGAAAGAAGCCCAGCAGGCTGAATCTACACCCGAAGCATAAAAACGTAATAAATCAAAGCTAAATAAACAATGAAAGAATTTATTGACTACCTAATCAGACAAATAGTATCCAAACCCGAATCACTCAGAATCGACGAGGAACAAGATCCTGAAACTAATACACATATTTATCGAATAAATGTAGCCCAGGACGATATGGGAATGATCATCGGTAAAGAGGGAAGAACCATCAAGAGTTTGCGTAATCTCGCCCGGGCAAAAGCTATTAAAGACGGAATAAGGATTAATATTGAACTCAATGAAGCTACGGAAGGTGCACGGGGAAATATCGAAGAGGATACACAGCCGGAAACACAGGAGCCTCAAGAAAATGATAACGTTTGACATCATAACTCTATTTCCCAACCTATTTAATGAACATTTAAATAATCTCCCTTTCAAAAAAGCTATTCAGAAGGGTCTGATTAAGGTAAACCTGCATAACTTGAGAGATTATGCATTAAACTCCTACGGAATGGTTGATGATAAACCGTACGGAGGAGGTACAGGTATGGTATTAATGATCGAACCGATATATAAAGCATTGGAAAATATTGAAAATAAACAACATACCATCCTAATGTCACCTTCCGGAAAAAAGTTCGATCAGAACAAGGTAAAAGAATTAAAGAATTTAAATCAGATTACTCTGATCTGCGGGCGTTATGAAGGTGTGGATGCCAGAGTAGAGAAATATCTTTGTGATGAATCTTTATCTATCGGAAACTATGTATTATCCGGCGGAGAGCTACCAGCTCTGGTCATCATGGAAAGCATAACCCGCCTGCTTCCTGGAATATTGGAAAAAGAGGATGCATCATCCAAGGAGTCATTTGAAAACGATACATTGGAACATCCACAGTATACAAGACCGGAAGACTTTAAAGGATGGATAGTACCGGAAGTACTATTATCAGGAAATCATAAAGAAATAGAAAAATGGAAAGAAGAAAACTCCAAAAAAATAAGTGATACAGATAATTAACTGGTTGATTCAGTTGTTTCCCTGGTTTCTTCCAGCAGTGCCTGATTTATACTTTCCTCAGTAATATCATAGTACTTCATCCCTTTAATAGTATTAATTACCCCCAGAAATTCATCATCAGAAATGTTCAGATCAATGGGATCATCGGTCACCGCATTTGACTGAACTCTGATGTGCGGAGCACGCAGACCAAATGTGATAGCCAGACGGGAGCTACCGCTGACAGCTTCTCCATCCTGTTCATTTTCAGCTTCAAACCGGAAAGTATCAATATCAACATATCGAGCGGATGTCTCAATTTTATTGAAAAATTCCTGAAGCTGATCCAGATTTCCTGTTGCACCAAGTAATACATCAACAATCAGATACTTTGGACTTTTTTCTGCAGTCTCGTCGGACTCACTAATCTCAGCAGATGTGGGTTGAGGAGCAGTTGTTTTAGTAGGCGTGGAATATGTATAGCTCATTTTCGTCACTTCCAGCCCTGCTTCTTTAGCAATCAAGTCTATCTGGGTTAAGAGGAAGGGGACTGCAGCTTCATCAGGGATAACACGATGTACTAAGGATGCATTTTCATCGACTACTGCTTTGAACTCCACCAGATCATGCAGTGTGGTAAGCTTGGAATTTAGTTGATTATGAAGTGCTTTTTTGGTACTTAATTCCGCGCGTGTAGGTTCCAATGCAGTATACGAAGGATACAATATAAAAAAACCCAAAGCTCCGGTAGCAGCTATAGCAATAAGCGGAATGATAAAATTTAAGAGAAATTCTTTAAATGTAGAACTGTTTATCTGCATAGTATTACCTCAACTTCTCCGGAATATAAGTAACTACTATGGAATATGACACCCGGCTGGATTTATTCTCATAGGAAACTGAATTAAGAGAAACATTACTGAAAACAGTCTCGCCATCAGTAAGAGAATTTGCAAAATCGGCAATCGATGTGTATGTTTCGCCGGTTCCAGAAATTGCCAGACTATTGTTTGCAGAATCGGTCATATTAGCTACCACGATTGTTGAAGGTGTTTTTTCTTTCAGATTTGCCAGAAGAATTGAGTATTTTTCTCTTGATTTCATAAGATCCTTTAATATATTGTATTTTGTGGATAAATTTCGGGCACTAATTTCTACATTCGCCATGCTACTGATTTCTTTTCTGAATGATTCAATTTCGGAGTCGGTTTTTTTAATATCGCTTTTTAATGAATTGACAGTGTTATAAAAATAGAAAGAAATCCCCCCTACAATCAAAAAGAGTAGAACAGAAAATACCGTACTCATTTTTACTACTTGTTCTTTTACCTGTTCGTGTACTTCTTCCTGTGGTATGAGGTTAACGCTTTGTGAATACATATAATCCTCCTTTAGACCTCCTTAAGCGCAAGACCTGCGCTGGTTGCAAATAACGGTCCTTCCTGTAAAAGGGAATCTTTTTTGGATGCGAGTCTGTCAGAGAATTCAATATTCTTCCAGGGATTAGCCAGTTCAACTTCTAAATCTAAATTATTTGCCATGTATATAAATAAGCCAGGCATCAGGGCAGTACCTCCAGATAGTATTACTCTGTTAATAGTAATGTTTGGATTGTGTGTTGTAAAGAACATTTTTGACCTCTTGACTTCCTGGATAACCGAATCAAACAACGGCTTTATTACTTCAAATATCTTTCCTTCTACCTGGGAGGAATCCAAACCGTAAGTTTTTTTGTATTCTTCAGACTGGGAATAATCAAAACCTAAAGACTGAGATATGGCACGAGTAATTGTATCTCCACCTATTGATATGCTACGGGTAAACCGGACGAATCCCCTGTAAGTTATACATATCAAAGTCTGTGAAAAACCGATATTCAAAATTATGCTAGCAGAAGGATGGTCTTCTGTATCTCCTAGAATACGTCCTACCGCTAAAGTTTCAGGTTCTATACCTTTAGGTATGAGTTTAGCTTGCCTTAGTATCTGAACATATTTTTCCAAAGTGGTTTTTTTGGCGGCAACCAGCTGAACATTTATCTTGTTTTTATCAAAGGCATCCACATCAATCTTCTGATAGGAAATACTTACTTCCTTTAAGGGTAGGGGAATATACTGTTCTGCTTCAAACTGAATGGAATTTTTCAGATCCTTATCACTGAGAGCCGGTATCTTTATTATTCTCATATACACCTGTTGCTCAGGCAGAGATACAACGGTATTAGCCGTTTTAAACCCTGTTTCATCAAAAAAATCCCGGATAGCCTGGGAATATATATTCATGTCATCTTTGGATTCTGATTCAAGATTTAGTTTGGGGTTCTCATAGGTTCCATATCTGAGAAGAACGAATTTGTTCTTCTGAGAATCTAATTCAACGGCTCTGAAATTATGTCTTCCTAAATCTAAACCGATGATGGGCATGTTTAAATTTTACAAGAAGTTTGCTAGTTGGACAATGGTTCATCTTCGGATTTTGAATACAAAATATAATCAAAATCACTTGGTACATATGAATATGTTTTTAAAACTCTGACTATCTTTACAACATCGTTAAGTCTACCTGTTGACTCAATTAATACTCCCTGTGATGGAATAGAGGCTCCCACCACCGGAACTAACTGACCTGTAAAATCATCATAAATAGAGGTAATCCGGAGCAAAGCAGGATTTGATTTACCGGGTATGGTATGACATCCGAAACTCTCCAATAGATAGTTTTCAATTTGATAATTACCGGTGCTGCCATAAGCAAACAAAACAGATACGGCAATCGGGTTTGACACCGATTTACTGTCGATACAGATATTGAATGAAGTATTCGAGGGGTATGAATTCATATACACTTCCTTGGTTTTATTAGTTTCCAGAGATAGGGGGTAGGGACCCGATGTATTACCATCATAACTTAAAACTACTGAAGCTGTAGCTGTAACTCCATCCGTTCCGATTATTTCTATCAGACAATTTGAACCACAACTATCATTTGCGATAAACTGTTCAAGTTCGGATAAAGGACGTATCAAAAGTCTTTCCGCTCCTGCTTCTGCCACAGCTAAGGCTCTGCTAGACATATCAATATAAGCTGTATCCTTCAGAGTTTTAATAAACCGGGTAGATAAGGCAGCCCCAACAGACATGGCTATAACCATCACGGCAATAATTATTATTAAAGTCTGTGCCTTTTTAGTTTGATCACTTCTATATTGTTTTTTTGTTACAGGGTCGAGAAACATATTAATAGGTGCCACGCACTACGACAGTATCATTAATATCTACGCTACCAGTGAACGCAGTTCCACCCTCAGTTCCTGCAGAGGTGAACTTCATTTTAATACTTATAACCTTAGGATTACTATTTAGTTCACTAAAACAACCGGAAGGACAAGAAACACTAGTTGTATTTGTGTCGGTTAAAGCACGAAAAGCTGTACCTGCTAATTGTGATCTCCTCTGCAATTGATTTGCATTTACTCTATATGTGATCACATCATTTGTATGATCACTAAAAGAGATACTAGTTGAAGAAATATTGGTAATAGCAACAGCATTTCGTAATTCTTTAGTGAGTTTCTGTGATGCAAAACCTGCAGCTTGCTCTAATTCATTTGTAATCTGAGTTTTACTATAGCTTCTGGTAATGGATACGATAACACTGGTAGTTAACCCAGCGGTGATTGTTAATATTGCAATCACAACCATAAGTTCAATCAAGGTAAAACTTTTTTTCAGATATTTCTGATTGTATCCTTTTACCTTTATCAGGTTAGTTACCATAATATTATCTCCAATTAGACAAATCTGTATAATTGTATACGGACTTGTTATAAGTAGAAGACCCGAACTTCCATGACACAGTTACTCCGATTCTCACTACATTCGTATCACTAGGAATCGGATAAGACGCTACAAAACTTCTTCTAAAATCTACATTGTTATATGTAAAAGTATTTTGAGAACCAACAACATTTAATTCATTCATTGAACATGGTGATAATTGTGTGCAGCCGTTTACTGCAGTAAGAAAAGCGGACCAGGTAGTTGTATCTCTCTTTGCTCTAACACGTTCTAGCTCTTCATTAGCCAGTTTAGTAGCTGCAAGCATCAGCTGACTCTGTTGCGTAGATCTAAGAGCATACAAAGACATGGACACCATTGAGGTTACAACTATCATAGTCACACCTAATGCTGCCACAGTTTCAATCAGTCCAAAGCCATTTTTATGTTTAATTCTTTTGTTTTTAAAAGATTTTATTATCATGCCAGTAATATTAACAACCACCTGAAGAATCCCTGGAGTAAATCAGTCCAGCAGGGTTTATACATACCACTTTGGATCCGGCATCTGAAACAACACTAATATTGTCAACACCAGCTATACGATCTCCATTATTAGTACTAAAGAAAACGCAACCGTTTGTTCCAATAGTTGTATTCGCCGGCAATCTCTGACTGGGAGCACCACTGGTATTGGTAAAGGTCGAACAGTTTGGATTACCTGAACCACTAATAATTCGATAAGTGTTTGTATTACTAAAAAATTTTATACCCCAATAATCTACAGTGTCCGCATTAGTACCGGTTAATGCCCGGTTTTGTACAGATCTGAGATCATTCTTCACTGCTTCCTGTGCCTGTTTTAACATCTGATTATCTAAGTAATTATTGTAGTTAGGAATCGTTGCAGCAGTTAAAATAAGAATTAATGAGACGACAACAAGAAGTTCAATGAGTGTAAATGCTTTTGAACTTTGGACAGATAAGTTCATATATAAATAATATCATTAAATAAGGGTTAAATCATTACCTGTTTCGTACACTCCGGGATCATTTCCGCCGTCATTCTGTGCCTGTTCAACAAGAAATTCCAATACCACATTTATTTCATAGGAAGAAGGGGTATGCATATAAATTATTCCGGGTGGAGGAGTAAGATCGGGATACACACCATTATCTATTTTGTGCTCAAGTATGTAAGCATCAAATTCCGTTACTTTAGACAGAAGTTTTTCATCACGTGCTTTGGCTAATAGTTCTCTGGGATTAATTAATACCATTACCACACCGAGCAATAGTGTGATGATACCTACACATATCATGAGTTCGATGAGAGTAAAAGACTTATGTTTCATCTGTAATAATCCTTAGGGGTTTTGAACACAATACGCTCTGGTATATCCAGTACAGTTACATGAAAAAGTGCTGCAGTTTGGTACAACAGTTGTAAGACACCTGCTGCTGGCAGCAGAAGCTTCTAACTCCATACTAGCTGATAATACATAAATACTTCCATTACTATCACTTCTGTATAGGTAATCGCGGTCATTCGAACATGCAGTATTTGTAGCACCAGTGTTAGGAAATTTTGGATCCTGAGGTATAGAACTAATATAGCCACCATTTACCAATGTATTAGTTAATGCAGTAGCTGTAACTCGTTGAAAACTAGTATTTGGTGGATATTTTCGATTGTCTGCAAAATAAAGTTCTAAAGCGGTTTGTATCTTTTTTATATCTGCGGCACGTTGTGAGTCTCTAGCTCTTCCCTGAAATCCGGCGCTGTTAATTACAGCAATAGTGGCACCACTTAAGATAGAAAGAATTACAACAACTATCATTAATTCTATTAAAGTAAATGATTTTATATTGCTTGTCTGATATCGTTTTTTTAACATAATTTATCAACCAAATTTTCAATTAAGTAATTCGTTACAAAATTCACCTATACTTAACTTTTTGAGCTGGTAGGTGTAACCGTCGGTATAGGTATCGGTGTCTGACTTGGTCTTGGCGTAGGTACTGGTGTTGGTGTAGGAGTTGGTGTAGGAACCGGCGTTGGTGTAGGTACTGGTGTTGGTGTTGTACTCGGTCTTGGAGTTGGTGTGGGAGTTATCGACGGAGTTGGAGAAGGAGTCGGTGAAGCTGAAGGAATAGTGACCGGCGAGCACTCAGTAATACTATTACATAAAGAACTCTTATTCCTACAAGTCATAATCTCAGTATCTGTCCATTGAGTAGAATATGCCATATACCCATCCAAAATTGCAGCTTGATCATTACTATATAAACAAAAATCAGAACCGCCGGTTGAATTATAAGTGAAATCACCTATAGACTCCAGTACATCTCCCTGTATATAGCTCTGAATATCATCGATATCATCAGGATACACACCTTCTATAGTCCTGACCGTCTCAATTACTTCAATTACTCTTCTCATATTGGAAAGTCTTACGGCTTCACTTACCTTATCTTTATGAATTCTGGGGTTTATAATAGCCACTATAACACTCCCCAAAATCCCCAAAATAGTAATAACAATTAATAATTCAACTAATGTGACCGCGGATTGTTGATGTGTTTTAAAAATAGATTTATAAGTATTTTTCATGGACAGTATGTTATGAATAGTATGAAGACTAAGTAGGTGATTTGTCAAGAAAAGAAAATATCCCCGGTTAACCGGGGATACTTTAGTATTATCAAGCCAATGATTAAAGGTTAAAGCAGTTTGCGGGATTGTCTGCCGTAATAGGTGTGGATTCACCAGTATCAACGTCGTGTGTACATGTATATATACAATCAACCGTACCTCCTGTTCCCAAATTCGTTCCTGTTGCTGTTGCAGTAAGCTCCTGACCGCTTGCGCCTATTGTGTAAGCTGCCCCTACAGGGACACCATTCATAGTAGGATTACCTGAACCATCAACAGTGATACCAATTTCAGCTGCTGTATCACAACTTGCTGCACTAGTAACAGTTGATGCACATGCGCTCATCGCTAAACACATCTTGTCTAAATTTGCTCGCATAACGCTAACTGCTGCTTTTCTTCTTTGCTCAGCAGGGTTCATAACCGCAAGTACTACTCCTGCTAAGATACCGATAATAACGATAACGATTAAAAGTTCAATAAGTGTAAAACCTTTTCGATTTCTCATATTCTCTACACCCCCTTTCTTCTTTATATTCAATTTTCCTATTTGATTTATATTTTCCATGGGCAGGTAATAACTTTTATACATTAAGTATGATTCAGTTCAGATACACTGTCAAGGACGTTACTAAAGATACTGTAGATACCAATCAAGAATTCTCGATCCCCAGATAAACGCTACAGCACTGCCGATTAACAAAAACGGGCCGAATGCAATGGTATCTTTTAAACCTTTTGTTTTAAATAAAACCAGGGGAAGGGAAAACACTGCTCCGAATAAAAATCCTAAAAATATTGCCAAAATATTATTAGGAAAACCATTCACAAGCCCGATAAGTACAGCAAGTGTTATATCTCCATCTCCCATACCTTTTCCTCTGGTTATCCATACCAGAAACCAAAAAAAAGCACCCAAGCCTAAAGAACTAGCCAGCAATATTCCAAAATACTTTGCACTTTCAATCAGTTGAGCATTAAAATACCCTGCTTTTATTAAGTATTGTCCAAACTCATCAATTTTCAAACTTCTGTATGTGGAAAATAGGGTATACCCCTGGATGATTATTAAAAATATAAATACCGCAATGATTGATGTATATATTACATTGGAAGGAATCAGTTTGTATTTGGCATCACTGAGAAACAGTATCATATAAAAACTTGATACCGTAATCAGAAATATGAACAGAAAAAGAGAATGAATTGAAAAATCCGTAAATACCTGTGAAATATAAGCCGATCCTGTAAATAAAATTCCTGTCATTATTTCCGCCAGCGGATACCAGATTGATAACTTTATCTTGCAATATCTGCACTTTCCTTGCAAAAACAGATATGAGAATACCGGGATAAGATCCTTTGCCGATAATGTTTTTTTACAGTTATCGCATCTGGAACGTCCTTTAATAAAAGTTTCATCAACGATGGAACGGTCTGCTATAACATTTAAAAAAGATCCGACAAATAACCCCAGAATAAACAAAAGAATATAGTAAAAAATGAAGATCATAAGATACTCAAAGAAGTGCCTACCTCGTACACATTTACATCATCTCCGCCGTCCGTACTCATAATACTTGCATTATCCTCTGCCTCCAGAATGGCATTCAACTCATAAGATGTTGCAGTAGAACCAAAGGTATAAATATTACCCTCCGAGTTTTTGGGATCAAGAGGTAGTGCCGGAATGTATCTTGATAGTCCTGTTTTACCTGTCGGGATAGTAAATTTTACCCATCCTGTACCGTCCACTGCCTGAGAACCTGTAGCACTTGAACAGTCTGAGCACGATCCGGTTGCCACCAAATTGATTTCTTCTTCCGTAAGTCCCAGTGATATTGCTTTATGAATAACATCCAAATTGGTCATTCTGCGAGCGTCACGGCCTTTCGCCATTATTTCCCTGGGATTGATAACCGCAATCAACAATCCGGATAATATAGAAATAACTGCCATAACTAATATTAATTCAAGAAGTGTGAATCCGACTGTATATTTATTTCTTCTTCTGAGGAAGTTTTTCGAGTTCATATTAAATATTATAGGTGCTTTAATATACTTTTGCACACCGATGACATCAAATAGATGTTGTAATCTTATAAATAGGCGTAATAATCGAAACAATAAGAAGACCTACCATACTCCCCAAAAAGATAAGGATAAATGGTTCAAGTGAAGCTGATAAACCTTCAATTGCATGGTCTACTTCACTGTTGAAATAATTTGCAACTTTTTCCAATACTTCATCCAGCTGACCGGTTTCTTCTCCCACACCTACCATCTGTCCCAGAAGAGGAGGGAATTCTTTATTACGTTTAAAATATTCGGATAAAGCTCCTCCTTTTTCCACAACTGTTGCTGCGGACAAAGCAGCATCTTTGTAATAATCATTGGCTACCACATTAGATACAATCTTTAATGCTTCAACTATAGGAATCGCAGAACCTATTAAAAGACCTAAGGTTCTGGAAAACTGAGTGATATCTCTTAATCTGTTTAAACGTCCGAAAACCGGTAGGGAAAACATTAAACGTGATATATATCCACGGCCAGTTTCCGTCTTCAAAAAACTTTTGACTAAATACACTACTCCTGCAATTACCAAAGCCATAATATAAAAACGGTGAACCATGAAATCGGAAATTGCGATCATTATTTTTGTAGGCAGAGGAAGATCAATGTTTAAGCTTTCATACATTTCCGCCAACTTTGGAACAACGGTAAACATCAAAAGGAAAAACACACCTACCATCGCAATCATGACGATAGTGGGATAGATCATGGCGGTTTTGAACTTAGCTTTAAGCTCCCGATTTGCTTCCATAGTAGCAGCTAATCGTTTAAGAATTTCATCAAGTTTACCTGAGGATTCTCCGGCTCTGACTAATGCCTGGTAGGTAGGGTTGAAATACTTAGGATAACGTCCCATTGATGCGGATAAAGGAGAACCACCCTCAACATCTCGCAATATACTTCCCATCATAATCCTGAAATTTTTATTTGGAGACTGTTCCGCCAAAACATCTAATGCTCTTGATATCGGAAGACCAGCTGAAATCATGGTGGAAAACTGTCTGGTAAAAGCCACTATTTCACTTTCGGAAATTCCTCTGACTGCCGAAATTGATCCTAAAATACCGCTTTTCTGTTCTGCTACATTTATGACAAAAAAGCCCTGAGATTTTAGAAGAGATACAGCTAGTTCTTCAGAACGCGCGTCTACGGTTCCTTCTTTTCTATTCCCGTTGGTATCTGTTGCTGTATACTTAAACAAAGGCATAGGCTTAGCGTTTTTCAGGTTTCACATACTTTGAATTTTTTAAAAGTCTTGCCAATTCATCCGGAAGAATGGCATATTTCATTGCATCAGATACATCCACCCAGCCTTTTTCCACCAGAAGTGCCAGACCTCGTTCAATCGGCTGCATACCCACCGACATGCTGGTTCGGATTGTATTATCAATCATGTGCGTCTTGTTTTCCCGAATCAGATTACGGATTGCATCGGTTGCCAGCATTATTTCTACCGCAGGAACCATACCTTTGGTAGAGGAGGGGAGTAGTCTTTGTGAAATGATCACTTCTAATACCTGGGCAAGCTGAAGTCGTACCTGGGCTTTTGATCCTTCCGGAAATGAGTTAATAATTCTTTCTACGGTTTGGGCAGCTGAGTTTGTATGAAGTGTTGCAAAAACCAGGTGACCGGTTTCAGAAACCTGAAGTGCGGCTGTCATTGTTTCAATATCCCGCATTTCTCCGATCATCACGATGTTAGGATCCTGTCTAAGAACTGATTTTAATGCAATATCCCAATCATGAGTATCAATATACATTTCTCTTTGTTCAATAAATGATGATTTATTTGTATACACATATTCTATAGGATCTTCCACTGTTATGATATGTTCCGCCCTGCTGTTGTTGATTTTATCTATCATAGATGCAATGGTTGTGGATTTACCATGCCCGGTAGGTCCGACAACCAATATCAACCCCTGCTTAAGATCACAAAGTTTTCCGAGTATCTCCGGTAAATTAAGGTCCTCCAAAGTAGGTATTGTCATGGGAATGGAACGCAGGGCAACCGAGGGGTATCCTCTTTGATAAAAGGCATTTACTCTGAAACGTGCTTTATTACCTAAGGCAATGGAAAAATCCAACTCACGATTAATTTCATACAAGGATTTTTGATCTTCATCAAGAACCTGACTGAGGAAATATTCAATATCTTCCGTTGTCGATGGGGGATAATCAGCAAGAGGGCTGAGTACTGTATTCACCCTGATATGCGGAGAAACTCCAACGCATAAATGCAAATCTGATGCATTATTACTTACAACTTGCTCCAATATTTGTGTTGCATCTAATCTCATATAGGCAGTAATTATTTGGCGACTCTAAGTACTTCTTCAAGTGTTGTTGCGCCTTCCAACACTCTCAGATAACCATCCTGCATTAATGTTATCATGCCCTGCTCAACAGCAATAGCTTCTATTTTTGCTGCGGGTGCATTTTCTAGCGTCATATGTGAAATCTCATTGGATATATTTAATACTTCAAATATTCCAAGTCGTCCTTTGTATCCGGTATTGGCACACTTGTCACAACCCGTGCCTTTTTTCAAAGTGATTTTGTTTTCCTGGGATTTCTTCACGGCTTTCATAATATCCGGATCTTTATTCTGTGCCAGCATGGCATTGGATATACCTGATACCACTCTTTTGATATCCTGTACAACTTCCTCCGGAGGATCGTATTCTTCAGCACAGTTGCTGCATACTTTACGCACAAGTCTTTGGGCAACCACCACATTAACCGTGGAAGCCAGCAAAAAGTTTTCCGCACCCATATCTAAAAGTCGAGGTAAAGCACCTGATGCAGAGTTGGTATGCAAAGTGGACAAAACCAGGTGACCTGTTAAAGCCGCATGAATAGCCAGCTCAGCAGTTTCACCGTCTCTGACCTCACCAACCATGATGATGTTAGGATCTTGTCTAAGAAAAGCTCTAAGCCCTGTGGCAAATGTTAAACCTGCCTGAGGATTGATTTGCACCTGATTTACACCCGGAACACGAATTTCCACCGGATCTTCAAGAGTAACAATATTCACTCTGATGGTATTTAATTTACTTAATGCGGAAGCCAGTGTAACAGTCTTACCAGATCCGGTAGGTCCGGTTACCAGCACCATACCGTTTGGTTTTAGAATTGCTTCCTCCAGACGTTTTAAAGATAGACCCCTTAATCCTAGATCTTTAAATGAGAAGGCCGCTCCTTCTTCTTTTAATAATCTGATCACAACTTTTTCCCCATATATGGTAGGAAGAGTTGAAATTCTAAGATCGGTTGAAGTATTTCCAACCTGTACTTTAAATCGACCGTCCAAAGGTAAACGCTTTTCATCAATCTTCATCTTACCCAGAATTTTAATACGGGCAACTATGGAATCATGCATCTCCTTAGGAAGTTTTCTTTTTTCTTCCAGAATACCGTCTACTCTATATCTGAGTCTGGATACATCTTCACCCGGCTCCAAATGCACATCAGATGCTCCAGTTTTTACCGCTGTCTCCAGAATCATTCCCACAATTCTGGCAATAGGAGCATCACGGATAGTGGCATCAGTAAGTTCACCTGAGGTTTCATCAAGTTTTAAAGTGGTCTGACTGATTTCTTCCATTGCAGCACTGATTTCTTCGCCGATTGCTTTACCTTTCTGCTCTTCAAGAATTCGTTCGATATTTTTTTCTGTAGTAATAAAGGGGACTACTTTATACCCGGTTTTTCTTTCAATAAATTCAATGGTCTGCAAATCAAGCGGATCAACCATCGCCACAGCCAGATTATTACCATTTAAATTAAATGGCACTACATTGTATTTTTTAGCTGAGCTTAATGGAATGAGGTCCAAAAGATTCGAATCGACCTGTTCTTCTGAAAGGGGAGCATAATCAAAACCATAAGCCTCTCCCAATGCTTTTACAAAATCATCATTACTGACATAAGCCCTCTCTTTAATAATAGATTCAATGCTTTTTCCGGTATTTACATGCTCAAATTTTATTGCGGATAACTGATCGGAGGTAATAAGTTTCTTATCATAAAGTACCTCTTCAATTCCTCTTGTATTTGTATCTACTTTAAACATAGGCAGGTCTCACAATTGTGAGAATCATCAGCATGTTTTTACTTCACATGCTATGAAAATAATATCATACAAAGTATTGACAAGAAACATGGTTGAAGATAGTTTCTAGATTATGAACGGTCCAGTTATCCTGTACGGAGGTACATTAAAAGAACGAAAAGCAAAGGTTAAAGAATACACGGATGAAGTAGAGGATGAAGAGTATCTTCAAATCAATGTTCCCAAAGATAAAAATAGTATAGGAATTGAACAAATAAGGGAAGCAATAAAATTCACAGCAAACAAGCCCATAATCGGTAAGAAAAAGGGGATAATAATCACAAACGGAGAGAAAATGACAAAAGATGCTCAGAATGCCTTATTAAAAACTCTGGAAGAACTCCCTTCTTATGTCTCTTTTATAATTTGCACTCCCACATTAAATGCACTGCTTGAAACCATACAGTCCAGATGCATACTGAAAGATATAAAGATGACAGATAGCACATTTACCTCAGAAGACAGTAAATTATATGAGAAGGTCAAATATATGAGTTTTGAGGAGAAATTCAGCTGGGCACAGGAGACAGCCAAGGAAGAAAAAGAGGTTATTCTGGATATGCTGGATCAATGGATCAGCATAGAAAGATCACATTTACTTATCAATGATAGGGCTGTAAATAACATAGCGTTAATCACAAGGATTTCAGACGACTTATCAAAAACTAATATCAATACAAGACTCGCCTTGGAAACATTGATAATAAACTTACATTAACTAAAGTAATATTTATATTTCCATTTATTTTACTTTAACTAGTTGAATGGGTAGGAGTGACTGTTGGTACCGACGGTAATGGAATGGCATTTCTAGGTGTAGGAAATGGTGTAACCGGAGGAGGGGGAGTTTGTCCGGTGTGATTTATCCAACCACCAGATCCCGAAAATATCGAAAAATCAAAGATACCTGAGGGATATGGATATGATTTGAATACTTCAACTTCTCTGATGATATTACCGCCTGGTTGAGATAAAGTTCCTAATGCGGTAATTGTATATCCCTGAGCAGGCAAACGTCCGACATCCGTTATTGTTACTTCCGCATCTCCTCCAATAGCCCTAAACCGCACTGCTCGTATTGTATCTGCAGCAACATCTTTAAGTGTAACTAAAGTTTTACAGTAAGCACTATCAGAAGACGAGTAATCTGCACTAATTATTTGACCGGTACCCCCAGATGATACTAAGGAATAACTACTCATTCCTGGCTTGTATGGATTAGTTGATGATTGCCTTAGCACGCGTTTACCTAATACCCTATGAGTTCCATCAGTATTAGTAGTACCCAAAGTTACTAAGTACAAATCTGTTCTATAAGAAGGGTTAATACTTTTCCAGCACACTTTCGCAAATCTGTATCCGCCATCACCTGGGTTCTGATTAACACGAACCTCCGTGGTGGTATCCTGTTCAAGAATAAATGTATATTCATCCTGCCCTCCTCTACCTACACTTACATCTACAACTACATTGACATCATCTGCACCTACGAACTGAAGTGTACATTTACTTTTGTCTGGTGACGATGTCCCATTGACTTTATTACAAGCTGATGTGATATCTCCGCCGGCGGCAGTTTCTAAATCTGCTGCTGCAAGAGAAAGAAAACGCTCAGCGCCTGCTTCCGCAGCAGATAGAACTCTTGAAGCGGTATCGCTTCTTGTTGTACGTGACAGGTTGGATATAGTTCTGACGGATACGTTTACGCCTAATGCTAAAGCTACAGTCATGGCTACTACCACCAATAAAAGAGCCTGACCCTTCTTAAATCTATTATCATTTTTATAAATATATTTACTCATATTAGTTAATTTTCTCCAACCCATTTAATTTCCGAATCTAATATTCCATAATCCAGCATAATACTACTGCCCTGATTGGCCATCCTGGTTAAGTACCATGGCAGATAACGGACAATCATACCCGGTGCATTGTTGTATGGGAAACGATTCATTTGAATTCTACCTTTTGCAACCAATGGCCCATCAACATACAATACCTTTTCTGTTGAAGGATCTCCGGATGATTCAACTACAATATTACCGGTAGTAATTATCGATGCGGCAATATTAGGTTTCATATCCTTATTCAGATCTGGTGCAAGGGTAGGAATATTAAACCTAAAGTCCAGCGCATTCCAATTGGCATAACCTACATCCTTTCTAATTATCACATTCCTTTGTGTAATCAATACCGCGCGTCCATAACCATTTCCGGCAGGTTTGAAGTCGGTTGAAAAAACAAGATCCCCCGATGTTCCCACGTCAATAATATATGCAACATCATTGCTTGCAGTAGTATCAGACCCAGGAACGGTAACCCGATATACATTTGCTGCTAAACCATTATTGCCAACACCAATTTTACAAACAGCTCCAGCATCAAGTATATATATACCTCCGCTTACACTACATGATGGAATACTTGAAGAATCTGTAAACGTATCCGGAAAATCTTTCCAATAATTATTGGAATTGTCAGTCGAATATCTGACAATAAAATTTGATTTGTTCGTATCAACTTCCGCATTCTGAGTAGCATTGTTAGAAAGATATCGAACAACATCAAATGCACCCCTCCCAAAGACACTGGCATAATCCCTTCCGATAAATCGTGACGAAGTAGAAAAACTATCTGAGCTAGTTAATCCGATACGCATATCCGTACGATCTCCAGAAAAGATATCACCGTCTACACCGATGAACCAGTTAAACTCTCTGTTTTTCACATCAAAATTGAATGAACATGTCCTTGTAGCGTTATAAGGATCACGAATAGTTGCAGTCAAAGTACAACCGTTTCTGCTGGTATTAGGTGCAGTATACGTAAATGTCCTATTTGCACCTGACGGAACCGTTGAATAAGAAACCGGAGCTAAAGTTCCACATTGAGGTGAAACATTAAATGAAGTGACATAAGATAATTGATCAGCATCCGGATCGGTACCATTTATAGTCAGAGTACGTGATGAACCCACATAAATTTCTGTAAAAGTATCAGAAATATTACAGGTGGCAGGCGGTCTGTTTCCAACCGACACATTTAATGAAGGACAGACTCCAGTGCGTGTGCCATCGCTGACGGTTGCACCTATAGTACAGGTACCTGGTGTGGTTGATGATCCCCAAGACATTGTTGCATTGCCAGTTCGCGGATTTGCAGATGTAATTGTACCGCAGGTAGCAGACCAAGTGTATCGGAGATTAGTCGCAGGAGTATCACTATCTGTGGCATTCGCTGTAAATGTTGCTGGTGTGCTTCTGTTTACGGACGCCGGACCGGTAATACCTGTGCATACAGGTCCCAGGGTAGGTCCGGGCTGGCAGGAATTAAACTGATATGCCGAAAAATCTCCCCATCCAGACCATGTACTTCCATCAGATGACGTGCTGGTTCGCATTCTGGATTCATCATCAACTTCCTGAATACTATTTGTATATGTACCAGTATGACGATAATCAATAAGTAAAGGATACCAGCCTTCCTGAAAGTATTTCTGAAAATAATTCCTTCCCCCGGTTACCTCGATACTTGTCATACCACTCATATTTCCGTTAGGAAGGATCTGGCCGGATGGGGCTATGGTATTCGAATCCACATTACTATAACCCAAATATATCGTAAATCTTTCAGTTGGTAAGCCACACGCACTATAATTAGTTCCACAATTTACAAAAGGGCGTCCCTGACAGAATTGGCGGCATTCTGCAATCCAATCTTCAGCACCCCATGCTTGTATTCTTCGCCAGCCGGCTGGAATATAAATATATCCTGAATAATGTGCTGTCCACCATTGATCTGTTGCAATATGCTCAGGTCTATCAAAAGGTGCTGGCGTATAATACTGGGCATCATACATACCTGCGGGAGCAGAAGCATTATTCCACCATCTTCTGACTTTAAGATAACCGTTTATATTTGCTGGACAGGAAAAAGTTCTTGTATCATCCGGCTCATAAAGTCTTTCGTCCATATTTCTATATCCGTCTGTTCTATTGAGTTCTTCTAAATGAGGATTTAACGTACAATTATAGTTGGCAGTAGCAGTAATGACATTCCCGTTGATGTTACAATAACGTGCTGTTCGCGAATTATTATCTCTACACATTCTATCGTTATCATTCCTACAAGTAATATATTCCGTTCGAAATCTTTGTGTGGGTATAGTCCATCCTGGTGCTGAAGTACCCCAGGTTGTACAACCATCAGGTATACTGACTTGCCTGGAACAATCACAGGGTGTTCCATCGTAAGCTTCACAGCAATTAACATTTCTACACAAGAAATCATCAATATCTCCGGTAGTACAGCATCTGCATTCTTCCCAGTCAGGTCTACATAGTTCATAAGAAACAGCATAAAACTGTTTTGTGGCGTTTTGGAGCAAAAATGTAAATACAAGAATAATAAAAAAGAAGAATATTTTATTTGTATTGTTTAATCTATTCATAAGATTGAAATTGATCAACACCTGACAAAATAATCGGTTTTTTAATTTCTTTTAAATATTTATCATAAAAAATATCCCTGAGAAATGTCTCATCACCATAATATGCAACGGCTAGATTCTTTAGTCTTTCATCAACTTCAAGATTCTCAAAAGGAATGTAGGGCCTAAATATCCATAAGTTTCCATTGATAAAATTCTCTTCCAATGAAGATTTTTTATTTATCGTAAGAAAACTGCTCAATACTCCGTCCAGGTAATTTTCTGTATTATTATCAATTGGATATAATGAAACGATCCATTCGATCGGAATTATATTTCCTGACGGATCTTTGGTGACGGTTTTCGCCACCCGTGCCTTAGCAATTGTTGTACCACTGCTTGCTTCCTGAATATCAAGATCATATAACTCACCGGTAGTAATTACCACTATCCCTTTAGTCTCAATAGAATCTGCACGATAGAGAGATGGAGTCACATAGGTTATTATCATATCTTCATCTTTTATATCCTTAAAGATTTTCTCATAGTCTACCTTTTGTGCAAATGGATTTGCAGCATTAGGATCAATTTCTGCCACTCTGAAATATACTATATATAGGATACCTAATATTGAGATTAAACCAAGAATAATTACAAAAAATAGGACAGGGCGTACTTTATTCATATACTAAAATGTTAGACAATAATATAAGAAAATGCAATAGTTTCCGAACTTGTAGAGAATACAAGTTTTAGGTACAATCATTTAGTTATGGTCAACAACAAAGAAAATCCGAAATCATACTCCAGTAAATACGATTATGACGCCGAACAGATCCAGGTTCTGGAAGGTCTTGAACCTGTCAGAGTACGACCCGGAATGTATATCGGTTCCACCGGATCCGAAGGGCTTCATCACCTGGTAACAGAAATTGTTAACAACTCAATGGATGAGGCTATTGCCGGTTTTGCCGATCACATAAAAATCGAACTTCATAAAGACGGATCTGTTGCTGTTTACGATAATGGTAGAGGAATTCCATACGCAATTAAAAAAGGATACAACGTTAGTGCACTGGAATTAGCCTTTACTAAACTCCATGCCGGGGGAAAGTTCGGCGGGGGAGGGTATAAAGTATCCAGTGGTCTGCACGGTGTGGGTGCATCCGTAACCAATGCCTTATCAGAATGGATGAGAGTAATAGTCCATCGGGGAGAGGAAACGGTAATCCAGGAATATGAAAACGGTGGACATGTTGTCCGGCCGGTGGAGAAAATAAACCGTGAAAAACCAGTCACCAAATTGAAAAACGCAGTATGGAATCTGAATCTTACAGGTTGGGATAATGAATCGGGAACTATTGTACAGTTTAAACCCGATAAAACAATTTTTGAAACTATAGATTTCAATCTTAAACACTTTATCAATCAGCTCAGAGAATATGCATATCTCACGGCAGGAATTAAATTTGAACTGGTCGATCATAGGGTTAATACTTCCTATACTTTCTATTTTGAAGGAGGTATAAAAACATTCATCCGGGCACTAAATCGTAACAAAACCCCTCTAAATCCGACTATCTTTTACACTCAAAAGGAAGTGGATAATGTCATGGTTGAGGTGGCTCTTCAATACAACGACACATATACCGAAAACGTTCTGGCTTTTGCTAATCATCTGAAAAATCCGGAAGGCGGTACACATTTGACCGGATTCAGATCAGCTTTAACTAAAGTAGTAAATGACTATGCAAGAAAAAACAATCTCCTAAAGGAAAAAGATCCCAACTTAAGCGGTGATGATCTTAGAGAAGGATTAACAGCCATCATCTCCGTAAAACTGGATTCTGCCACTTTGCAATTTGAAGGGCAAACCAAAGCCAAGCTTGGTAACTCTAATGTCAGACAGGCAGCTGAAACTGTAGTCAGGGAAGGTCTTGAGCAATTCTTTGAAGAAAATCCAAAAGACGCGGCAACAATCGTTGAGAAAAATATTTTAGCCTTAAAAGCACGTATTGCCGCTAAAGCCGCCAGGGATACGGTAATCAGAAAAACAGCCTTGGAGGGCGGGGGAGTACTACCCGGAAAACTGGCTGACTGTTCTAAAAGGAATGCCGCGGAAACCGAACTATTTATTGTCGAGGGAGATTCAGCAGGCGGAAGCGCAAAACAGGGCCGTAACAGAGAATTTCAGGCAATACTTCCGCTATTTGGTAAACCCCTAAACTCAGAACGTGCCAGACTGGATAAGATTATTGATAATGACAGATTAAAGTCACTGGTTGTAGCCTTGGGAGCCGGAATAGGGGAGCAGTATAATCCGGATAAACTCAGATACAACAAGTTGATAGTAATGGCAGATGCTGATATTGACGGAGCTCATATTTCAACTTTGTATCTGACTTTCTTCTACAGACATATGAAGGAATTAATTGAACAGGGACATATCTATCTGGCAGCTCCTCCATTATATAAAGCAATAAACGGTAAAGAAAAACAGTATCTTTTTGATGATCGGGAAAGAGAAACTTTTCTAAAAACCGAAAAAGGCAAAAAAGCAATTATTCAGAGATTTAAAGGTTTGGGAGAAATGAATGCAGAAGAACTCTGGGAAACCACAATGAATCCTGAAACCAGAAGATTAAAAAAGATCACTATTGAAGATGCCGCAAAAGCAGATGAAGTCTTCACAATGCTGATGGGGGATGAGGTTCCTCCCAGAAAGAGATTTATTCAGACTCATGCAAAGTCAGCAAACATTGATATCACCTAAAGGTTATTTCCTGCACCTATACCTTTTACAATGGATAAAACTCCTTTAATATATTTCTAACAGATTCTTAACTGTGAAAAAAAGTAAAGAGTAATAAAATTATTAGTATGTGCTCAGACATGAAATCGGATTCTAATAATCTTAACTATAAGAAGACTGTTTGGATTGTTGATGACGATCCATCTATAAAAGAAGCTATAAAAATCATTCTTGAGGAAGAAGGTTATCAGACAACGGTATTTGAAGATTCACAGACTCTTTTGACCTGTCTTAAAAACTATTCTCCGCATTTAATTCTTTTAGATATTGTATTGGGTAATGAAGATGGCAGAGAAATTGCCAGAATACTTAAATCCGAAAACAGAGATCTGAATATCGTTTTGATGTCTGCAAACAATTGCTCTACAGATGAAATAAAAGAGAGTAAAGCCGATGATTACATCAGAAAACCATTTGAGCTAACCGAGCTAGTGGAAACCGTCAGTTCATTTACAAAGGCTCAGCAGTAACGCTAATCCAACATTTCATCATTAACTTAGTTATAACAACTGATAAACTGCCTTTTAATTATCCCTTTATATTATTAACCCATCCTAACCCATGAGGAGGTGAGTTGTTATGAATCAAAAATCAACCCATACGTTATTATCCATAGGTGCACTGATCGTCAGTGTCATTGCGATATTGGTAGCAGTAGAAGCATATAATCGCACCGGACGGAATATAACAAATGAAGCGGGAAGTATTTTCGGAGAGGCGCAACAGAATATAGAGGAAACCATTAATACACTTGATATACAAAGAAAATTAATCCAAATCGAATCGGATATTCAGAATAATGACGTCACTGATGAAACACGAAATCTATTAAGTGAAATCAGACAGGAAGCAAGAGAATTAAATATTGATCCCAGTGTGGAATTTCAATTAAATCAGCTGGAACAACAGTTAAGAAATGGTTCAGCCGAGGCGCTGGCCACTATCGAAAATATATTGGCGGCACTTCGAAAAGAAATCCAATCAGATGAAAATTAAATTAATTTAAGGAGGACTAATATGAAGGATACAATTGTCGGACTATTTGGAAGTGCGGAACTTGCAAATATGGCACTTCAGGAACTTGCAAATGCAGGATACACGGAAGCAGATGTTTCAGTGATTACTAAGGAAGATAATGTAAAGATGAACAGCCAGACGGGAGAAGATATTAAAACAGGAGCAAAAACAGGAGGAATTGTCGGCGGGATTGTGGGTCTGTTGGTGGGGATCGGTGCTTTAGCGATTCCCGGAATAGGTGCTTTGTTTATTGCCGGCCCACTAGCTGCAGCTTTTGGTATCACTGGTGCGGCTGCATCTACAGCATCAGGAGCAATTACCGGAGCTTTGGCTGGAGGACTACTGGGTGCATTAAAAGGTATCGGTGTTGATGATGTACAGGCCAGAGTGATGGAAGAAAGAATTAAACAAGGAGATATTTTATTGATGGTGGTTCCCAGTCCAGGAAATGAAACAGAAGTGAAAAATGTTTTGGAAAAGCATGGAGCAAAACATATAGATCAAATGAAATTAAACATATAGTTATATGCCGCATTTCTATATTCATAAAAAATCATGTGGTAAACTCCAATTATGAGCTTAACAGATCTGAAAGCTCGTCAAAATATTGAGGGGACAAAAAAGAAAGACGAACACTCTAGTATTGTCGAGCTGAAAAATGCCAAAAAGAAACTCCGAATTCTCAGTCAGATTACCAAAGCTTTCGCTTATGGCAGCAACATGGAGGATACTCTTAACAGGATTATTAAAATCCTGGGCAAAAGTTATCGATGGAAGAGCGTCTTTTTATGGATGTGCGGAGATGATAGCAACATTGTTTATACAACCGGTTGGTATTTACCTGAATTTGAGAATACTGAGTTTATAAGAGCCACTAAACAACGCGTGTTTACTCCCGGCGAAGGCAGTATCGGAAAAGCGGTACTTACCAGAAAACCGAAATGGACTGGAAACTTTACCCACACTGCCAGTAAAGCCCGGGCTATTCCCGCAAGAAGTCTGAATTTAAATACCGCATTTGTTGTACCTTTATATGTAGGTAAAGAAGTACAAGGAGCAATTGAATTCCTCGGCAATAAACGATCAAAATCAGATAAAGAACTGATGGAAATAACCAAAATCCTAGAAACCCACATCAGCCACTATATTAAAAAAGTAAAAACGGATATTAAGCTTCTGCATAGTGAAGAAAGATCAAAGACCTTAGCTGAAGTCGCACCGGCAATGGTCTATACATTAAATGAAAAAAACATCATTACTTCTCTTAATCCTACTGCGGAAGTTCTTACAGGTGTGAAAAGGGAGCATCTGATCGGAAAACCTTTTATCAGTATTATTTGTCCGGATGATAGGACGCATGTTAAACACCTACTGGATGAACAAAGAAACTCCGGAGGTGAAGTATTTCTGGAAGCTAATATTGAAAAACAGGGAGATGAAGATCTGGTAGGGGAAGTAATGGAAAAAACCATTCAGCATCAGGATGGCACAATAGAACGAATCGGAATAGTAAGGGATGTCACAGAACGATACTACATGGAAAAACAAAAAGACTTATGGATGGGTATCGCAACCCATGAATTAAAAACACCATTGACCGGAGTAAAAGCATTTACACAGATCATGACCCAGAAAGCAAAAAAACTTGAGCTTGAGGAATTTGTGGAATATCTCGATAAAATTAATACCTTAACTGATGATATGTCCGATCTGGTAAATGATCTTCTGGACGTTACAAAAATTAAATCGGGAGGTCTGGAAATTAATACCCAGAAAATCAATATTAAAGATGTGGTGAAAAAAGTAATCAGCACCATTCAACCTATTAATCCCACCCACCAAATAATATATGAAAATAAAGAGGATTGTATAGTTGATGTTGACGAAAAAAGAATCTCGCATCTTTTATCGAATCTGCTAAACAATGCAATTAAATATTCTGAGAATGCGGATAAAGTGGTCATTAACACATCACTAGATAAAAGTGGCATAACAATTTCCATCAGAGATTTCGGAATCGGAATAGAGAAAAAGCATCTCAACCATATTTTTGATCTTTTCTACCGGGCAAACGGAGGAAATACTCAAAAAACTTTCGGATTGGGTTTGGGGTTGTTTATTTCAAAAGCAATAGCTTCCGCTCATAAAGGAAATATCTGGGTGGAAAGTGATCTGGGCGAAGGCAGTACCTTCTATGTTTTTCTACCATGCCTGAAATAATGCGCTATAACAACGTTTCCTTTATAACATATTTTTAACATTTGTATCACACCACCTTAATTCAGTGCTTTTAACATATAGATAATCTTCACTATACAGATGAAATCTGCTTAACCGCATTTTTCAAATGTACGGTTGAGATACATCAACTTTACGATGATGTGTTCTCAGCAAGGAAGTGAGAGCATATAAAAGGTGTCGAGAGATACCATGGTAATTAATATTACCTATAAAAAATATAGAGCGACCAGAAACATATCCCCGTTATTGGGGATGTGTTTTTATATGAATATATTGAAAGATTAAAGTCTGTATAAAATTGAAATTAACTATTTATTGTAATATTATGCGCCTATGAACAAAACACTTCTAGTAATCGAAGACGATAAGAATCTCCAGGAATACCTGAAAGAATTATTCGTCGAAGAAAGTTATTCCGTTAAAACTCTGGATGATGGAACCAAAGCCGTGGAAGTAATTGAACGAATCAGACCTGATCTAGTAATTTTGGATCTGGGACTTCCTCTGGTAAAAGGTGAGTCTGTTCTGATGCAGATTAAAAAGGAATGGCCGACTTTACCTATTATTATTCTAACCGGTAAGAATACTCCTATGGATAAAATTAATGCTTTTGAAACCGGAGCAGATGATTACGTTACTAAACCGTTTATCTCAGAAGAACTTTTGCTGAGGGTAAAGGCACGCCTAAAAGAGAACCAACCGGAAAATAATATACTTAAAGTGGAAGACCTTCAGATCAATACGGATACTATGGAGGTCAAACGGGGATCAAGAAAAATTGAGCTTACACCGCAGGAATACAAACTTCTGGAACATTTAATGAACAACAGGGAAAAGGTATTATCCAGAGAAACACTGTTAAACAGAATCTGGCCGAATTCATTTGATATTGAAACAAGAGTAGTGGATGTATATATAAGCTATCTGAGAAAAAAAGTGGATAAGGGATTCAAAAAGAAACTAATCCATTCAATCAGAGGGTTTGGGTACAGTATCAGATAACTCAAGCATTAAATCTTTTAATCTTAGTGAATCTTCATGAAGTTTCCGCGACCACTCTTTTTCTTTTCCTTCAGGAAGTTTTCGTTCAAGCAACTGAGAATACCCAATTACGGAAGTAAGGGGGGAATTAATATCATGAATTATTTTTCGAACCTTCAACACCAATTCTATATCCATACGATTGAATATACTTAATCATGATTAATATTTCAATAGTTATCTATATGTAGTTTATTAAATCCGCTGACCTTACAGTTCAATTACAATCCTCTAATTGGTATTTAAATAGGTTTTCATAGGATGGATATAAGGCGAAGGAGGTGATGTGAATGAACATCATAGTATTCTTAATTTTCGGAGCCTTAGTGGGCTGGCTGGCCTCCGTACTGATGAAAACTAATTCGCAGCAGGGACTCTTAGGAGATATCATCCTAGGTACGCTGGGAGCTTTAACCGGAGGACTGCTGATGGATTTTTTTGGTCAGCCGGGGGTTACTGGTTTTAATATATACAGCATTATAGTAGCCCTGATCGGAGCAGTAGTGCTTATACTGATTGGTAGAGCACTGTCCAGAGCTTTCTAAAAAGCAAAATGAAATAATAGATATATTGCATATATGAGAAAAACCCGGTTTTAAAGCCGGGTTTTTTCTTTCCATCTTGTTTTATGTTGATATTCAGCCATCCTAATGTATAATGACACTGCTAATATTTTCCAGTTTTGGGAAATTACCTCGGGCATAAAGTCCGAGAATTTTATTTATTTTATTTAGAGTATTTCCGTAAGGAAAAAAGGAGGTATGACATGGACATACAACTAATCGCACTCTTCACTGCTCCTTTGACCGCCTTGATTGCTTTAGCTTACGGCTATTACCTTGTTAAACAAATTGTTAAACAGGATGCCGGAAGCCAGGAGTTACAAAATATTGCAACAGCAATCAGTGACGGTGCAATGGCGTATTTAAGACGCCAGTTTAAAATAGTTATACCTATCATGGCAGTTTTGACAGTTCTAATTGCCATAGGAATCAATATTGGTACTGCTGCTACCTTTTTATTAGGTGCTGTATTCAGCGGAATTATCGGTTACGCAGGGATGTGGGTTGCTGTTAAAGCAAACGTCAGAACTGCAAATAGCGCATTACAAGGATTAAATCCTGCACTTAAAGTGGCATTCGGGGCTGGTACGGTCAATGGAATGCTGGTGGTAGGTCTGGGACTTTTAGGTGTTTCCTTAATCTACGTTTGGTCTTATTTTTCCTTTATATCAGAAGGTGCTGAAGCTGTAGCTGAACATGCTACCGATGTTTTAGTCGGATACGGTTTTGGTGCTGCACTGTTAGCACTTTTTATGAGAGTCGGAGGTGGGATTTTCACTAAAGCCGCTGATGTAGGTGCTGATCTAGTTGGTAAAGTAGAGCAGGGGATTCCTGAAGATGATCCCAGAAATCCTGCCGTGATTGCCGATAATGTAGGAGATAATGTCGGAGACTGTGCCGGTATGGCAGCAGATGTCTTTGAATCTTATGCATTAACGATTGTTGCCGCTATGATTTTAGGAGGTGCTTTGTTCGGTCTTCCCGGAGTGGTTTTCCCGCTTCTAGCACGATCAGGTGCCATCATTACCTCTATTCTTGGAACATTTTTCGTTAAGGCAAAAAATGACCAGGAAGATCCTATTAAACCTTTAATCAGAGGATTTATTATTTCCGCAGCTTCTGCCATCGTAATATTCATAGGACTGGCAGTGTACTTATTACAAGAACCAAGGGCAGGATATGCGGCAATTGCAGGTATTGTGGCCATGATGGCTCTTTTGTATATCACTAAGTACTACACCGGACCCGGGGAAAAGCCAGTTGTGGCTATTGCATCATCCTCTCAGACCGGTGCGGGAACTAACCTGATTTCAGGTCTGGGATACGGAATGGAATCCACCTTTGTATCCGTGGTGGTTGTTGCCATTTCAATCATGGTCGGATATTCACTACTTGGTTTTTACGGAATTTCATTAGTTGGTATGGGTATGCTTGCTACCACCGGAATTATCATGGCATTGGATACATTCGGACCAATCTCCGATAATGCTCAGGGACTGGTAGAAATGGGAGGTTTATCAGGTAAAGCAGCTGAAGTTACCAGCGGTCTTGATGCTGTAGGTAATACTACAAAAGCCTTAACAAAGGGATTTGCAGTCGGATCCGCTGCAGTTGCAGCAAGCTCTTTGTTTGCTACATACTTTGAAACCACCGGATTATCAACCATTGATATTGCCGAACCGAAAGTATTTGTAGGAGTGCTTTTGGGTGGCGCATTACCCTTCCTGTTCAGCTCCAGATTAGTCGGTTCAGTAGGCCGTGCAGCATTTAGCGTGGTTGAAGAAGTAAGAAGACAATTCAGAGAAATACCCGGAATCATGGAAGGAACTAACAAACCTGATTACTCAAAAGCAGTGGATATTGTCACTTCTGCTGCTCAGAAAGAGCTGGTAATACCAGCACTTATAGTAGTACTTGCTCCTGTAGTTGCAGGTCTTTTAGGCGCAGAATCCCTGGGAGGATTTTTGGGCGGTACGGTGGTAGTCGGATTAATGCTGGCATTTTTCATGTGTAATACCGGCGGTGCATGGGATAACGCTAAAAAGTATGTTGAAGACGGTAACTTCGGCGGAAAAGGCGGAGTATCGCACAAAGCAGCAGTTGTAGGTGACACTGTGGGAGATCCATTAAAAGATACCTCAGGTCCGGCTCTTAACCCGATGATGAAGATTGTCCAGATTGTGGCTCTTTTGGTAGCCCCTCTGGTCATGGCTTTGATCGGTGCCTAAGCAATAAACGTAACGTAAACGGGGTAACAGGCTTTCGGATTCGGAAGCCTGTTCTTTTATTGTCAAGACTGTAAATGAAAAACGGGACACAATGGATAGAGCAGGGGATAGGGGAGTGGTTTTTCCTTTAATATTAGATAAAAACCTACACATTAACCCTTAAAATATGGTAATATTATGAAGTTCTATGGCTGATAAGAATGGTATAACCAGTTTAATAAACGGAGATGAAAAGACACCAGCACCAAGCAACATTTTTCCCGTAGATATCACGGAAGAAATGGAAAAAGCCTATATGGATTACGCTATGAGCGTCATTGTATCCAGGGCATTGCCTGATGTACGGGACGGGTTAAAACCTGTTCACAGACGTATTATTTACGCTATGCAGGATCAGGGAATGACCTTTAGCAGCAAATTCCATAAATGTGCTGCTGTGGTAGGAGAAGTGCTGAAAAAGTATCATCCTCACGGTGATATGTCTGTTTATGATGCACTGGTTCGTATGGGACAAGATTTCAGCTTGAGATATCCGTTAATTGTTCCTCAGGGTAATTTCGGTTCAATCGACGGAGATCCTCCGGCAGCCATGAGATACACAGAATCAAAGCTGGCAAAGATTGCTGAGGAATTGTATGGCGATATAGATAAAGACACTGTTGATTTTGTGATGAATGACCTCCAGAATGACGAACCTACTTATCTTCCTGCATTACTTCCCAATATTCTTTTAAACGGATCACAAGGTATTGCCGTTGGTATGGCAACAAATATCCCACCTCATAACCTGGGTGAAGTTGTGGATGGGATGATCTTTATGATTGATAAAGCTGATAATATTGGCACAGCTCCCAAAAAAGATGATCCGGAGCAGATAGTAAAAACTGACTTTTCCTCGGATGCCACCGTGGAAGATCTGATTCAGTATATAAAAGGACCGGATTTTCCAACCGGAGGGATCATTTATGATCAAAAAGAGATAATACAGATGTATGCTACCGGAAAGGGTAAAGTTGTTACTCGTGCTAAAGTGAACATTGAAGAAGATAAAAAGGGGAAAACCAGAATTATCGTATCGGAAATCCCATATCAGATTAACAAAGCCACTTTGGTATCCAAAATTGCAGACCTGGTGAAAGATAAAAAGATAGACGGCATCTCAGATTTGCGGGACGAATCAAACAGATTGGGTATTAGAGTAGTAATTGAACTCAAAAAAGAGGCGGTTCCGAAAAAAATCGAAAACCAATTATATAAATATACCTCTTTGCAAAATACTTTTAACGCAAATATGGTGGCATTACTGGACAATGAACCGAAGCTAATGCCATTAAAAACAATTCTTGAAGAATTTATAAAGCATAGACAGCAAATTGTTGTCAGAAGAACAATATATTTACTCAAAAAAGCAAAAGAAAGAGAACATATCCTACTTGGGTTAAAAATAGCCCTTGATAACCTGGATGCCGTTATTAAGCTAATCAGAAGCAGTAAGGATGTAGATACTGCAAAGACTGGTTTAATGGAAAAATTCGGACTATCCGAGATACAGGCTCAGGCAATCCTGGACATGCAATTAAGAAGACTGGCAGCACTGGAAAGACAGAAAATTGAGGATGAATTAAAGCAGATTCAGCTTACCATCAAGGATTACGAAGATATCTTAGTTTCCCCACAAAGAGTAATTGAAATCGTAAAAAATGGGATGATCGAATTGAAAGAACAATACGGTGATACCAGAAGAACCAAAGTTGTAAAAGGTAAGGTCGGAGAATTAACTGAAGAAGATTTGGTAGTAGATGAAACATGTATCATCACTATCAGTGAAAACGGATATATCAAAAGACTTAAGGAAGATACCTACCGAAAACAGAGCAGGGGAGGTAAAGGTATCAGTGGTCAGACTCTACGAGAAGAAGATGAGGTTGCAACAATAAAGACCTGTTCCACACATGACTATGCATTCTTCTTTACCAATACAGGAAAGGTTTATAAATTAAGAATATGGGAAATACCTGAAAGCTCAAGAACGGCTAAAGGAACTGCTCTTGTAAACTTTTTAAATATTTCACAACGTGAAAAAGTCGAAGAATTTTTGACCATATCTGCAGATACTCTGGATAGTGGAGAAGGATACGTGGTATTTGTTACTCAAAAGGGGCAGGTAAAAAAGACTTCACTAGAAGAGTTCGCCAATATTCGAAGCAACGGTATTCTAGCAATAAAACTGGCATCAGATGATTATCTTACCAGTGTAGGATTTTCCAGCGGTACGGATGATATTCTCTTAACTACATCTCAGGGACAGTCGATCAGATTCAGTGAGGATGATGTCAGACCGATGGGAAGAGCCGCTGCCGGTGTGACAGGGATCAGATTGGCTAAAGAGGGTGATTGTGTTGTAGGTACCGTAATAATTCCCAAAAGCAGTACAAAAATGGATCTATTGGTCGTAACTTCCCGGGGATTTGGCAAGAGAACTTCTTTGAGTGAATATAAAGTACAAAATAGGGGAGGATCGGGTATTCTTACTTATAAGGTAACGGAAAAAACCGGACAACTGGTTACCGCAAGAGGGCAGGCTCACGATACAAAGAGTGATCTTCTGATTGCCACTACCAGTGGAAAAGTGATCAGATTATCAAGCTCTCAGGTTCCAAAACTGGGAAGAGCAACTGTGGGTGTACGTCTGATCAGAATTGATGAGGGTGATCGAGTAACCTCTGTAGCTTTGCTAGAAGATGAACCGGAAGGTAACGGAAACGGCGAAGAATAAACCTCTATTCCTTAACTCAAACTTTAATAAATACTTTCATTTATAAGATATTGTTATCCCATCATAAATCGTAAATCTAATCTGGGAGAGTGATTATGGTCACAATTACATGTTCGGTACCGGGATATGAATTTAATCCGACAGTAAAAACATCAGGAGAGTATATATATTCAGGGATATATAGTACAGTCAGACAACAAAAGAATTGTCAGCAATGTGTCTTTCGTCATCCCTAATGATGTGGAAAAAGTACAACTGGAAGGTAAACCGCCGTATCTGTATCTAGTAGAAAGCTCAAAAGATAGTGCAATTTCTCTTGCAAAAAGGGCATGGCTGATATCAAAAGACGGCAACCCTTCAGAACTTCTGCCACCTCTAATAACGTAACAGACACTAGACTATACCGTGGAAAGGAGTATAAATCTTCTTCCACGGTATCTGTTAAAATACAAATGATGCTTAATCATGAATTATCACTATTCAATAATGGTGTGAACTTAATTGCAGGCGTGGATGAAGTGGGCAGGGGATGCCTGGCAGGGCCGATGGTTATCGGAGCCGTAATATTAAACCCCAAACACTTAAGGATGATAAATAACGACGTTGAATCAGTTAATGACCTGGTAGAAACATTAAAACTTTATTCAGACATCAAAGATTCAAAAAAACTCACAGCGAAAAAACGGAAAGAACTTTCTGATTTTATTAAAATTCATGCCTTATCCTATTCTTTTGAAATCATACAGAACCATCAGCTTGATGAATGGGGGATCACAAAAAGTACTCAGATAGGATTTTTTAATGCAATAAAAAACTTAAAACAAAAACCTGATCATGTATTAACAGATGCCTTTAAAATTAATGCTTTACCCGAGGTGTATCAGACTAATATTATTTCGGGTGACGCACAAAGTATTACAATTGCTGCAGCATCAATCATCGCCAAAGTCTTTCGGGATGAGCTGATGACTGAATTGCATAATACACGGGAAATCTACCGTATATACCGATTTGATGAGCACAAGGGATACGGCACAAAAAACCACTTGAAAGTAATACACGATTATGGAATATGCGATCTGCACAGAAAATCTTTTGAACCTATCAAATCTATGATATGATAATTCACGTGGACAATGAATTCCCCCTGGCATTATCATATGATGACGTGTTACTTGTACCTCAATATTCGGATATTGACTCCCGAAGTGAGGTAAATCTCACTACAAAAATCTCTCCTAACTTAACTTTAAAAATACCTTTAATCAGCACGAAAATGGACAGTGTTACGGGTGTTGAGATGGCTATAGCTTTAGGAAAATTGGGTGGTATGGGTATTCTTCCCAGGTTTGACTCCATTGAAAAACAGGCAGATAAGGCCAATCAGGTTGCTAAAGCAGAACAGATTACTGCTGCGGCTATCGGGGTTAAAGAAGGATATATGGAAAGAGCGGAAGCATTAGTAAATGCCGGAGCTACTGTACTGGACATTGATGTGGCCCACGGACATATGAAAAAGACTATTGAAGTTACCAAAGCAATCAAAAACCGATTCGGGGATCACATTACCATACTATCCGGTATTGCCGCCACAGCTGAATGTGCTGTAGATTTATATAATGCCGGAGCAGATGCAATACTGGTGGGAATAGGTGCCAGCCCGATTTGTTCAACCAGATTGGTAACGGGATGCGGTTTACCGGGATTTGCATCTTTAATAGAAGTATCAAAAGCAGCAAGAAAACATGGAAAAACATTCATGCCGGATGCCGGTATTAGAGGATCGGGGGATATAGTTAAAGCATTAGCGGCGGGAGCATCAGCTGTCGTTTGTGGGTTTCTTTTCGCCGGAACAGATGAAGCACCAGGAAAAAAGGTGGAAGTAGACGGAAAGATTTTAAAGACATATAACGGATCAGCATCCTTGACCGAAAAGAAAATACATGTGGAAAAAGATGCTTCAGATAAGAATAAAAACTACACAATACAGATTGAAGGTATTAGTTCTTTAATTGAATACAAAGGTCCTTTAGCTCCTTATGTGGAGGGGATTCTAGCCGGTGTCAGATCTGGCTTGAGCTATATCGGGGCAAGAACTATTGAAGAAGCATGGACTAAAGCAAAATTTGTGAGAGTTACAGCGGGAGGTCTAAAAGAAAACGGAGCTCACGATGTAGTGGCGGTACTTAATATATAGTGTATTAATAATTAAAGGTTCTCAAATCGTAATATAACAACTTAAGAACCCCTTTTATTGGTCTCTCTTAACTATCTTTTATTCGTCCCTTTGATCATTTTCATTCCACTTTTACTTCTTAGAGGAATAAAAGATGATTTTGATCCCATTTTTCTGTTATATTCAATAAGTTTCAAACCTTCAACAGAATCTTTGAAAAACAGAATATAATCTCCTGTTCTTATCTCTTTTAAGTAAGAAATTTCACTGAGATCTATACCAATCTCCTCCAAAACCCTTTGTAGCTCCTCCATAGACATTCTGGCACGCCAACAGAGAAAAGCATTCGATCCATTACCAGGAGACTGCTTACTATCTGAAGCAAGTCTGTAAGTCATGGGATACCTCCTTACAATATATTGTTATGTAGAAAAGAGAACGCTGTCTGTAACCTATAGTACTATTACCGGGCCTTATATTTAAACCCTGTGTAGGTTATCACTTATTAATATGTCAATGCAACTTTTTATTCAATATCCTTGTGGAATTTCTTATGGATTTCTTTGAGCTGTTTATTGGTAACATGAGTATATATCTGAGTAGTGGAGACATTGGAATGACCCAAAAGCTCCTGAACGGATCTGAGATCGGCACCGTTTCTTAAAAGGTCTGTTGCATATGTATGTCGGAGAGTATGTGGTGTGGCATCAACAGCTATACCGGCACGCAGTACATACTTTTTTACCAGTCTTTGTACACTTCTAACTGTTAATCTTAATGACTCTCCTTCAAAGTCCTGGGGAGCCATATGTTTGCCACTATACCTAAGAAAGAGCGGTTTAAACGGGTCGTGACGCGTATTTAAATAACGACGTATACAATCTATGGCTGCAGGACTTAAATAGACGGTTCTGACCTTACGTCCCTTTCCGATCACCGGAAATTCTCCGGTTTCCAGGTTGATATCCTCAATATTCAGTTTCACCAGCTCACTGACCCTAAGACCGGTACTAAATAAGGTAACAAGGATAGCCTTATCTCTAAGACCAGATTTTTTATTTAGGTCCTGTACTTCCAACAACTTCTTTAATTGATCTTCTTCCAATACCTTAGGTATCCTATCCTCAGACTTTCCCAGAATAATCTGATCGGGAGGTAGTACCTGCAAACCTTCTTCTACAATCAGATACTTCAGAAAGGCTCTGAGGGCCACCAGAAATGTTTTTTGCGTTGAACGTTTAAACTCCTCATTGGACTTTGAACTGATTCTACGATTTAAATCTAATCGGTATTTTTTAATCAACTCGCTATCAATGTCAGATGAAATAATATATTCCTTGTCTAAAAATTTTGAACTCCAGTCGGCAAAATCATTCAGATAAAAATGATACATCTTGATGGTATTCTGTGAGAGGTTCTTTTCTACCTCACAATGCTCAAGATAACGGATAATCAGATCACTTATACTTGTTTTAGACGATACTTTACTCATCTTAAAAATAAAAATTGATTCTGGGGCATTCTGGGGCCTGATTCGGGATATTGGCTCAACCACGCCGAAAAACCGATTCATACCTACAGTAAATACTCACTAAATTAATATTACCATAAAAAAACTGCCGGTCAGAAACATCGGATGTTCTAACCGGCTTGGTAAAAAAATATTTCAGCCATTTTTTATTTCGAAATTGTTTTAAAACAATCCACATGCACTCTTCCATCTTCACCTAAAACCGCCCAATTCATATTTGCTTCACAATGTTTGTTCACCCAGTTAATTACATCTCTATAATTAACAATAACGGGATTTTCCAGTAAGAGATGAGGTGTTAATACCAGATATACAGCTTTACCTCCATCTACACCCTCCTCTATAACTACACGCTCCACAGGAAGAATTACAACGCCTTTCTTGCCCAGTCCTCTTATCCTGACACATAGACCTGTCTTTAGAGCCAGCCGAGTCAGCATCTCATCTTCCATAACCTCTCCTTTTTCTTTATATATTATGGCTGTCTACTAGTTTCTATTTAATTATAAATTAATAATTAAATTAATCATTAGTAATAATAGGTAATCCTTGTAGCAGTAAGGAATAGTAGGGGAGAGAAGTTTGTGTAAATGGCAGGATAAATATTTGCGGGAAAATTGTTAGGGAAATGAGCAATAATTTTTCAGTAAATAAAAAATTAAAAGGTAATTAATAATAGGTAAATAAAATCAATAAAATATTTTCGATTGTTTTTTTCTTATTTTATTTTTTAAATAGGTAGTTATTTTTTTGAATACAAAACAGCGGAGGGGATCGATACAGTCCGAGATCTGAGACTTCGTATAATGTCGGTTTAACGACATTGTATCCCGGGAATCCTAATAGGACCGCCAAAGGCATGTTTACCGGATATAAAAAGAGATATATCATTTATGAGGGGAGAATAAATAGAAATATTACACGATCATTTCCTATTAATAGATTATTTATTTATATATTTTTTATTTTATTGCGGAATATATTTCTTATAATTGAATAATTCTCTCAGGCTGTCACAGTATCGTTTTTAACCGTAGAAGGCTTCTGATGCGTAAAAAGATATCCACATTCCTCTATCTCGGGAAAGTATGACAACCCTACAGAGAAAAGTATGACAATACTACAGGGTATAATGTTAAAGAATTGTTAGAGCGACATCGTATTAATTAATTTAAATACTATGACAATCCTACAAAAAATATATGACAATTATACTATAGGTTAGCAGTCTATCCTATAGTATGATAATAAATTTAAGGTTTTATCCCCAACCCCACGGTCCGGAGCCCCTACTCCCCTCTTCCCTAGCCTATTTGATGTCGTTTTATACCTGAAATATCAACAATAACGCAAAAAATACGAATGTAATTATAATGGATTCCGTAAGAGAGCGTTTTGTTACACTATTTTTTAAGTGTGAGCTGATGTAGCTAATCCCAAACATCAGTACTGATGAAACAAAAAGAGCTCTTAGGAATGATTCAACAGGGATAAAAGAAGAGCTTATGCCGGAGGTAAAGACAAAAAAACCGTTCAATAGATTCAATATTACAATTTCCAATCCCCTAGCCTTCTTAACATCGGGATCAAAATGCAAAATCCAAATAAGATATGTTGAGAAAGATATCGCTGAAAATGTTGATATCAGATTCTGGAATATTGAATTTGTCGGTAATTTAAATACTCCTGCAAAAAATGGAATAGATACCGTAACAAATATTATCTGACTCCAAGTTACTGCTACTCTATATAAAGGAATGATTTCTTTTTTATCCTCTACCACCAGAAAAACATTATTAACCAGAGATACTAGATAGAATCCTGCTCCAGCACATAACATAAATAATATTTCTACCGGCAATGCTAAGTTTGGAAAATAATAAAGAGAAAGAAGTGTGCCAGATACCAGATGAGCAGGCAGAATATTACTCAGAAAAAAATTCTTCCAATTTACATTAGGATAATGAACAAAGACCGTACCCATAACTGCAATCACCATCGCTAGGATTGCATATTTAAAATCATAATCCTTAGAAAACAGATATATCGATAGCAGTACGACAACAGAATGAATAAAATATCTGAATTTCTTATCTAGTAAGATCATACAAATATCTCTGCGAACTCCTTTTTAAGATAACACAGAGCTATGGCAACTGCATCATTGGCATCATCAGACTTAACTATTTTATCCAGACCCAGATACTTTTTTACGGCTTCCTGCACTTGTTTTTTATCTGAACGTCCGTAACCGGTTAATGCCAGCTTTGCTTCCAGTGCGGTATATTCCGCCACCATCAAATTCTTATTTGCTGCAACAAGCATGGTTACACCTCTTGACTGCCCTACTGCAATAGCTGTTTTTGCATTTGTATTAAAAAACAATCTTTCAATTACCATTACATCCGGAGAGTGCTTTTTTACCAGATCAGTCATCTCACGATACAGCATTTTCAACCTCTTTGGCATATCAATCCCTGCAGGAGTTATGATGGTGTCTGACTCTATTAATATCGGTTTGCTTTTAAGTTGTACGATAGCGTATCCGGTACGTGCGGTACCAGGATCAATGCCTAAAACAATCATAATAATCTATTGCAGAATCATTAAGAAATAGCTTTGTAGTTAGAGTATACTGCCTGAATATCATCGTGTTCATCCAGTTCATCATACAATGCATCCAGTTTTTCTGCCATACTCCTATCTTCAACATCTACCAAAAAGGAAGGGTTTTCCGGATCCCCAAATATATATGCTGTGCTTCCAGCACCACCCATTGAACCGCCAGCTCTGCTGAAAATATTTCTTATCTCTGCTACGGTTCTGTTCTTGTTATCTGTAATAGCTCTTACATAGAAAGCAGCACCCATAGGACCATATCCTTCATATACTACTTCTTCAAACGTCTGACCCAAAGATCCTCGTCCGGTTCCCTTATCAATAGCCCTTTGAATTCTGTCCTTAGGCATATTTGCTTCTTTAGCCTTTTCAATAGCTAGTCTGAGAGTCGGATTGGCTGAGGGGTCTCCCCCACCCTCTTTTGCAGCCACAGTAATCTTTCTACTCACCGAAGAAAATATTTTGCTTCTTTTTGCATCAGCAGCGAACTTATCTCGTTTTGTTGTTGCCCAGTGTGAATGTCCACTCATAGACTGAATGATAACACTTTGACTTCCAACAATCCAATTGACGTTTCTTGTTGTAATGGCCATAGGTATATTGAAAAATCCAACAATTTATATAGTAGTTCTAAAAATAATCAACACTCAAGGCTATACACCAAATAATAACATCACAGCTGATGCAAGGGAGGATAAGTTATTTGAACGGTTGAATAAATTAGCTTTTTCGGTGATTCCATGACTATTACCCATTGTCGTACTGTTTATAGAGTTACAATCAGAGTTTAGTGGACTACCTAATCCAAAAAATATATGCCCTCCGGAATTGACTTTTCCTGAGGGCATATAAACTATTTAATTTCATAATTATATAAACTCTTGACATCCTCATTAAATTTGATATCTTCCTACTCATGCAAGACAGTACGTCTGCCCTCACCAAAAAGGCAATAGAGGCATCGTTAAAAGGATGCTGGAAAGAAGCTATACATCTCAATCTTGCAATATTAGAAAAACTCCCCAATAACATAGATGCAAAAAATCGTTTAGGACGCGCATATCTTCAGACCAAAGAGTTCAATAAGGCTAAAAAGATCTTTAAAGAGGTCCTGGAAGTAGACCCAATTAATGCGGTGGCTTTAAAAAATCTCAAGCTGGCAAAAGAAGAAAGACATGACAGAAACGGTAATACAGCAGTTGATCCAAAAAGCCTGATTAAAGAACCAGGTACAACAGCCAGTGTAAATATGGAAATTACTGCTAAAAGGATCTCCGCTGATAGCTTTGCCCCTGCAGAAGCCCTGGAAGTAAAAGTATACAAGAATAAAACCGACTTTTATAAGAAAGACTCACATGGAGATTATCTTTTGGTTTCCTCATTAAAGGGAGATATTGTAAACAAAATGAATAAAGTAAAAGAACAAGAAGGAACCTTATCAGCTAATTTTGTTAACGGAAAGGATAAATCCATTAATATACTTCTCAGATCATCAATTCCTGTATTCAAGGGAGAACGCCAGGAAGTTAAACCTTACATTAAACCAGGTTCAATTGATGAACCGGAACTTGAAATTCCTACTGAATTTGAAGAATAAATATTATAAACAAAAAAAGACCCTTATCTTAAATCGTCATCCCCTAATACACCTATCTGATTGACATATTCCTTGGATTCCGCAGACTCAGTTTGGGTATCAGCTTTTTTAACTGCCGGCTTTCTTGAACCTTTTAATACGGGTTTATCTGAGCTTGAAGCCGATGTGCTGCGGCTCTTAGCCGGAACAACCTTTTTCACCGGTTCTTTTGCGGGTGTTTTTGCTCCAACAGGTACTTCTACCTTTTTGACGATTGGTTTACTATCCGTAGTTATTTCAGGTGCCACTTTCTTAATGACTGCCGGTTTGACATCCAGAGTGGCAAATGGAGCATTTAAATTGTTTTCTGGGATTAATATGGTGACTTTATCCCCTATCTGAAGATTATTGAAATCTACTGCAACATCACTGACCCTGTATGATCCTGTTTCCGCCAATACGTACCACTTGCCTTCTTTTTTATTAAGTACACCTTCAACCCTTTTCCTGGGAGATTTTGCTATCTGTTTAAAAAGTTTCTTTCCTTCTTCTTCAATCATTTTCAAAGTGTCACCCCATACCAGACGCGATTTTGCAGCATAGTTAGCCGGAACTTCAATCTTTGTCCCATCTGTCTTTACAAGATGAAATCCGTCATAAACACCTTCGTCACCGGGTACCTGGGAGTAATCTTTCCTTGTCTCCTGCTGCACCTCTATCAACAGCTTTTTTGCATAGCGAACGTCACGCTCAAGGTTGTCTAAAATTTTGTATAGTTTTTTAACATTTTCGGACATTAAATGTTCCTCCTTTTTCTTGCCGATAAAAAGGTGTCTCCTTTCGCATCAGCTAATTTTTAATTTCTTCAACCGATTGGGCTACCTGAGGTAGGCTTTTTTCCTGTGCCGCTTTTGCTGCCTTTTCCCGGTTTTCTATAGCTATAGCTATTCCTTTATCAAACGGTGTTTCTACCCACTTATTGATTTTACTTTCAACCATTTCACGATCTGCACCGAATTTATGCCTGCTCATTTCAATAACTTTCTGATGGTAGGGAGTCTTTTGAACCACCGCTTCACCCTCAACCCAAGGTAAGAGTATTCTAGCAGAGAAAGGTAATGACGTCATTCCATTCATCATTAGTTTGATATAGATATTAAACCTTTCCAGGGAAATAATATCCTCCTGGTTGAAATAAGGAGAAAACTCATTTTCCAGAAGCTTTGCATCTGGAGCTCCTAAAGCGTAGGTGGCAATAGTACCCACATTCCCGAATACCGCCCTCATCAGATCCTCCGGCAGCTGTGCAGTGTATTGATGAGTCAGGTATAAACCAAGGCCGTATTTTCTGGACTCAGACAGAATACTTTCAAAGCTACCAGTAGCAAAATTCTGGAACTCATCTACATAAAGATAAAACGGTTTTCTTTCCTGAGGAGGTATTTTTGCTCTTTGTAATGCCATAAACTGAATTCTGGATACCAGGAGTGCCCCCAAAAGATTTGCATTATCCTCCCCTATTTTACCTTTGGATAGATTCATCATCAGGATTTTCCCATTATTCATGGCATCCCAGATATCAATTGTGGACCTAGCCTGTCCCAGAATATTTCTGATGGTAGTTGAAGCCAAAAATCTGTTAACTTTGTTCTGAATAGGAGCTACCGCTTCCGTGATCATTTTTTGATTACTCTTCATATTCTTAAATTCCGTTTCCCAGAAGCGGATGGTTACCGGATCTTTTACAAAATGAAGAATGAATTTTCGATAATTATCATCCTCCAGGAGCCTGGTAATGCTAAGCATAGTTGTTCCGGGAACTTCAAGCAAGGTTAAGATACTATAGTTTAAAAGATATTCCAGTCGAGGACCCCACGAGTAATCAAAGTGGTGTTTGATTGCTGCTACCAATCCAGATGCCATGAGGTTTTTCTGTGAAGGATCGGTCATTTCCAGAAGATTAAGACCGACAGGTCTTTCCGTATCTGAAGGGTCAAAATATATCACATCATCAAGCCGATTATCCGGTATATATTCCATTACTTTATCTATTGTTTCTCCGTGGGGGTCCAATACACCGACTCCAAAACCGTTCTGAATATCCTGACTGATCATGGTTTCAAATAGTGTTGATTTTCCTGTACCTGACTTACCAATCAGATACATATGTCTGAGTCTGTCGTCATTATTGGCGATACCGAATTTTACTCTCTGGCTTCTGTATATGGTTTCCCCGATATAGCAACAATCCTGTGTGGGAAGCCCTGCGGGGGGTTCGGACTTTTTGGAATAAATCCATTGAATATTCGGAGTTTCTACCTGTCCGGTAGGTAAATGGTAGACGGAAGCTACTTCTTCCACGTTTAAAATGAAGGATTTATCTCCACAGAAAGTACGTTTTATAAAGTTTTCCAGACTTCCAGTACGGTGCGTTTCACGACTTGTTACAAATCCGTTTAAAGTGCTGGTGGAATATTGTTTTAGGGACGCGGTAAGAGATCTAAGATTACTCTCCAGTCTCGCTCTATCCTTGCTGTATGATAGTATCCTGATCTCCACCTCAAATCCCATTTTAGACAGCTTATTCTCTATCGCTTTTACTTCCATATCCTGGGCAGAAGTGAGCCTTGGTGCAAGAGCAGGCTTTGGAGCATCTTTTGCACCGGGTCTTGGTTCAGGAGGATGCGGTGTAAACAATCCGGTAAGAATTCCTAGTCCGATATCAACAAATTCCTTAAAGAATATTTTACCAACTTCTCCCAGAATACCGGGTTTATTTGTTTTATCCACTCCGGTTCTCACAAAATCCACATAATTGTATCCGGGTTTCTGCCATCCGTCAGGAATAGGTTTTATTAGAAACTGCAACCAAACCTGTTCATCAAACGATACTCCGGAAAAAGCGGAAGTGATTGCCGATAGAGGGTCTATTTCAAAATCTCTGAATGTTTTTATAGGAAAGAAATAGTCTTTTGTTAATGTTACGGAGGATATTTCATACTCCCCCTGTTTGAAATCAGCACTAGTAGTGTAATCCTCAACTACCCTGATCTGACAGGACGGGTACTGGGCATAGATCTGACTTTCCACAAACTTTAAAACATTTTGAGGTACTGCCACATAAAACTTGATACCGTTTGCTCCGTCCGCCACCATTTCAAAGGAAAAATGCTCCTGTTCAGTAGCATCCTCTTTTAACAGTCCGTGCAGTGAGGCAAACATATTTTCTGCCGACAAAGCTGACATCTGGGATTCCCTTTCAGCTTCCAGTGTCTTTGGCATTTTTATTTCAAGGACTTCAAAAGGGGTATTGCTGACCGCACCTAAATCCAGTGGCTGGGTTTTTATCCGCCTGTAAATAATTGCTATTAGAATTCCGATCAGTAATAAAGGTATACCGATGTATATAGACATATAAGAAAAACACAACCCCGGCCCTAATTTGGGACCGGGGTGAAGAAAGGAGAGAGACAATGTCATTATGTTATTACAACATATCCTGAATGTCAAGTCCGATAATCAATACAATATCGGAACGTCCTACCTCATTTTCCTGCAGACCGAATTCCTCCCTTGTCATTACCTGTTTGAAATCAAAGCTATGGGCAAGTTTTCTGGCAGTCTCTGATTCTTTGTCATCCACAACAAGAATACTTTTATCATATGATTTATCAGCATTTCCCACCGTTACAACCCTGCCCCCCATATTTTCAATCTGTCTGGAAGTATAGCCTGCTACTCCCGATAGTCCCGATCCATTCAACACCGATATACTCTTTTTTTCCAGGGATATCTGGCTGTCAAAAGTTACATCCCTGATTTCCGTATTTATCTTATCCGGATTTTGTAGGTAATCATAATTAAATGATTTAAAAATAAAGCGATCAGACGGTAGTGTTCTTATAAAAGAAACTAGGCTATAAAATTCTTCCAGAGTGAAATCCGTTTTCTTTCCGCCCGGTTTACCCAGCTCCAGAGTCACTACGCCATGATTGAATAATCTATCATAAGTATTTTTCACATTTTCATCCGTAATAATGTATTTATCTACCGGATACCCAAATATCCTAGCAACACTTCTGGAAGCCAGTCTGACTCCTCCCTCTAATGGATCCTTGGCGTTTAATGATCCCAGATGTAGGACTTTTGTTACCTGTTCATCTCCGAACTTCCCCGGTACATCAATAGTTATATTCGGATCAATATCATATTTCACCAGTTTTTTATTGTTTTTATCTACAATCACAAAACTCATGGAATGTACATCCAGGATGCCGTCGGGACTGTCTGCCTGATCTAGGTCACTGACCGATATATATAGTACTGAATAGATATCCTGGGTCTGTACAGAATACGAATTTACCGAATCGGCTGAAGCAAAATTCTTTGTCAGATTCTTATAAAAACCTACTGCCAGTACAAATAAAGCCGATATTATAAAAAGACCCAGTACTGCAGCAATCTTTTTTACTGTTTTACCTATTTTTGATTTTCCTAGATTAGGACGGGACGATATTCTGCTTTTTCTTATGGTTTTTTTTGACGCTTTTGATACGGAAGTTCTTTTGTAAACTTTTGAGTACGTTTTTGATCTTCTTGATGCAGCGGATGTCCGTCGAGCAGTACTAGACATATTATGAATAATATATCACTTACATCTTACAATGACGAGTACTATTCCATGTCCCCGAGTAAATTCCTACATCAATTACCTATTTAATACCTGATATTTACAAATTTTCTAAATACGGCAGAAATTCTCTTGGAATATCTGCTTTTAGATACATTTCAGTATTGCTAGATGGGTGATTAAACCTGATACTTCTTGCATGAAGCATTAATCTTCCAAAATGATTTGTATTTTCCAACTGATGCCTTGTTGAGTACATTTTGTCCCCTGCTATAGGAAAGCCCAGAGCAGATAAGTGAACTCTGATCTGATGTGTTCTGCCTGTTTTGGGGTATGCTTTTAATACAGTGTACTTATTTTGATTATTGTCAGTAAAATACCTGATTTTCTCAAATGAGGTCATAGCCTCCTTACCGTCTCGCACTATTGCGTACTTCGTCCGGTTATTAGGATTTCTCTTAATAGGAGCGTTGATTTCAAATTTTTCTTCTTCCACTAAGCCCAGCACTATAGCTAAATATTCTTTTTCAACACTTCTTTCCTTGAACTGTTTTTGCATTCTATTAAACGCTGGCTCGTTTTTTCCAATCAATATTATGCCTGAGGTGTCCTTATCAAGCCGATGGATAATTCCCCCACGCTGTTTAAATTCACTTTCATAGATTTCTTCTGTATCAATTTCACCAGACATTTCTTCAAAAGTTATGTTTTCACTGACTATATTCTGCAGTGTATCGCTACCGGATGTATGAGAATTATTAACAATTAAACCTGCAGGCTTATTTACAACCAGCAAGTCATTATCTTCAAAAATTATTTCCATATAGCTTTTTAGTTATCGGATGGCTGTGTATCTGTGTTTTCGGTTTGCTGAGTATTTTCACCGGATTTAGGCTGTATACCCAAATAATTGACAACTTCCTCAACTATCTTATCGGGTGTGATTTCAGATTTAATTAAATATCCGTCCGCCCCTATCTCGAAACACTCATTAATGACGTGTTCTACACCTAAATTTGTTAATAAAATGATCGGCTTGTTGTTTATTGCCGGATTAGCCTTAATCTTTTTCAGGACGTTTACGCCGTCACTTCCGGGAAGAATAATATCCAATAAAAGAATATCCCAATTACCTTCCGCTGCCCTATCCAGTCCCGTTGTACCGTCCGGAGCTTCTATGACGTTGAAACCTGCGTCTCGTAAGACTTCAGAATATAGTGCCCTGATATCGGCTTCATCTTCAACTATTAATACTGTTTTGCTCATGATAAGTCCTCCTTTGTAAATAGTACACTTTTTTTATTGTGCAAGCAAAAAACAATCACTAGTCCGAATATGATCATCAGATCCGCAGCATTAAATATGAATAAACCAAAGAAATCCCAGTAATCTCTAACACAGCCTTTATTCATTATTCTTTCGGATAAATTCCACAAGGAACCGCCAACTACCAGAAAATAAGCTATCCATGATATACTTTTTTGTCTGAAAAACCATATATTAAACAAAATTAGAGACGCGATGATTAAAAAGTATGCTGATGGAATATAGTCAAATAGAAAATACTGGCAGTTTTGTACCATTTAACTTATATATTAATTCTTAGGCGCATGTTCTACGCAGGTTGTCGCCTCAGGATAAGCTTTCAGTCGTGCCGGATCGATAGATTTTCCGCAAACTTCACACATACCGTATTTACCTATACGCATTCTACCTAAAGCTTTCCTGACCTGCATCAACATGCTATCTACTGAACTTTTTACCACGTCATGAACCTCTTTTGAGTGATCTTCAAGTATAGCTTCATCCATCAATTCCGCGTTATCCCCTGTCCTATCAGCTTCCATATATGGGTCTTCTTTTATCAATACTTTCTGTTCAATTTTTAATCTTTTTCTTTTAGTTAGTAAATCGTTTCTTAATTTGTTGATCAGATTTAATGGTAAATTAGGTGTGGCCATTTCTTTTCTTTCTCTTAAATAAATGTTTGCTAGGCTTATGATAAATAACACGGAATAAAAAAGCAAATGCTTAGTATCTCTGCTTAATATCAACCCAAACGCTATCGCGAATAACAGAATAAGTGAAAATGAATAACCCGACTTTATTTTTATGTTACGGATACGTGAGAAAAACATATACATAATAGCTAATGCAGGAACAAACATAATGTATAACGGTTGATTATAGATTATTGAATAACCGATTACCGGAGGAACAACACCTAACATCAATGCTAAGGAATAGACGTCCAGAATTCTAAAAGTGGACCATTTCCAAAAATATGACCTAAGATAAACTGCAAATATTATAATCGTAATAACTATCAGTGGATCTACCTTTAATACACCTGAAGATAAAACCAGGCTGATCAATAAAAGATCAAAGAGCTTTTCCTCATCAAACCCTTCTTTCTTCCCTAGCCGCCAGAAAACAAAACTCAAAGTAAAGAACCCTACCAGCATAAAAAGGAGAATGGTCGGAACAGAAAAACCTTTGATATCAATTACTTGTTGAATATCCATTATGATGTTCTACCGGAAATTAAGCCCGGGATACATACTCGCCGGTACGAGTATCTACTTTTATTTTATCCCCGATTTTAATAAATGTCGGCACTTTTGCAGTTGCTCCGTTATTTAAAGTTGCATCCTTTAAGACATTGGATACTGTGTTACCTTTAAATCCCGGCTCTGTGTAGGTAACTTCGAATACCATTGATATAGGTAAATCGACGGAAACCGGACGTCCTTCAAAATACATCACAATTACATTTTCACCTTCCATCAAAAACTTCACCTGATCGCCCAATACATCAGCCGAAATTGTAATTTGTTCATAAGATTGAGGATCCATGAATACATATCCGTTATCTTTATATAGGTATTGGGCATTTCTTCTTGAAATATCAGCTTCTTCCACTTTAGCTGATCCCAGATACCCCTTTTCTAAAACTGCACCAGTAACCAGGTTTCGTGCTTTTACTTTAACCGTTGCACCTGCTCTGGCTGTTTTTGTGTGTTCATATTTAACTACCTGATACGGATATCCGTCCTCCTTGAATATAGTTCCTGTTTTTAAGTCTGTAGCAATTAACATACCGAAGCATTATACAGATTTTTGCTACTTTTTACATCTATACCTTTCATAACCTGATGTGATATGCTTCGTAGCAGAAAAGTCAGCACCATTACATATTAACAATAAGGAGAGCAGATATGAACCAAAGTGGTAACAATCTGAACGAACACCTTGGGGTTATTATCAGGCCATTAGGTACAGACTTTAATTTTATCGAAGCGGTTCTGCGAAAGTTAGGAATCAGATTCTTCACATACTTCACCATAAGTAATAAGGCCAATTACAATCCTTCGGTATTTAACAGTAAAGACAAACTATTGGTGATTGTATGCGAAAAAGCTAGTGAAGATGCAGCATTATCATTAACTTTACCGGATAGTGTAATCACCCAACTGGCAAAGACTAAAAAACCTATCGTAATTGTTACTAATCGGTTTGAAACAGTTAAAAGTCTGACGAAAAGAATGCGAAAACTTCGGGTAGTGGATGCAAGATTAAAGCAAGAAGACTTGAAACTACAGATTTCAGATGCTATTACAAGCATAATCAGATAAGCGGTAATCTCACCTCTTATGTATTAACCTATTAAAGCGGTCAAATAATAATTGGCCGCTTTCTTATTTACTGTTGATCACCTCAAAGATTGGGTATAATATGCATTGACGCTTCATGCCGTGGTGGCGGAATGGTATACGCGGTGGTCTCAAAAACCACTGGGATTCAACTCCCGTGAGAGTTCGACTCTCTCCCACGGCACCATTTAGGGATCAACCTAGTTCGACCCTCTTTTTCCTTGTAATTACATATTGAACAATTTTCATTATTTATTGAATGTGAATATAAGAAGATTTCCAAGGATAAACCCGGGTTTATCCCTACTTTATAGAGTTGTTACAAGAAAGTACCAATCGGTTATAATAAATCACAGGTGGTTAGTTAATATGACAACAAATACAGGGATGATCTAGGGTAGACCCTAGCTACGGTTTTCAACTTCATAAAACTTGGTTCTATCACCTCTGAAGAATAACGGAATTTCACCGGTAGCCCCATTACGATGTTTTGCTACTAATAACATGTAGTTTTCTCGGTCATCTTCGTTTGGTCGGTACAAAAACATCACCACATCCGCATCCTGTTCAATAGAACCAGAATCTCTGAGGTCTGACAATTGAGGTTTCTTATCCCCCCCTCTTTGCTCTACTGCACGGGACAACTGCGACAACGCCAAAACAGGCACCTTGAGTTCTCGGGCAAGATTCTTCAAAGCTTGGGATATTTCGGATACTTCCTGTACTCGGCTTTCCAAATTTCTTCCCCGTACAAGCTGTAAATAGTCAACAATCACAAGTCCAATATCGTGCTCCGCCTGCAGTCTTCTTGCTTTCGTACGCATTTCCATCACACTGACACCGGGTGTATCGTCAATATAAATCGGGGCTTCTGCTAGCTCTCCTGCTGCTATACTATATTTTTCAAAATCTTCTGTTTCCAAATTACCTGTAGCAATTCTCCAGTTATCAATATTTCCTTGTGCGGATATCATTCTATCCACTAAGGATTCCCTACCCATTTCCAACGAAAAGACTGCTACACCAATTTTAAAATTGACTGCAGCATACTGACCCATATTAATAGCCAAAGAAGATTTACCTACGGACGGTCTTGCGGCAAGTATGATCAGGTTTTCTTTCTGCAGTCCGGAAAGCATTTTATCTAAACTTTTAAGTCCAGAAGGTACCCCGCGCAATGCTCCCCTTTTCTTTGACAGTTCATCAAGACGCTCAAAAGTAACTTCCAGCGTATCTTTTACGGGAACAAAATCCTGTTTTACCCTGTCTTGTGATATGGAAAATAATAATTGTTCGGAACGATCCAATAGATTTGTGACATCGGATTCCTCATAAACCATCTCACCAATCTGGTTTGCCACACCCATTAACTCCCGTTTTGTTGAATCGTCTTTGATTAAGCGGGCATAAAATTCAATATTTGCTGCTGTAGGAACAATATTTATCAAATCGGTAAGATATGCCACACCTCCGCATTCATCAAGTACGCCCATCTTCTTCAATTCACCAGGAACCGTGATCATATCGGCTGGTTCTCTTTTTTCATACAAATTCATTACTGCTTCATAGATTTTACTGTGGGATTGTTTGTAAAAATGACAGGGTTTTAGAAACTCAACAACTTTAACTATGGCATCCTGATCAATCAGTAATGCTCCAATAACGGATTTTTCAGCATCAAGATCATATGGGGTTTTTAAAGTTTCTTTGTTTTTCGGCATACAGGCTCAAATTGATAATCCCAATAGATACATATTAACATCTGTATGTTAAAATATTTAGTGTTGCGGTTCGAGAACGATTACTTCAGTTTCGGACGGTATATCATTTCTGCTTGATATTTTAAGTTTTTCCATTGTTTTTGTTTTTCCGTTTCCTTCAACACCCATTTCATCCAGAAACTTATCAAGAGGAGCCAATAGATCAGCATTTTTAGAACCTTTTTCTGAATAGTGCATCGGTATAACAATACCGGGTTCGGTATCCGAAATCACCTTCACTGCCTTTTCCGCATCTATGGTATATACACCTCCTACCGGCACCATCAATACATCAATATTGGGAATTTTTTCCAAAGTTTCCGTAGATAACTCATGTCCAAGATCGCCCGTGTGTAATATTGTGAAACCATCTAGTTCGATAGCATACATCACATTACCACCTCTTTCCTTCCCCTCTTTATCATCATGGAATGTTTCAATACCGTATACAAACATCCCCTGTTTTTCATACTCACCCTGACCACTAATCAAAAGGCTATAGCCGTTTACCCCTTTCACATAATTATGATCAAAGTGATCATGAGACACCAGTACGACATCGGCTTCCAGTTTCGGAAGTTTAATCCCAAGTTGTGCGGGATCGTACGGATCGATAACCAGTGTTAGTTCTTTACCTTTAATTTTGAAACATGAGTGTCCTATGTATGTGATTTCCATGCGGTTATACTATCTCAGAAAAAAGTTTTAGTCTAGTTTTGTTTTTGATAGCAAAAAGATAAAAAATTAGATAGTAAAACAACTCGCAAATTTACCCATAAACCTGTAAAATACCTGTATGACAGGAAAAAACCAGAGGTTATCAACACAACCATATAAAGGAGCACGAGATTTTTACCCGGACGATATGCGGGTGCAAAACTATTTCTATGAGACATGGAAAAAAGTCTGTCTACAATACGGATTTGAACAATATGACTTCCCTATTCTGGAACCTTTGGAGATATTTTCCGCAAAAACCGGTGAGGAAATAGTAAATGAACAGCTTTTCTGGCTTGAAGACAAGGGTGGAAGAAAACTTGCGGTCAGACCGGAGCTGACACCTGGAACAGTCAGAATGATTGCTCAAAGGTACAAGGAAATCCCCCAGCCGATTAAGTGGTTTATGATAGGAAATAACTGGAGATTCGAAAAACCACAGATGGGAAGAGGTAGAGAGTTTTATCAGCTGGAAGCAAATATATTTGGGATAGAAGGCGTGGAAGCTGATCTGGAAATCTTTTCCTTGATCGCTGATCTGATGAAAGCTTTCGGTGCTGATGAAAATATGTACGAAATAAGAGTTAGTGACCGCAGGATTATAAGCGGACTGCTTGAAAATCAGATGGATCTTGATCAGAATCTGCAGGTAAAAGTTAGAAGAATGATGGACAAACGAAGTAAAATGACACAGGATGACTTTTTTGCATCCCTGAAAGACTTTGGCCTAAATGAGAATCAAATTACAATCATTGAAAACTTCTTATATGCTACATATGACTCACTGGATATTGATAAGAATAATCCTGGAATTCAAACCATTAACAAACTATTTGAACTTTTAAATCAAAATAATCTGGATAAATTCGTAAGATTCGACCCCACAATAATTAGGGGTTTTGATTACAGTGACGGGCTGGTGTATGAGGTATTTGATAAAAACCCTAAGAACCGAAGATCCCTATTCGGCGGCGAGAGATTTGACCGTTTAATTAACATTTTCGGAGACTATACGCTACCTTCTACCGGTTTCGCTCTGGGAGACTATACCCTTCTGGAGTTTCTTAAAGGCTGGAATCTTCTTCCTCAGTTTCCATCCCGGATTGATTACTTTGTAGCACTCTGGCCTTCGGATAATCCTGAATTTCTAAATAAGTCACTGGAAGTTGCTTTAGTATTGCGAAACAGCGGTAAAAACGTCTTTACTTGGATGGAACAGACAAAGCTAGATAAACAGCTAAAATATGCTGATAAAAAGAATGCATGGTGTGTACTAATCATCGGAGAAGAAGAATTAAAAAACAACACTCTTACAGTAAAAAACATGGAGAATAAAACTCAGAAAACCATCTCTTTTGAAAACATGTTGTCTGAGTTAGAATAATCAAATGAGACCGAAAAGACTGCCCAAAACTGCCATCTCAACCAGGCGTCAGACTATAACTGCCGAGAATAATAACCAATCAGCTCCAATTCTGGCTTTTTTGATAGTAAATCTTATCTGGGGAGCCGCCAACCCGATCATTAAATACACCTTGGATTTCGTCCCCCCTATCACCTTTCTTTTTCTAAGATTTTTAATAGTCTGTATAGTGCTTCTTCCTTATATTATTTTCACGAATGCACAAAATAAATTACACCCTAAGGATCTGAAAAATTTCTTTCTATTAGGATTATTCTCCCAGACATCCTTGGTCATCACTTTTATCGCGCTTGATTACACAGGCGTACTTGATTTTGTGATTATCGGAATTTTTGCTTCCGTTCTTACCATTGCTGCAGGACATTATTTCTATAAAGAAAAAATTACTTCCGGGTTAAAAGCCGGTATGATTATTGCTTCAATAGGAACGGTCATCGTCATGTTGGAGCCATTACTTTCGTCTAATACAAACACGGACACTCTAAAAAGATTATTCGGCAACTTCCTAGCAGTACTCTATTCATTTACTTGGGTTATTTATACTGTGTGGTCAAAAATGAGTATGGGAAACAGATCCACCCTACTTAAGAAAACCTTGAGTTTTATTCACATTAAACCCATGCATCAGACATATTCTCCGTTTATGATTATCGGTGTCACATTTTATGTCGGATTAGCCACTGTAACCCCGCTTGCCTTACTTGAAGGTTTCTTTTCGTATGAAAAGTTGGGATTTGCACTAGCAGCCATTAGTTTCAGAGGAATTCTGGGGATTTTGTATATGTCTCTGATATCATCAATAGTTGCCTACTCCCTTTATCAATGGGCTTTAGTAGAAGGAAAAGTCAGTGATTCAGCAATCATCGCCCATGCCGGCATAATTTTCTCATTTCCGGTTGCCTATATTCTTTTAGGGGAAATTCCTAACCTATATATGATCATAGGAGGATTATTGATTGCCATCGGTGTAATAATTGCCGAAAAGAAAAATACTTGATATACTAGCGCCTGCTATGAAAAAGAACATTCATCCACAAGTTTATACGGATACGGTTGTAACCTGCGTTTGCGGCAATACCTTTACCACTATTTCCACTCTGAAAAATATAACCGTGGAAATCTGTAGTAATTGCCATCCTTTTTATACAGGACAACAGAAATTTGTTGATACAGAGGGAAGAATTGATAAATTCAACAAGAAAATGAAGGAAGCACAAGCCAAAAAAGAATCCGCCAAGCCGGGTAAAAGCAAAAAAGCTAGGGATGTAAAAAACCAGCAGGCTCCAAAAGTATCACTAAAAGAACTTTTGAAAGAAGCTAAAAAAGAGGAAGAAAAAGAGTAACCTTACACCTATTTTCTTCAACCCTCGCTTTATCAAGGTTAATGATACAATTCTTTCGTGAAAGAGATTCTTATCAAACAGAAATCCTATCTTGCTCCTCTCTACTTTCCGGATGCCACCAGAGGAGTGGTAAAATCCCTGGATTCAACTGATCTGTGTCAGGCAGGCGTTGAAGGTGTGGTTGTTAACTCACTTCATCTGGCAGACAATCCCGGACTGGAAATATTAGATCAGATCGGGGGAATAAAAAATATGATGAATTATCACGGTATTGTGACATCCGATTCGGGAGGATGGCAGGTCTTTTCTCTGATTCATCGAAATGGAAATAAGGGAAAAATTACTGATGAAGGTGTAATTTTCACCATCGGGACTACAAGAAAACAGGTCTTTACCCCAAAACAGTCAATTACTACACAAATGTGTATAGGATCAGATATTGTTATCTGTCTGGATGATTTTACCCCTCCCGATGCTCCACAAAGAATAATACGAGAAACGGTAGACAGAACAATTCTCTGGGCTAAACAGTGTAAAAAAACATATCAGGAGGAATGCGACAGTAGAAATCTGTCAGAAGGTGAAAAACCTCTTCTTCTGGCAGTTGTACAGGGAGGTTACAGTAAGGAAGAAAGAAAACGTTGCTCCGAAGAGCTTATAAATATCGGTTTTGATGCTTATGGATTTGGCGGATATGCCATCAAAGAGGAAACCGGACTGGACCTGGAAATATCCCAGTATATTGCTGATAACCTCCCAAAAGAATCCATAAAGTTCGCTCTGGGATTTGGAAAACCACATGATATAGTGACCTTAAGAAAATTCGGATGGGATATTTTTGACTGCACCTTACCTACCAGAGATGCCAGACATCAAAGATTGTATGTATTTAACAATAATCAGGTAGATCAGGATGTTTTAAATGATAAGAAGACATTCGGTTTTTTGGATATCGGAAAAAGTATTTATAAAACGGATCAGTCCCCTATTGATCAATACTGCGACTGTCACACATGCAAAAACTTTTCCAGAGCATATCTTCACCACCTGTTTAAAATCAAAGATAATACGGCATTAAGGCTGGCAGCTATTCATAATGTCAGGCACTTCACCAGAGTAACAGATCTTCTTAAGTAGTGTAATTTGGCTTGAAAAGTTATAATATCAACTTGTGTAGGCATTAATACCTAGTTGGAAAGGAAATAATTATGGATCAGTTGAGAATGAATCTTAAAAATGAAATAGAACAGATTAAGTCTCAAATCAATGAGACAAATGCCCTATTGTCAAACGAACAAAACCCTGACATGAAAGCGTTATATCAGGAAGAAATTTCTAATCTTGATAAACAAATCACCAATCTTGAATTATCCCTCAATGCCCTTGACGGAAATTATGAGGATACAGATAGTACAGATAACAACTCCCAAAATGTAATCAATCCCAATGTGGCAATACTGGAAATCAGAGCCGGCACAGGAGGAGATGAAGCAGCTCTTTTTGCCTTTGATCTTTATAGAATGTATATGAGACATGCAGAAAGAAAGAATTACAAAACGGAAGAGTTATTCTATTCCGAAAATGAAGTCGGGGGTATTAAAACCGTAACCGTGAAGATCAAAGGATCAAATGTATACAACCTGTTAAGAAACGAATCGGGTGTACATAGAGTTCAACGCGTCCCGGTCACTGAAGCGGGAGGTCGTATTCATACTTCTACCGCCACGGTTGCAGTTCTTCCAGAATTAAAAAAAGTTAATATTGAAATCAAACCGGAAGATGTAAAAATGGACTTTTTCAGAGCAGGCGGACACGGAGGTCAAAATGTCAACAAAGTTTCCACCGCCGTACGTCTTACCCACCTTCCCACCGGGGTCGTTGTGGAATGCCAGGAGGAACGATACCAGATGAAAAACCGGGAAAAAGCCATGGAAATCCTGAAATCCAGGTTGTATAACATGATGCAGGAACAACAGGTAAAAAGTATTACGGACTTAAGAATGGAACAGGTGGGAAGCGGAGAAAGATCCGAAAAAATCAGAACATACAACTGGCCTCAGGACAGAATAACGGATCATAGAATCAACAAAAACTTCCATAACATCCCCGCCGTTATGAACGGAGAAATTGATGAGATTGTAAATGCCTGTGCATAAATACAGGCATAAACCTATCTTTCAGGAGCTTCTTCCAGTGTAACCCTAATAGTTGTCTGTTTCCCCTGCCTGTCAACCACCACATCAATAGTATCCCCTACTTCCTTCTCCCTAATAAGATTTGACAAAGATTCTTCAGCACCGAGGTCTTTACCGTCAAAACGAATAATGATATCCCCTCTTTCAATACCTGCTTTTCTAGCCGGAGAATTTGCCAGCACTCTTGATACGAAAGCACCTTCCGGCATTCTTCTTAATTGAGCAATTTCAGGAGTGATCATGGTGTATTCAATACCGATATAGGGTCTGACAATTCTACCTTCTGCCAGATACCCTTCAAGAATGGGCTTAAGTGTATTAACAGGAATAGCAAATCCGATATTATCCGCCCCTCTGGTAGTGGCAACATTAATCCCGATTACCTGACCAGCAGAATTTAACAAAGGACCACCGCTGTTTCCGGGATTTAATGCAGCATCTGTCTGTATAGCTCCTTCATATGTTTTAGGAGCTCCGCCAAAACCTGAAGTAGCTGTTAACTCACGGGCTATACCTGATACCACCCCGATGGTGACGGTATTCTGAAACTTTCCTAATGCATTACCTATTGCGATAGCATTCTGCCCTACTTTCAAACTGTCTGAATCACCTAATTCCACAGTTGGCAGATCGCGGGCATTTATTTCGATAATTGCCAGATCAGATTGCTCATCAAGGTTTATCCTTTCCACATCATACGTTGTGCCATCTTTTAAGACCACCGAATACTCACCGTCCACATTGTCTACAACATGGCTGTTGGTGACTATTAATCCGTTGGCATCAACAATAAATCCGGTACCGATACCCTCTTCCGCTGCGGTGGGACCGGTAAATACATCAAAGTTAACGGTTTTTACTACTACAGATACTACAGCCGGGGATACTCTTTCCACTACATCAATAACCGTGGATTCTTCCTGCACTACTTCCTGTCTGAGTATATTTCCTGAGCCATTGGAAAGGGTTCTTCTTTGAGGTATAAGTTCGCGGAAATATCTGGAGATCGTAACTCCCAAACGGTCAAATCCACCTCCGGACTGAATTATGATATATAGAAATAATAGTAGAGTAATTATCCCAAAAGTTCTTCTGGATCTGTCACTCATGATATCCTCCTTTTTTTAAACTATCAGGCAGCCTTCTTCCGACTGCTATCATCGGCAGGGAACTATATTTCCCTAGCCAATTCTAACACTTTCTCCAACTGTGTGTCTTGTCCGTTTTCAAAATCTCCTTCTGTTCTCTGGACACTTACATCAGGTTCAATTCCCTTCTTATGAACCCAATCTTTGTTCGGTGTCAGCCATTTCGCAATTGTGATATGAACTCCGCTTCCATCATTGAAATTTTTTGCGTCCTGGATAGTACCCTTACCGAATGATTTCATCCCCACAATTTTTGCTCCTACTGTTTCTCTTAAGGCGGCGGCTAAGATTTCAGAAGCAGATGCACTTCCCTCATCAATCAAAACATATACCGCGGGTATATTTTCAAAAACCCCTTTTCTTTCGGCGTTCATAGGAGTCTGCTCACCAAGTGCGGATTCCTGCCATAAAATCGGACCTTTCACAATGAATTCATCTGCCAGAAAGACAGCAGATTGAAGATAGCCACCAGGATTACCTCTCACATCAACTATTACAGTATCCAGCTCTTTCATCTTGACGTTTGCTTCACTAACAGCTTTAGACCATTCTTTATTGGTATCACCGCCGAATCTGCTTACCCTGATATACAGATTACCGTCTCCTTTGTCTTCCCAGGTAACACTGGCTATACTGATTTCCCTACGCTGAATAGTTACTGTAAACGGTTCCTCTTCACCTCTTTGAAGTTTTAATGTACTGATCGTACCCGCTTCCCCTCTGATTTTCGACACAGCTTCATTTAGTGTGATAGCAATGGTAGGCGACCCTTCAATTTCCAGAATTCGATCACCCGGTCTAACTCCCGCTTCTTTTGCCGGTGAGCCATCCAGAGGTGATACAACAATCAACTGACCATCTCTGATTCCAAGTTCTGCCCCGATACCTTCATAGGATCCGTTAATAGCATCATTAACTGCCTTATTTACATCGGGAGGTAAATATGAAGTGTAAGGATCTCCCAAAGAGTTCACCATTCCTGAAATGGCACCGTGTAACATCTTTTGTGCATCAACCGGTCTTTCCAGATAATCATTGCTGACCATCTCCCACACATTCCAGAATTGTGAGAAATCAACGGTCTTGCTAGAGGGGGACTTGTTTATGATTTCTACCTTAGGAGGATTTTTTCTAACCTGAAAGACATAACCTCTTTGACCAAAATAGTATCCTCCGTAAAAAAAGGAAACGGCAACTAGTAAAGTTATAAAAATACGTTGAAACCTATCAACTTTTGACATAATTATTGAAGAGCCAGAACGTTTGGAATAAAAACCTGAACAGTCTCTTCTTTTTCCGAGAACCTTACAAATATACTAGATTCAGAAACACTGTCAACTATTCCGATTTTCCCAAAATATGGTTTTTGAAGGACTATCACTTCAATACCTTTAGCTAACTTTTTTAAGGTCGATCCGGTGGAATCTTTAGTTCCCTCTTTAAAGTTTTCAGGAGACGGAATCCTAAGTAGACGTTCTTTTCCTGAGATAAAGATAAATCTGCTGGACACCCCCCTAAGAATTTCAAATATCTGATGCGGTACTGAAACCTGACCGAATCCGGTAAATAACCCCAAAAATATCCCACTTTCCTTAGCTAAAGTTAAAGAAGCTTTATCTGCACCTCCCGCCATTAATCCTAAAACCCCCAACTCTATTGCTCTTTTTAAAACATCTGTACTTAGGAACTCTCCAACGTAAATGATTTTTCCAAACATACTTTTTGACAGATTTTCAAAATATTCCTTGATTAAAGCTTCTTCGGGATTGGGGAAAACTATCAGTTCACCTGAGATATCCCCCATCGTACTACAGGCAAATTTTATATCAGTAACCGGAGTTTTTATCAAAACTGATTTGTCTTTCACAATATCAATTATTGTTCCCCACGCGCCAGATAGCAGCCAGAAATCTCTTTCTTCCTGCCAAAAAACATAGTCATTTCCCTCTTTTTGAAGATATCCGGAAAACGGGGCATAGAATTTATGGGATTTAGCAGTTCCAACTTTTTCCCCTTCATAAAAATACCCGCCGATTTTCTTATTTCTGGTTACTTTGAAATCTTCACCAATCAGTACTTTCTTATAGGAAACTTTTGACATACCCAGCTTGGTAAAAGGCTGAACACTATCCCCTACTTTCACGGTTAAATACCCTTTAACCGGAAGAGCTCTTTCTAACAAAACATCATTTTTAAATTGTATTTTTTGAATTACTGGTATGTACATAATGACTCCGTGATACGCTCCTCCCACTTTTTCAGATGTTTTTCAAAATATCCTTTATTGAAATACTTCTTGTCGGTCTTATTTCTTGTATCAATGATTAGACCGAGTTTTCCTCCGTTTATCACTCTCTCCGTAGTACCCAGAATATTGTTTTTAATAAGGACTCTGGTATTGCTTCCGCTTGCCATCGGAAGGATAAAAAGATCATCAGAAGAAACGTCTAAAAGCTGGGAGGTACCCTCCTCTGTTTCTACCAGACACTCCACCGCACCTGGAGCATTAACCATAGTGCCGATATTTGTAAACGGATAATCCAAAAGAAGATCTTTCAGGCCGTTGTTGTAATCCATTGCCAAGGTTAAAGGAGCGAGCATATTGTTATTGTCCATTTTAATCTCATATACTCCAGGAGTTTTTACTAAGTCACACATGAAAAGATAGGATGCAGTATCGCCTTTAAATGCAGTACTGAACCTATCTCCGCTGAATATGATTGGTTTTGGACTATCGGGTGTAGTTAGTGCGGGTGGATAGAAACGGATTAAGTGATCAACACTCATCTGATCAAAGCTGTCGGTCTGAATAACCTGCCGATACAACACCAGGTTGGACAGTGAGTTTATATCTTCATACCCCATTCTTACCATTTCTATATCCGATAAATACCCGTTAGGAGATACGATTTGGAAGTTATTTGCATAGACGGAAAACCAATTATTTAATATGGATGCTACTCGATCAAGAGTCATAACCAGTTTAGGATTCAAAAAACCTCCTGGTACTTCAGGAAAACCTGTCTGAAGAATATCGCATTCCTCAATTTTTATTTTCATTTCTTTTGATGCAAGCTTGACCAGATCGGAGATGAATGCTTCGTTGGTGGAAATATATGGGTACTTCCAGTTTTTGACGTTTCTATTCTCGTCGATATGTACAAATACCGCTTCAGACGAGCCGAAGTATATGGACAGTAGGGCAAGCATATCAAAATAATATCAAATATCAGCCTAAGCTACCATATATAAACCCATATTATTAAGATACTTTTAACTAAAAATGAGATAATGTATGCATTTTTTAATGATTGTAGAGATAAACAAAGTACCGCGGGATTTCTCCCGCGGTAGTTAATTTCCAGTAAAAGAAAATGAGATTACAGAGCGTGTCTGTCTGTATAAGGCAATAAAGCCATATATCTGGCTCTTTTTACAGCCTTAGACAAAAGTCTTTGGTTATGAGCAGTACACCCCGTATAGTTCTTATGCAATAGCTTACCTCTTTCGGAGATAAATCTTTTTAAGACTAATACGTCCTTGTAATCAGGCTTTGAATTAGTCTGTGTAAAGTAGCAGACTGTAGCCTTTTTCATCTTCGGTTTTGCTGTGGTTTTTCTTGCTTTCGGCATTACTCGCTAGTTCCTTCTGATAAAACTTGATCCAAATCAATATCATCCAAATTTGTAGCTGTGTCTTCACCGGATTCTGTTTCTACATCCAAATCTTCGGTTTCCTGATCAAAACCTTGTCGCTTGTTATTTAAAACAATCATTTCATCGATTACGACTTCAGTCTTGTATCTCTTCTGACCGTCTTCTGTAGCCCAGTCTCTGGTCTGCAATCTGCCTTCTACATAGATTTTGGAGCCTTTTTTCAAAAGCTGTCCGCATAATTCGGCAAGTTTATTCCAGGCAACCAGGTTGTGAAAATCTACAACTTCTTTTTTGTTGCCTTCAATAGTCCACTCTCTGTTAGTAGCAAGCCCAAAACTGGCGACTGCACTTCCCTGAGGGGTGTATCTTACTTCCGGATCCTTGGTGAGGTTTCCGATTAATATAACTTTATTTACGCTTCTCGACATCTCCCATGTCCTCCCGCTGATTATTCAGCTGTAATTAAATACCTTAATAAATTTTCCTGTTGACTTAATTTTTGTTTAAATTTTGAAAGCTGTTCAACCGGCATTTCAAATGAAATAATATCGTAAAATCCTTCAGTTTCTCCGCCGATTTCATAGGCAAATTTTCTTTTTCCCCAGAAGTCATTATTCAGTACCTTGCCTTTGAACTTGCTGATCAGGTCTTTAACATAGTTAGATAGGCTTCGGGCACCATCTTCACCTATACTTATTTTTGCTATTGTCATTATTTCGTAATTTTTCATTTTTTTAATATCCAGAGGGATTATTCCACCCTATGTTTGACAATTATATGAACTAATATTGCCGTGTGCAAGCCCATGATGTCTATTTTTATTAGACATAGTCAAGCATTCTGAAACCCAGAAACCTTGGACTTCTATCGCGGACTTGTGAATATTAGCGTAAACTTAGGATAAAAGCAACTTCCGGCTATCTGACGGGTTTATTACACTATACACTGAATCTGTACTCTACTACATCCCCATCCCTCATAACGTAATTTTTCCCTTCTATTCTAAGCAGCCCTTTGTCTTTGGCATTCTTCCATCCTCCCGAGGAAACAAGATCCTCATAGGAGATGACTTCTGCTGATATAAACCCTCTTTCAAAATCGGTATGGATTACTCCGGCTGCCTGAGGAGCTTTAGAACCTTTTTTTATTGTCCAGGCTTTGACCTCTTTGGGTCCTGCGGTAAAAAAAGTCTGTAAACCAAGAATGTCATATCCAGTTCTAATTACTTTATCCAATCCGCTTTCTATAATACCGATCTCTTTCATGTAAGCTTTCGAGTCTTCTTCACTGAGTGAGGATAATTCTGATTCAATCCTTGCGCTTAAATAAATCGTTTTATCATCAATAGTATTGTGATTCTGAATGCTTTTCGTACTCAAGTCATCTTCATCTATATTTATTACATAAATCATAGGCTTTAAAGTTAGTAAATTAAGATCTTTTATCAAGGTATTGTCATGCTCGTTTAGCTCCAAAGTGGATGCAAGCTTACCTTCATCAAGAAGTTTTCTAATCTGTTGATATAATTCCATTTTTCTTGTGTTATCGGGAGTTTTTGATTTTCTAAGTTCGGGTTCAAAGTGCTCGATTCTTTTATTGAGACTTTGTAAATCGGCTAAAATCAACTCGGTATTAATTATTTCCATATCATTCTCCGGCGTGGTTGAACCTGCTCTTATCACACCATCATCAGTAAATGCCCGCACTACCTGGATTATGGCATCAACTTCTCTTATATGACTTAGAAACTGATTTCCCAGTCCCTCACCTTGTGATGCTCCTTTAACTAATCCTGCAATGTCATAGAAATTTACTACAGCTGGAACTACTTTTTCGGGGATTTCCCTATCCCCTTTTCTTTGTCCATATTCATTTTTTACTATTTCGGATAATTTTTGTAATCGTTCATCGGGAACATCCACTATCCCAACATTTGGTTCAATTGTGGCAAATGGATAATTGGCTGCCAAAGCAACCTGTCTTTTTAGCAGTGCATTAAACAGTGTGGATTTTCCAACATTAGGAAGTCCGATTATTCCTATTGATAGATTTGAGCTCGACATATGATCCCTCCTGGATAGGTAGATAGCCATAACCTTCTATCTTTTCCTGTGCGGCTATTACCTTCTCCAAAACATTTCGTAGTATCTCTTGTTTTGAGTTAAAAGACAAGGATGAAAGTACCTTTTGTGCTTGTTTACAAAAGGCATCTATTTGTTGCGACTCTGGAACATTAACCGTGTTGTCATTTATTCTTTGAACTTTAACTCTGATTTGTTTTTTAAGTGTGACGCGGCTGTCGTTTATTTCATCTACACGGTCTTTTAATTGGTGTTCGCTTATAACACCGGCCCCAAGTACACCGTTTTTGCTATCAAGCTCGTTTCCTCGTAGTATGGCATTTATATACATCTTAAAAAGGACTGACGTAAGAGATATTTTTATCCGAACTCTCTTCAATAAATACAGGACTTAAGAATTCATCTTTTATAGTTACCACTAAAAAGGCTTGATTTACATTTGATAACTTTTTGCCCGAATCTATATAAGAATCTCGACAGTATGAGACAAAACTTCGTGTTTCAAGAAGTTGTGGCTTAGCAAAATCAAATTCTTCTTTTGTCTTTAACCTCATATTTATTCTCCCCCAGCTATAAAAAATGCCCAACACAAAACAAAGGTCGGGCAGATCTTGGCAGGCTTTGCTGCATTGAGCTTAGCTAATTAGGATATAACATAAGCA
>DBRB01000001.1 GCA_002305475.1 candidate division WWE3 bacterium UBA1379 | reverse complement strand
TGGTGACCCCGGCGGGAATCGAACCCGCGATCTCTTGGATGAAAACCAAGTGTCCTAGGCCGCTAGACGACGGGGCCATTACCTTAGAACAAAAAGAACAAAAGCATTTTACCAGTCTTTTAGCCTAATTAGCAAGCATAAATCGAGTAAATATATTAATATATATATTGCTACATCAGCTTGTTTTCATCAAGTTGACGTAAAATCTGATAAAATAGCAACTGAACATGAACTTACTCCAAAGTATAATATTTACAATTTCATCTCTGATTGCCACAATCTCGCCTTCTACTAATTATATTGAGGGAGCTGTGGGACAACCCAGGTCATTTCTCCCGTCTCAGACAGTTACACAGACTGATAAAACTATTAGCAGTTTGATATACAGGGGTTTGTTCAAATATGATATTTACGGTACGTTGGTACCAGATCTGGCTGATACCTGGGAAATATCTGAAGACGGATTGGTATATACAATAAAATTAAAGGAAAATCAGAAATGGACTGACGGAAAACCTATTACCTCGGATGATCTAATATATACGGCTTTTAAAATATCAGATTTAAGTGGTGTTGCAACAGACAGGGTTGATGATTTTACGGTAAGATATACATTACCTAATAAGTTTTCTCCGTTTTTGAGTTTATTGACTGTCGGGGTTATGCCTGCCAATGCGGAAGAAACCAATAATCCTTTAGTTCCCATCTCCAGTGGAAAATTCAGAGTATTAAGAGTGGAAAAAAGCGGTCCGATTATTAAACAGGTTACCTTACTTAATACCACTTCTGAAGAAAATATCCGTAAACTGACTTATCGTTTCTATGCAGTAGAAGATGAATTGTTTACAGCAGCCAAACTAGGAGAAATTGACGGATTTCTGGCTAATGAAATTAAAGATATGCAAAATTACCAGATATATAAATATCCTCTGCAAGGTGTCTATTATGCCCTTTATTTCAATCTTAAAAACGAGAAACTTACAGATTTAGAATTCAGACAGAAATTGGAAAAAGCCCTCCCTGTATCTGATCTTATTATCTATAGTGGAATATCAGTAGAAGGACCGATCAGCAGAAGTATATATACTGATACATCGTTGGATTTTGATAAGTATGATAAAGCACTTCCGGAAGAAGTCCTGAATAAATCTTTGACGATTACAGTGCCAGATATTAAAGAACATGTGGATTTAGCCAGAAAAATTGCAGATATGTGGGAAGATGAGCTCGGTTTGCATGTAGAAGTAAACACAGTAGATCCTATGCAAATAAATGAGCAGATAATTGATAAGAGAGATTTTGAAGTATTATTCTACGGTCAGGAAGTGGGTAGAGATCCTGACAGATATGTTAACTGGCATTCAACACAGAGTGATGCTCCAGGCTTAAATCTTAGCGGGTTTACCCATGTGCGTTCAGATAGAGCTTTGGAAGAAGCAAGAAATGCCAATGACAATGATGCAAGAATAAAGCATTATCATGAGTTTCAAAAGGTAGTTACGGAACAGGTTCCGGTTATCTTTTTATATCATCCATATGCAAATTACTATGTTTCAAAATATATTGAAGGAATTGGAGAAAAATATACATTTACTTTAAGTGACAGATTCCTCGATTTTTCAAACTGGAAGAGAATCCAGACTTTTTAGTAGATCATATTCATCTATCTTCAAATCAAGCATTGTTTGATATAATTGCGGAGTAGAAATGCTATTACTGCAGTCATTAACCTTGTTTTATTATGGTGACCGTAGTTCAGTGGTTAGAACGCTGGCCTGTGGAGCCGGATGTCGTGGGTTCGAGTCCCATCGGTCACCCCAATATAAACCTAGAATTCCCTTATATAATGAACTTTACATCTTTTATATTTATAATAATATACTGTGTATATGCTTGATGGTGCAACCGATACGAAAAAGTTAATGATACATAATATTTTAAGTAATTCATTAGATTTAAGCATATACGAAGAAGACATCCGCTATGCATTGTTAGGTCATACAAATCTGGATTATTTGGAATATGTGCCTGGTAAGATTTTAGTATCATTGGCTGAAAAAGGTTTAGAAGTACTTCATGATATACGTGATGCTACACCTGATCCAATAAATCCGACTCTGTTCATGCTTAGAGATAAAACTTCGAGAATATTTTTAAATAATTTATCTGATTTATTTAATATTAATCCGATAAATGTCGAAGAATTAGTTAATAATATTAATCTTAGTAGAAAATATTTTGGGGCTTTTGTTAATAAGAACCTTCTTACTAAGCTATTTGAACTAATCATTACGCATAAAGATATATTTTCTGCAAGTAATCCGGTTTTATATATACATTCAGGGGGTTTTACACCTTTTGCCCATTCCGGACATGTTGAAGCGGTAAAACACTTTTGTAATTATGCTATATCAAAGCATCAGGCAGCTGGGAGAGTAGTATTGTGGACATACGATAAAAATAAATTTAAAGATCATAAAGTTCGTCCTTTTAGTTTAAGAATACAAGATATTCACAGAGTTTTTCATAATACTAATACTGTTTCTGTTTTTAATTATCCAGGTTCTACAGATGGAGAAGGACAGGCTGTTATGTATAAAATGCTTGCACAGTTATCTGATAATAAAATTCGATATTGCATAGGGAGTGATTCATTTATAAAAAGAATGGAATTACTACGAGATAAAGATCCAACTACTAGTTATACGATGAAACTACCTTCAATACATTTCTACATTTCTCTAAGACCAGATACTAATATTAAAGCATTAAATGAAGCAATTGAGTATGCTAATACTCATAATAAAAAGGTTACATTAGTAGGTATTCAGACTAAGATATTCTCAGGTACAATATTACGCGAAATGCTAGAAACGAATGCGCGTTTGTATACTGAGGGTTTATGGTTTCAAGCTGAAAATAATTTAGTATAAGTATGAAATATAAAAATATTGAAAAGTATAAAGAGTTATGGTCCAAAGGTGAGAAACTTCCACCACTTACAGTGCTTATTGGTGGTTACTGTGGAACAGGAAAGTCTATAGCAGCAATACAGTTATGCAAAGACATTCCATTTATGCATAATGTGAATACCGCTTTAGTAAGATCTGTTTTAAGATCCATTATCGGAGAAGACGAAAACCCTTATCTTCATAAACATACTTATGACTTATGGGAGTTACTAAAGACTAGCGATATAGCAAAAAAAGATCTTTATAAAGCAATGGATATGCAAAGTAAACCATGTAGTGAGGCTATTAACACTTATATCAAATTTACTAAAACTGAAAGACAATGTACGGTATTAGAAGGTCCTCAAATATTTCCTACATTTATAGAATATCCTAAAGAATTGTTTGTGGTTGAGGTTTATTTTAAAGTAGACGACTCTGAACTACATAAAACTTTTATGAAAGGTCCTACACATAATAGAATCTTAACAGAAAAACAGTTTGAATCTGGAAGATTAATTCAAGAATACATTCTTAAATCAGCAAGATCATTAAATAGAAATATTATAGACTATAAAAGATCTTACGAAGATCTATTGAATTTAATTGATGAGCGTATGAAAAGTATTTTATGAATATTCTAAGAATAATATATGATTTTGCCGATCTTTCTGTAAATTCAGATGGTTTATCCCCTGGACCGTACGAGTTAACAATTGCACAAGGTAATTATAAAGATAACAAAATATTTGTACTTACGGGTAATCTAAATGGTAAAAACTTAAAACAAAAAAAATTTGTGTATACCTTATGTAATAGAAATGTGGTTGTCTATAATCTTCCAAGAGCTATAAAGGGATTCGGTCCGTTTTTAACAAGTTCGTTATTTGTATTACCTTTTTACTTCTATATAAAAATTCGTTATGGGATTGATATTATTCATAACCATCAACAAATGGGTATTTGGTTGTTACTTTATAAAAAACTTTTTGGTTTTATTGATAAAACACCATTAATACATACAAACCATGGTCCCATACTAATAAGAGAAAGAAAGATCAAAGAACAAAATACTCATCAGAGCTTTTTGGCTAAATATTTTGAATATCCTTTACATAAACTATCTGATAAATTGTCTATGAATGTTTCAGATGCTGTTATAGCTGTAAGTACTAATGTCAAAGAAGAATTAGAAAGCAATTATAAGACTTCAGTACCTATATATGTAGTTGAAAATGGGGTTAACATAGCCAAATTTACAAACAAGGGTCTAGTTGCTGATCTTGGTTTTTCAAAAGATTCAGTAATAATTTGTAATGGGGGTCGTTTATCAAAAAGAAAAAATATAGATCTTCTTGTAGAAAGTTTAACACACTTAGATAGTAAATATGTTTTAGCGTTATGGGGGTCATGGGATTCTAGTTTGGAGTTAAAAGTTAAAGAAATAATAAAAACTAATAAATTAGAAAACAGGATAAAATTCTTAGGTTCAATTAGTTATTGGGAGATTGATAAATATTATCGGGCTTGTGAGATTTTTGTATTACCATCCATACATGAAGGGTTACCAAAAGTTGTTTTAGAATCTTTATCTTGCGGAAATAAAGTAATTGCTAGTGGCTTTCATTTAGATCACTCTATACCCAACTTGGAATATTTAGACGAAATACAACCTGAATATATAGCAGAAAAAATCAAGATGGTATACAAAAGATCAAATAATTATGAGTGTACTAAGGAAATTATAGATAAGTTTTATAGTTGGAATACCAAAGTCCAAGAAATTGACAAGATATATAAGAAATACATAAAAAAATAGATATTTTCATATGTATAAATTTATTTATTCTAATAAAGTCAATTTAAATATGATTTCAGGGTTATATGCCTGATTTAAGAAGTTACTGTGAAAAACACCCTATTGTGTTTTTTGAACTTACAGAAGATAACAAGAAAGGAAGGAATTCTAAGAAATAATATATGGAATTATGAATACCCAACTGGAGCAAATATCTGAACTATTTCTAAGTAAAACTGTTTCAAACCAAGAAGTAGCAGAATATTTAGATATTCTTATAACTACCTCAAAAAATTCAGAGGAATTAGTTTCAATAAGGCAAAAACTTACTAATTCAACTTCGCTCCAAGAAAGTGAAAGGCATTTACTAGTGGAAATTCTTAAGAATGTGAATAACCTGTTTAGAACCTATGGTAAAAGAAGCGACAGCCTAACAGCATATCCACGTATGCATCCGAGAGTTGGTTGCACAAATGATGCCGTATCTTAAAGAAAACATGGAGGTAAAGACAGTAACTACTCAAGAAGTAGATAAGCCTAACGTGCATCTTGAGATCAGTGGGAATCAGTTTGAATGGTCACGCATAGTAGCAACTGTGATCAAAGAGCAGCTTGGTAATCAAGTAAATGTGACCATTTCACAGCGGTTAGATCCTAGAAGACTAGGTAGTGTGCAGACGAAGGAGGATCTACTAAAGTTAGGATACCAAGATCTTAAAAATGTGCATGAAGCAAGTATAGTGGTAATTTGCGCTGATAGCGCCGAAATGGATCAGGGTTCTGCAGCATTACAAGGGTATGCAAGAGGTCTGGATAAATACGTGATTTTATACGATTCCAAAAGCACTCTCTATAGTGCAAATGGAGGTCATGTAATGTCTCGTAACCTTATGCTGGATCAATCTGCAGACCTTATTGCTAAATCGATAAAGGAGGTTGTGGAGGCAATACTTGAAAGGGTTACATAAATGTAAAAGGGATAGGTGTGAACGAAGGTCACATACTATCCCTTATTTTTTTTACAACAATAATAGTCTATCAATATCTTCCTTAGTCTCAGGACGTCCTACAGAACCTAGAAGCCACAAAGCTTTATCAAAAGTTAACCAATTAACTCCAGCATCTAAACATGCCTTATTCCATAGCTCCTTTACCCTCTGAACGTTTCTTTCACTCATATCATCGTTTGTTACATAACCTAGAAGCTTGGCAATACGAACATCATGCATATCAACAGGAGGAAGGACCTTATCGATATTTGAGTACATGATACCAAAAGTTGTAACCATAGCTCGGAAGAAAAGGTTTCCAGTTTTAGGACCAAAACCTCTAAACTCCCAGATTCTTTTTAACACCTTTGTAGCATCAGAATCATTAAAAATTCTCTGGGGATCTCCTTCGTATTGTTCCGTTAACTTTTGAGAGTTCGCTTTATAACGAAATACTGCTTCGTTTATGTATCTCGGTCTAATATAGGTGGCTAGGTACTCAGTTAGCTCAGTCTCAGTTAAACCAAGAATTGTGGATGGTAAGAAGAACTTTGGATTAACAGCAATCAACTTCAAGGCTCCTTCATAAAGAAGTTGAGACTTAATTGCATAATCCAATTTTGTAACATAAAACAAGAAACATGCCTTACCTAGGGCATTAAATGACTGTGGTACCCAGTCCTCAACATTTACCTTGTTTTGAAATACACTTTGGCGTTTTTCGAATAATTCCACTACTCTGCGAGCGAATTCTTCAGGTTTCATTTCATTACCTCCATAGGTTTATTATGTCTCCACTCCTTTTTGTTGTAAATGTTGTATACCACTATTGGCAAGTATCTTCAAATAAGCATTCTAATAGAGGCTAGTTATTTCTCCATCACCACAACCTCTTCACTCTGTAACAGTGACATTATAATATCATCTTGCTCCTGACCCCTATGATTTCTTGTTGTTACAACAACATAATTTTCATTATCCCAATTTATGGTTTGAACTAAATAACGAAGTAAAGGCTATGAAACTAACTTTAATTTATAAGCAAAAACACCTTTTTAAGATATAACTTTCTTATAATCAGTAATAACCTCGATTGATTTAATACCCGATTCCAAATCACCCCCACTAGATAGCGTATTCTCAACAACCTCCGCCATAAGTAATTCCCTTACATTACTGTAAAGTGTGACTTTTTCTACAAGGCATTTAACCGTTTCACCTGTTTCTTGGTTAATAAATACTATCTGGTCACCTACAAATATCTTTGAGTAATCTAGGCGTCTAACTTTTTTATTAGCCCTAACCTCTACAGTTTTAGTACCATTCTTTATAGCATTGAAGGGGCGACTCCTAAGTAAAATCTTATGCAATGCCATAATTAAAAAACTTTTTCTAATCCTATGCTATTTATTACATCTGTATATAAATCGGGGTATTTGCTCATATAAGCGAAACCCTGTGGGGCTGTAAAGCTGTAATTAAGTCTTAATTGTTCCAAATTTAGAGGAGTTTTAAGTTTATATAAGTGGCGTATAGGGAAAGCAAATTCTGACTTTTTCAAACCGTTGTTGAAGTTTTCATTACCGTACCCCTCATTTGGAATTTTATGAGGAAACTTTACAACGGGGTCTACATCAGCAACATACATGAGTGTAGAAACGGGTGCAGTAACATAAAGCCAAAGCCTTGTTGGTATTCTTTTAGGTGTATATTTTCTAAACTCATGGGTTTTTTCTTTTTTCTCAATAAGCTCTGCAAACTTTGGTTTTAAACTAAACAGTACTTCATTTTCCATCATTAAATAAATCCATAAAATAGTAAACTGAATAACTACGAAACAGTCTATAGGGCTATTCTAACCATAATTTTACCTCATTAAACAATTTATCAAAAACAACTTCACCATATTTATCTTTAAAATGTTCAAAATTCACTATGTAGCTAGGGAGATATTTGTATGCTTCTTGTTTTACATATAGAGATTTTGAAAGTTTTGCACCCGACCAATCTGTTATTAAGGGTGAATAAAGTATTATTGGTAAATCACTTGCTTTATAGCCAAGTAAAGACGCAGGTTTATGTAGCATTTGTTCCTGATAAAATCCTGCATAATCGCTTCCAGTCACTCGTAACCACTTGTATTCAGTTGCTTCATTTAAATTATCTTTTGAGTATGCTATTGCCCTAATAAGATTTCTAAGTGGAGTATTGTATTCAAATAGACTACTATTCTCAAAAGGTGTTTCAAACCAACCATGTTCTGGGCAAAAACTTTTTATCCCTAGCTCGCACATTTTCGTCTCTTTTAACATTCATGATCATTAGATTAGCAGTTAAGATAATTATAACAATATATTGATATGTAAGCTTATAGTGATATATGGATGTGATTAGAACAGATTATAAATTATTGGAATTGAATATATATTAATATAAAATAGGCACCGTGTATAAATAACCACGATGCCTAGATGAAATGTGAATACTACCTTGAGCAGGTCTTACTTAAGAGGAAGAGGAGGAAGATCGGTAGGCATGCTGTCCGTGCATCCGATATTGTAATTTTGTGCTTTGGATAATACATACCTGGTTAACTCTTCAAACTCTTCTATATCTGTTGTATAGAGTTTTGCTTCCCCTTCTACTTTATGTATATCATCGACCCTATGGAAGCTGATAATAAGGAATTTACCCTCAGCAAAGGCTTTATCTACCCAAGCTTTAATCTCTTCCAGAGTCATATCACCCTCAAAGAAGACAGTTTTCAGACGGTACAGATCTTCTGTGGGGTTTTTTAGTGGTATATCATTGAGTCCCAGCTCGGTTGTACGATTTCCGTAATAGTGTTGTTTCATCACATCCACTACACGTTCATCATATAATCCGTAAGGAGAAGCAATGGTAAATACCTCAAACCCCTCGACTTCCAGCCATTTCTTAGAGTCGGCAATCTCTTTTTGTAATTGTTTATCATCAATATCCACCAACTCGGGGTGCGTTACAGTGTGAGACCCGATCTCCCAACCATTATTATATAGTTCTATCAGCTGAATAAGAGTCATATGGCCTTCGGTTCCTACTTTTCCTGTAATTACATAAGAAGTAGCCGTAATATTAAGGTCATGCTCTTTGTTGAGTTTTTGCAGGATCGGGAACGCCTTGTCATATACGCTCTCATATCCGTCATCAAATGCATATGAGATCGGGATTGCTCCGCAAATCTCCTGCTGGTATACATTGGCTGTGTGTTGGATTGTTGCAACTGTCCCAGAATCGAAGTTCCTAGACAACAGGAGCCCGACAATCACTGGTACAAACAGGAAGATGAATGTAATCGGTCTTCCGATGCAAAGACGTAAAAGTCCGCTAATTGGATTTTGTGGTGTGTACATTTTGATCCTCCTTGAATTGTTAAATGAAACTGAAAGCATGGGTTATGTCCGAGACTAATGTCCTTTTTCCCAGACTGTAAGGTTGTCTTTGAGAATCCATTGTTTAATAAGGGCGACCCAGAAAATGTATATATTCACAGGTCCTACCAGGAAGTAACATGGCAGACCCAAAAGGATCTTACCCATTTCCCCATGTCTTAACCCATATATTAACGCAGATCCGATTACAACCGCGTATCCAGATAGACTGACTAGTAACACGGTATATGCAAATCCTGCATTGAATCCTCCTTGTATAAGTTGGTAAAAAATAAATACTCCAGCAAGGGGTGCAAGGATACCCTCTATCAAATTCCAGAGAATGAAAATAGCTAAGGATGGCCTTTTAAAGATTGATGTTTTTTGCTTGCTAAGCACCTGAAAGAACCCGCGCAGCCAGCGAAACATTTGCGCTTTATATACTTTAAAGGTGGGAGGTTCAATCGGGTAGCAAACAGCATCTTCTACAAGAGCCACCTTTGACCGTGGTATGCTTGATAGACAGGTCCATGTATGGTCCATATCTTCAACCATTGTTTCGGGGGGGAAACCACCCGTGTCAATAAGAGTGTTGACCATGTAAGCTGAGCAACAGCCAGAACTTACTAGCGGTGTGCCGACAAAGCACTGACCGTGTTTGGCTACCGTAACTTCATATATATAACAGACATAACGGGCTAGTTCCCAGAAGGTATTCCTTCTTTGTGGAACTACCATGCAGCATGCTGACACAACCTTAGGATTCTGCAAAGGCAGAATAATTTTTTCCAACGCTCCTTCTCCTAATGTTGTATCTGCATCGATGGTGACTATAATATGATTCGGATCCTTATCCATTAGAGAAAATATCGCATGGTTTTGGGCTTTCGCTTTTGTTCCAGTATTTGTAGGAGTTTTTATCATCTTAACTCCCAAACTCTCTGCAATTTCTGCAGTATTGTCAGTAGAACAATCGTCGACAACCAAAATCTCTACTTTAGGTCCACACTGATTACGATACAGGCTCTGATTAAAAATAGATCTAATTGTATTTTCGATGCTTTCAGCTTCATTGTATGCAGGAATCAGAATGGTAACTTTAAGAGAATTCCAGTTATCTGGTATATCATATTTTTTAGGGATACCAAGCAAAAACCTTATAACAGAATGGAAAAAGTCAACAACTCCAACAAGGTAGTATTTCAATTTCAAAGTGCTCACGGTTTGTCTCCTATTCTTATTATGTAGTGGGACGAGGAATGATACCTATAGAATAAGGCGTGTTGATATTAACAAACTATAAAAGCGTTGTCAAAGCAGCCTAATATTATCAATCAATGTATATTTGTAACAATAAATACAGGCCTATAGTGATTATATTTTTATTTTTTATCGAATGTTCTTATATATAAAAGTCTACAAAGAAGTATGGTAAATTCAAATTACAAGATATATATATTAATATATGAAAAAATTCATCTTTAGCCTAATAGTATTGTTATTACTTGGTTTTACCTTTATCACATATGTAAGATTTTTTACTGGTTCAGATGAAGATTACTGGTTATGTCAGAATAATCAATGGATAAAACACGGCAATCCTGCTGGTAACCCGCCTACTACAGGATGTAATGATGTAAACGGGGAGAATTTCAAAGTTAAGCCCGAAATAAATAACGAAACAGGCAAAACAATACCAATAGTTAGTGAACAATCAGAAGAGGAACAAATAAAAGCTGCACTGATTGATGCTTTTAAAACAAAATTCAACACATCAGAAAATAAGTTTAATATTCGTATCACCAAGGTTTTAGGTAATTTTGCAGAAGGTGGTATCGATTTTGTTGATGAGCTGGGTGGAGGTATGTGGTTTGCAGCTAAAACAAATAAAGGGTGGGAATTGGCTTATGACGGTAACGGTATCATTACCTGCGACGTAGTTACTAAATACAACTTTCCTAAAGAGATGATTCCCGGTTGTATAGACACTGAAAACAACAACGAATATATCGAAAGGTAGTTTAATTTAGTAAGTATTCGGTTAAAATACAAATATTTATCTTGGTGTTAATAAATAACGGTATTGATTATTTTAGAGAAGTAATCAATATAATTAATTCTTCAGTAACATACTTATAGCAATTCCTTGAAATATCCCTATTACATTAAGACTGATATAATCCAGCAATGTGTGGGAGATATACTTTGATTACAAATACAAATTTCTATAAGCGGTTTAGTATTTTAGTTGAGGATAGTAGTATTGATATAACATCCAACTACAATGTTTCACCCGGTCGAATAATGCCGGTTATAATCTCTAATTCTCCAAATAGAGTAGTGATGATGAAATGGGGATTAATTCCTTATTGGGCAAAGGATCCTAAGGTAGGTTATAAAATGATCAATGCCAGAGCAGATTCAGTGTCTTCAAAACCATCATTCAAAACATCATTTAAATCTCGTAGATGCCTGGTACCGGCTTCCGGGTTTTATGAGTGGCAAAAAAACGGTAATAAAAAAACACCTTACTACTTCAAAGCGAAGGACGAAGAACTGATCGCTTTTGCAGGTTTATATGATATTTGGAAAGATGCTCAGGGAAAGGAAATATTAACTTATACAATTATTACTACGAACGCTAATGAATATGTAAAGAATATTCACGATAGGATGCCGGTTATCCTATCAAGGAATGAAGAGAAAACATGGTTAGATACTAATATAAATGAAAATATACTATTGAAACTATTAGATCCGTATCCTGTAAATTCTATAGAAGCTTTTGTTGTGTCTTCCGATGTTAATAGTCCTGCAAATAATACACCTACACTAGTAAAGCCTGCAAATACTATAAGTTGATTTTTAAAGTATTATAGTCTATAATATCAATATTGACATCATACCTATCACCGAGGAGACACAATGCCAATTAAAACTTCACCAAATGACATTAAGGCTATAAAACATCAGCCGCATCTCAGCAATAATGCTGAGTATAATGCAAAAAAAGGAGGCAGTAATACACTCTTTTTTCTATTTTTGACTGTTTTGGTGATAGCCGGAGTTCTTCTTTTAATCGGAATCAAATAAACCCGATTTGAAGAATTCTAAAAAATCAAAAGAGGAAAGAATACACATGGATCTTTCCTCTTTTTTTATGGATAGAAAAAAACCTTGTATATACGACCATCTATATCTATAATTTTTACATCAAATATTTATTTGAAAACTTTACATATGAATAATAAAAAACTTGCCCGTTCATCTATTTACTTATTCAGTATCGTTCCTTTTGTAATTTTAATTCTTATAGCCTTTATTATCATTATCAGTACATCAGGAAAAATATTAAAAAAGGCATCTGATGGTAACGAAAGAGTTGACGCAGAAGATTCGGCATATCAACTTCCGTCTTTTCCCGGTGCTGAAGGATTTGGATCACAAACTATAGGTGGTAGAGGAGGAAAAGTTATTGAAGTAACAAATCTGAATGCATCCGGACCGGGCAGCTTCAAAGCAGCAATAGAAGAAAAGGGACCTAGGATTGTTGTTTTCAAGGTCGGAGGTACTATTAGAAGCAATAATCACTTCGTAATTAGAAATCCCTATATCACAATTGCCGGACAAACTGCACCCGGTGACGGAATTATGATCAGAGGTGCAGGTCTGAAAATTGCCACCCATGATGTCATTGTTAGAGGTATGAGATTCAGAGTTGGTGATGATCCTAATGGGCCTGACAGTACATCACGCGACTCATTAAATATTTCAAGTTTTGGAATGGATGAAGAGATATACAACGTAATTATTGACCACTCATCTTTTTCATGGGGTGTGGACGAGAACACATCCGTATGGGGTGATAAATCAAGTGATGTGACTCTGTCATGGAATATTATTAGTGAAGGTTTACACTGTAGTATTCACATAGATGAAGGGACAGATAAACCTAACTGTCACAGCATGGGATTACTGGCAGGTAATTTAGGGAAAAATATTTCCATACATCATAATCTGTTTGCACATAATCGTGGTAGGAATCCGAGATTTGTTGCTTTAAATGGAGAGATAATAAATAATGTCGTATACAATTGGGGTACTGAAGCTGTAATAGTATCAAAGCCGAATACATCAGGAAGTGTAACACAAAAGGTAGATGTGATTGGCAACTACTTTATACCTGGTGCAGATACCCGCACAGCATCTCCGCAAAACAGAGGAATAAGAATTACAGATTCAGTAAGCGATAACAGTAGAATATATGTTAAAGGAAATATTGGTCCGAATCGTTTAGATACTTCTTCAGCTGAATGGAATGCTGTCTATGAAGAAAATACAAGAAGTGTATATAAGTCACAAAACCCTGTATCTGCAAGCAATATTAAAGTACTAAATGCGAATGATTCGTTAGAAAGAGTCACGGAGAAAGCCGGAGCATACTTACCTAAAAGAGATAGTGTAGATGTAAGAATCATCAATGATTTAAAGAATAAAACCGGTTCCGTAATTGATTCCCAAGGTGAAGTTGGCGGATGGCCAGTGTTAAGAAATGGGACCAGTCCGATTGACAGGGATCATGACGGTATGCCTGATGAATGGGAAAGCCAAAACGGATTGAATTCTCGTAATGCATCTGATGCATCAGAAACTTCCCCATCCGGATATACATGGATTGAAGAATATATTAATTCTTTTTATGGGATACCATCCACTCAAACTAAAGAACTGATATCTAATCTGAATATCCGGGACAGAGAAAATGATGACAATTGGAAGCTATTGGAGAGTATTAAAAAAGGAGATCAAGCTTATGGAGATAGAGATTACAAAATATCATCTCTACCTGGTTTCATAAACCGTGTAGCCTGGATAAGAACTGCTGCGGAATCAAAGAAATACACGAGAAATCCTTTAGTGACATTTAAGGTTACTAAAGATACAGTTGTATATGTGGCTCATGATGTAAGGATTAATCCTAAACCTTCATGGTTAAGAAATTACAGAGATACTAAAGAAGATATTGTAATAGACCAGACTAATCCCGGTACGAATGTACCCACGACATTCCGGGTATATTCCAAAAACTTCAGTAAAGGCCAGACCGTAAGTTTAGGCAATAACGGAGACACATCAGATCTGATGTATTTTATCTTTGTCAAAGAAAGATAATATGGTAATTATCAATGGTTTACCTGGGTAAATTGATATTTCTTAGAAAGTTTTAACAATTATTTGATAGACTACCTTCTATGTTTAATATCAGGTATTTTTGGATACTGACTGTCGTATTAGGAATTGCAGCTTCGGCAGTTTACTTTTTTTCATTAAAAAACATCGCTTCTGCACCTCAGGAAATCAAACAGGCTGTGGAAGTTGATAATCTTGTCGATATAGGAGATAAATCCGGATCATTTGAAATCACCCACCCACTTCAGATTGAATTTATGAAAAAAAATAAGTATCCGGGAAGTGATATTGTTATTGAGAAGACTCTGACTTCCGGTTCAAATTACAACCGTTATATTATTTCCTATCTGTCGGAAGGTTTTAAGATTTATGCTCTTCTAACTGTACCGAATGGTGAAAAACCTGAAACCGGATGGCCGGTAATCGTTTTCAATCATGGGTATATTCCACCTGCAGAATATAGGACTACGGAAAGGTATATTGCTTATACCGATGCATTTTCTAGAAATGGATATATTGTAATAAAACCTGATTACCGAGGTCATGGCAGTTCGGAAGGCAATCCAGAAGGTGCTTACTATTCGCCATCATATACAGTCGATGTGTTAAACGCCGTATCTTCAATCAAGAAATATCCTAATGCTGATCCTAATAGGATTGGTATGTGGGGCCATTCGATGGGAGGTAGTATTACTTTACGATCCATGGTAGTGACGAATGACATAAAAGTAGGAGTAATCTGGGCGGGGGTGGTTGCTTCGTATGAAGATATGGCAAACAATTGGAATCGATCCAGACCGTGGAGACCTTCTCAAAGGGAACAGTCCATAAGAAGACCCTCACGTCAGACACTCATTGATACATACGGAGATTTCTCAACAAACCCAGATTTTTGGAAATCTATTACGCCCATATATCATGTAGATGATATATCAGGTCCAGTTCAGATTCATCATGGTACTAATGACAGTGAGGTACCGCTACTTTTTAGTGAGAGGCTTGAAGAAGCATTAAAACAGGCAGGTAAAACAACTGAACTAAATGTTTATAACGGGGATGACCATAACTTAAGCAGAAACTTATCAACTGCTTTACAAAGATCCGTGGCTTTTTTTGATAAATACCTGAAATAAGTCGTTACTAATGATTTTTTACAAGTAGCATGGCCTCCTGTGCCGCTTTTAGGTTTTCATTGTATTGAATTGCTTTCTCAAATTCTCTTAAAGCTGCTTCTTTATCACCTTGTTTCAGATATATTTGTCCCCGGATCAGATACAATTCAGAAAATGCCCGATTATTATTGTTTAAAATGTCATCTATGATATCAAATGCATTATTGTATTCACCAAGTTTGTAATAAGCCATGATGGGTTCAATCTGATACCACAATGTTCTTTTTGACAGATTACCCTTAACCTTTTCAAATTGTTCAACAGATTGTCTGTAATCGCCGATCTGATATAAAGCTACCGAAAGATTAAATCGCTCATATGTATCATTCGGGTTTTTGTTGAGTCTTTCTTTGGAGTATTTCACGGCATTATTCCATGCTTTATTTTCATCGAAGTCTTCGCCCAAAATATCTATAATGATATAGTCTTTTTCAGGCGGTATCAGAACAAGATATTCATAGCCGTATTTTACCCATAAAGTATTAAATTGATCATATCCATATTTGAGATTTTTACCTTGCAGTGAGTCGTCCTGAATGAGAATCTTTTTTTCATCATCATATCCCTTTACTATTCTGTAGTGTCCGATATCATCATTTTCTTTAAGCCAGGTTCTTGTTATGACGGGGATATCGTTTGCAATAAACTTTTTAATTATTTCTATATTTCCGTTTGGGCGATGGTATGGTATCAACCCGTACTCCCTTGATTTATCAGCTAATTCATCAAGTGTTACTGACTTATCATCATTATCTCCTTTAGGATGCTGATAAGGTCGCAACTGCTGTCCTAATATCTGTTGGCTTTCTTTGATCCTATAATATGATAAAGCCATAGATAAGGCAGCAGGACCGCAGTTATTAAAAGTTTGATATATGTGGTAATTATTTTTAAGTGTTTTTCCGGTAGGTATCTGTTTTGGTATGACGGAATCATTTAATTTTTGATCAATGTTATTTATATTATTAAATATGCCTGTTATGGATGTTGATTCGGAAGTTAAATCCATACGGGAAATATCAGAAAGATAAGCAAAGTTATATACAGCTAATATTAAAACTGCAACTATTATGACAAATAATAAAGCGAATAATTTCTTCATATTTGTGTTATCCTAACATGTTGTGGTTGGGGTTTTGTAAAGGTTATGGTTCGTATGTCAGATATATATAAATCATCACCGGTGTTAATATATTATTAAAACGATAATATTATTGGTTACTTTATTAAAGGTGTAAAATAGTCTACACACAAGCACCTTTGTTGTGACGGAGAAAATTATGATTCGAAACTTTGTTTTATTCACCGTAATAATCGTCTTTATATTTATAGTATCTTTTTCAGTAATTAGTAATTTTTATAATAAAAAAAATACATGGTTATGTGTTAACGGAGACTGGGTCAAACAGGGGAATCCAAAGGAAGATACCCCCGACACACCCTGTCCATCTCAATCTGATACAAAAATCTCACCGGCAGTAACAAAGGATCTTCAAATCAATGAAAACCCTGATAAAGTAGTATTTGAATTTTATGATTGGTATATAAGCAAAGGCAGTGTTGATACCGTAGAAAACTATAAAGAAAGATCAGAATTATCTCCGGAATTTATCAGCAGAATGGAAACATCATTTAATGTAGTAGAAACCAAAGATAATAATACTTTTTTATGTACAAGCGAAATACCTTTGTCTTTTCAGACCGGAGTATCAAACATTCAGGAAGATAAATCTATCGTAAAAGTTGAGAATTTGTATAAAGACGGAAAACTTATCATACCGATTGAAATGAGATTATTAGACGGTAAATGGAAAATAATCGGTATATTATGTGAGCAGTCTCAATATATACAGAACCAAGCAAATAAAAAACAGATAGTTATTTACTTTAATAATAAAAAAGTAGCAGGAAATTCAAATGAGTGTGGATTAGTTTATGGAATTGAAAGAACGATAACACCATCTGATGATCAGGCTAAAGATGTCTTATTACATTTGTTTTCAGGCCCCACATATTCTGAGAAATCCAAAGGATACAGTTCAATGTTTTCCGAAAAAACAGCAAATATTTTAAAAAGTATCAAAATAGTTAACAGAGTTGCCTATATCAATCTGAATGACATCCGGTCTTTAATGACTGAAGTAAGCTCAAGTTGTGGGAGCAAAGAATTCATTACTGCTGTTGATGAAACCCTAAGAAATAATAAACTAGCGGATAAAGCCATATTTGCTATCAACAGCAGTGTTGAAGCATTTTATGAATGGATTCAAATCGGTTGTGTACCTGAAAACTACAATTGTGATAACACCAACATTTTATAGGGTTTAACCTAGATCATCCTAGATTAATTTGTTAAATCAAATATTTTAGGTAATCATGAAACGATTGTATTTGCGTATTTATTAGGTTATGAAAGAGTTTCCAGGGATAAACCCGGGTCAATCCCTATACTATAGGGATTGACTGCTTCTCTTTTCTGTTTTATAAATAAAACATTCGGGTAATATTCGGTACTTATTTGCCCGTGGGTTTACATTAAAAATTCCATGATTGAAAAGCTAAAAGCCCCGGTATCCGTATATTCTCTATATAATCATAAGAAGAAACTATTCTATCCGCATGCCATTTTTTGGGAGGGTCGCCGATATATAACCACTAAAGTTGGTTATCACCACAGCTATAAGGTAGGCAAAGTTCTCTTTCATGTGTTTTCCGTGGAAACGAAAGAGCTTTTTTTTCGTTTGGTCCACGATACGCACAACTTATCCTGGATTGTTGAAGAAATTTCTGACGGAGAAGTCGATTAATTTAAGGATAATCTAGGATGAACCCTAAGAATGGCTTTACTCCAAAGGATCCGACAATTCTGCATATAGATATCAACTCCTGCTTTGCGACTATTGAGCAGCAGGCTAACCCTAAACTGCGCGGTAAACCGGTAGCGATAGCAGCATATGAAACGGATAGGGGTTGTATATTGGCCGCTTCTGTTGAAGCAAAACGTCTGGGAATAAAAACTGGGATGCGGGTGAAAGACGGGAAGTCTATTTATCCAGGGCTGAGGATTCTGCAGCCTGACCCCTGGAAATATCGGGATGTTCATCTAAAACTTAGGAATCTGTTGCGTACTTATACAGATAATCTAAATCCCAAGTCCATAGACGAATTTGTTTTAAATCTGGAAGGTTATCCTGCCTACCGTAGGGGTATTGTAGAAATTGCTTTGGAGATTAAATCAAGAATTAAAAAGGAGATCGGGGAGTGGATTACCGTTTCTATCGGTATTGCACCTAACAGATTTCTTGCCAAGACTGCTGCCGGTCTTAATAAGCCGGATGGTTTGGACGTAATTGATAAAAATAACTACATAGATGTCTTCACCCGACTGGAACTGACCGATTTATGTGGAATTAAAAGAGCTAATGCCACACGTCTGGCTGCTCACGGAATCTTTAATGTTTTGGATTTCTATAATGCTTCAGCCAGAACTCTTCGGGCAGCTTTTGCTTCTGTAAACGGTTATTATTGGTACCTTCGTCTGCATGGATGGGAGCCGGATGATGTGGTGTTTGGGAGGCATAGCTACGGTAACTCCTATGCTCTTCCAAAACCTCTTAGCAGACTGGATGAACTGGCTCCCATTTTATATAAACTGGTGGAGAAAACAGGAAGGCGTCTGAGAAAAGGAGGTTATAAGGCAAAGGGTGTGCATGTAGCTGTAACTTATTGGGACGGTTCATACTGGCATGAAGGCCATCTGACGGGAAAAACACTTTTTGATTCAAGAGAGATTTATAAGGAGGCATATAAAATTCTCAGCCGGTCTCCTTACCAAAAACCGGTGGCTATTCTAGCTGAATCCTGTTTCGGATTAACAAGTTCAAATATAAGCCAAACCGTGTTATTTGATGAGGGTAACTATCCTGAAAGACTCACAAATGCATTGGATAATATCAGTGATAAATGGGGTGATTTTAGTATTATTCCTGCCGCAATGTTGGGAACAGGAGATTATGTGCCTGATAGAATAGCATTCGGAGGAATTAAAGAGCTGGAGGAATTTGTTCAGAAATTTGATAGTGATTTTTATTAAGAAACATAGTTATTACAAAAAACAAATTGTAATATAAAACGTATAAGTTTATAAAGATCGAGTATAATAGAAAAATCTATGTCAAAACCCAATATTACTGTTATCGGCGGTGGGACAGGAACTGCTGTAGTTCTTTCCGGTCTTAAACGCTCAGATGTCAATTTAACCGCAATAGTGACCGTAGCGGATTCGGGTGGTTCCACAGGGAGGCTGAGGGATCAGTTTGGGTTTTTACCTGTGGGGGATTTAAGACAGTCACTGGCAGCTTTGGCTAGGGAAAATGATCAATCATGGATACGTGAGCTTTTATTGTACAGATTTGCTACAGGAGACGGTTTAGTCGGTCATAATTTAGGAAATCTCATTCTTACCGCCTTGCAGGATATGTGCAAGGCTTCTACCCCTCTGGCATTAGAAATTGCAGGTAAGATATTTCGTCTTGATGGAACCATACTTCCCATAACTACTAAAAATGTAGATCTGGTAATTGAGTATGAGGATGGTACTTTTATTATCGGTGAAGATAATTTAAACCCGGAACACTTAGGTGGTAAAAAAGTCAAAAAAATCAGACTTTCTCCGGCAGCGGAAATATATGATAAGGCTGCTCAGAAAATTATTGATGCAGATATGATTGTTGTAGGACCGGGAGATTTGTATGCCAGTATTCTACCTAATTTTGCTGTATCAGGTATCAAACAGGCCATTAAAAAATCAAAGGCAAAGATCGTTTATATTGTAAATCTAATGACACGTTATACACAGACTCATGGTTATACGGCAAAAGATCATGTGGAAGAGATTAAAAAATATATGGGTCGATATCCTGATTATGTTTTAATAAATGATTCTAAAATACCAAGCTCAGTAAAGAAAAATTATGAAGAAGAAAAAGGGTATCCTGTGATTAATGATCTGTTACCCGATAGTTATTATAAAGTAGTATGCGGATCATTTGTTAAGATTGCCAAAGCTAAGCCGAACAAAGCAGATGCGCTAAAACGAAGCCTTCTTGTACATGATGAAGAAAAATTAACAAAAATTCTTCTTGATTTACTCTATAAGTAAACCTATACTTTAGATAATTATGGAAGGAGGTGTTTATGCCCACTACTACAATTGCATCTAATTCAAATAATGATTACTCCAAAGATATTAAATTTTTATTATTTGTCGTTACCTCGATGGTTCTTGCCCTCGGTGCATATCTGGCTCATGTATACGGATGGGTGACTTTTGGTAAACCGGATTACATCACAGTTACCGGTACATCAAGAAACCTACAATCGAATCAGGTTGCAACATTTAATGCTGGCGTCACGGTTCTAAATCCTGATAAGGCGGAAGCTGTCAGAATGATGAATGAAAAAGCAGCTGGTATTATGAACGCAATAAAGGAATTTGGTATTCCTGAAGAGGATCTGAGAACTTCAAATGTCAGTGTATTTCAGGAGCAAAGCTGGGATGCAGCATCACAGCAGACAGTTTTCGGTGACTGGAGAGCTACTACTAGTTTGGAAATCAAACTGAAAGATGTATCCAGATCTACTGAATTGTCGGATTTATTAGCTTCACTGGAAACAACCGATGTTTTCGGACCTAACTTTACTATTGACGTTGCCGATGTAGATGAAGGAACACTATTATCCATGGCTTATGAAGATGCCAAAGCAAAGGCATATGTAGCAGCACAAACCAGCGGAAGAACTCTTGGAAAAGTAACACATTTTGTGGAAGGAGTACCGTCTTCAGCCCAACCTATGTTTTTCAGAGAAGGTATGGGAGGTGGAGGTGCACCGTTAGCACCGGGTTCTACGGAAGTATCAAAGACTGTAACAGTAACATTCCTACTTAGATAAATAAAGATTGAAATCAAAACAAAAGGCGCTTATAAAAAGCGCTTTTTGTATATTTAAGAAAAATTCCAGTTTGTTCCTTTTAACATTATACAGAGATAGAATGACTAAAACGAAGGAATTGAATATAAAAAATAATAATCTTCTGATTGATAAGTTATGGATCCCTCTGGAATCTGTGATATTCGTAAAAGGAAATAACAAATTTACTGATAGCATAAACAGTGTAAAATTAAACTTACTTAAAATAAACTGTTTAAATTCCGACACTGCCCAAATAAAGTATAAAGTTAACTATGGGAGCTAACTCTATGCAAGGTATTTTAACAAAAAAGCAAATTATTGAATATATGGAAAATGGCAGTCTTCGATTTTCCCCTGAACCGGATACATTACAGATCCAACTACACTCTGTTGATCTGAGACTTGGTTTTTCTTTCATGATTCCAAAATCATGGGAGATGACAGAAAGAGGACGTGAAGCTTTTCTGATTGACTATACTGATGACAGAAAAAGATTTGATGTTATTGAATTAGAAAAAGGTCAGTTTTTTGACATACTACCTCGTGAAGCATTAATCGTATCCTCATTAGAAGAAGTATGTCTGCCAAGGGATATAATGGCGGTTTTATATCCCAGGTCTTCAGTTAACAGAAGAGGATTGGCCGTAGATTTAAGCGGAATTGTTGATGCAGGATATGAAGGAAGATTATTAATCCCCGTACAAAACAATACAAATTCACAGGTTATCAGGGTTTATCCTGGTGAAAGGTTCTGTCAACTTGTTTTTTATCCATTATCATCTGAAGCCGAAGATAAGAAATCCAGGTGGTATAAAAAAGACATTATAGTGGGAAGACTGAATGAACTTCATAAGGAAGAGGAAGAAATGATTCTGCATGGGAATATTAAAGATTTAAAGAGTAAATATTCGATAGTAAATTTAGACAAAGGAGAGTAACTGTGCCTCTTAATAATATTAAAGCAATTGATCCTGAACTATATAAATTAATACGCAAGGAAGAAAAACGTCAAAGGGATCAATTGGAAATGATTCCCAGTGAAAATTATGCATCTTCTGCTGTACTTGAAGCATTAGGTACTGTATTGACAAATAAATACTCCGAAGGATATGCAGGTAAACGCTATTATCAGGGAAACGATAACATAGATAAGATAGAAAAACTGTCAGTTGATAGGGCAAAGCAGTTATTTAATGTCCCGTATGCCAACGTGCAACCTCATTCCGGTTCTCCTGCAAATTCAGCTGTTTATTTTGCCATCCTTAAACCTGGTGATTTGATGATGGGATTAAAACTGTCTTCTGGCGGTCATCTTACGCATGGACACACCGATGTAACATTATCAGGAAGATTTTATAAAAGTATTCAGTACCAGGTAGGAGAAGACGGATATTTGGATTATGATGAAATCGAAAAACTTGCGATGGAACATAAACCAAAAATAATTGTATCCGGTACCACCGCATATCCAAGAATTCTTGATTTTAAACGGTTCGGAAATATTGCCGATAAAGCAGGAGCATGGCATTTGGCAGATATTTCCCATATTGCAGGTCTTGTAGCAGCAGGAGTACATCCTTCGCCTGTTGAATATGCTCATATAGTTACTTTAACCACTCACAAAACTATGAGAGGTCCAAGAGGTGCAGTGATACTGGCAACAGATAAGGGATTAGCAAAAGATCAGGAACTTGGAGTATTAATTGATAAAGCAATTATTCCCGGAACTCAGGGAGGGCCACATAATAATACAACCGCAGCAATTGCAATCTGTTTTAAAGAAGCAATGTCGGAAAACTTTAAGGATTATTCCAAACAGGTAGTAAAAAATGCTGTGGTGCTTGCAGAAGAATTAAAGAAATTCGGTTTTGTACTTATTTCAAACGGTACGGATAATCATCTTCTCTTGATAGATCTAAACAATAAAAATATTGACGGATGGTGTGCTGCATGGGCTTTAGAATATGGGGGCATCGTTGTTAATCGAAACACGGTTCCCTTTGACAAAAGAAGTGCCTTTTATCCGTCAGGAATCAGATTGGGTACGCCGGCAATAACTTCAAGGGGAATGGGTGAGTCAGAAATGAAAACTATTGCAGGGTGGATTAATGAAGTGATTAATATTGCCATCAATCATCTATCAGATGATATTCAAAGTGATAATAAGGAAAAATCGAGAAAAGCAAGAGCCGATTTTAAGAAAAAGATAAAAACTAATAAGGATATTAAAAGAATCGCCGATGAAGTCAAAATAATGTGTACCGAATTTCCTGCACCGGGATTAAAGTAATTATTTAATAACTGCAGAAAATATTTTGTTGGGAATGTAGATTATCTTTATAATTTCTTTGCCTTCAACTGCATTCTGAAACTTTTCCGATTCCATTACTTTTTGTTTAACGGTTTCTTCTGTGTCTAAGGCATTTATAAGTACTTCATCCTTTACTTTTCCGTTAATCTGAACCGGTATGGTTATTTGATCCATTTTAATGATCTCAGGATCATATTTTGGCCACTTTTGAAGATGAACACTGCTTTCTTTTTTCCATTCTTTGAATCCATTAACTTCCTGCCATAATTCTTCTGCCAGATAAGGGGCAAAGGGGGCAAGAGATTTTATAAATTCCATCCATAGCTCTTTATCAATTTTTTCTACTTTCTTTGATTCATTAATAAAAATCATGATTTCAGATACTACCGTATTCATCTTAAGGTCTTGAGTCATATCTGTAATGTTTTTTAGCATCTTATGGAAAGCTTTTTTAAGCTCATTATTTTCTATATTTTCAGATACTCGATTTCTTATATCGTAAATTGTGTTTATTAATCTAAATGTAGCTTTAATACCGTTTTCATTCCATGGATATGTATCTTCATAGGGACCGATAAAACATATAAATAAACGTAGTGCATCTGCACCATAATTTTCCACTACCGTCATCGGGTCAACTACATTACCAAGTGACTTTGACATCTTTCTTCCGTCAGCTCCAAGCAGCAACCCGCCGTTTAGTCTCCATTGGTACGGTTCCGGAGTTGGAACCAGACCGATATCATAAAAGAACTTATACCAAAATCTTGAGTACAAAAGATGCATATTTGTATGTTCAGCTCCTCCGAAGTATCGATCTACCGGAAGCCAATATTTCATTTTTTCCATATCGGCAAACTCATTATCATTGTTGGGATCCAAATATCTGATGAAATACCAACAGGATCCTGCCCAATTAGGCATGGTATTGGTTTCTCTTTTAGCCGGTTTACCACTAGGTGATATGGTATTTACCCATTCCTGGTTTCTTGCCAGAGGGGCGGATGCATCTGATGTCGGAGTGTAATCAGGAACATCCGGAAGAACTAAAGGTAAATTCGTTTCTACTTCGATATGTCCGTCCGGTTCCACATACATTAGAGGAATCGGTTCGCCCCAGTATCTTTGCCTGGAAAATATCCAATCGCGTAATTTATAGTTAATTTTTTTATACCCAAATCCTTCATTTTGAGCTTTATCCGTCATTAATATTCTTGCATCAGGACTCTTTAATCCATTAAATTCACCGGATGATATAAGTATTCCCTCACCATCGAAAGGAAGCATAGGCTGATTATTATCGTTTGGCTGTATAACCGGAATAATTGGTAAATTAAATTTTTGAGCAAATTCAAAATCTCTTTGATCATGAGCCGGTACACCCATTATTGCTCCTGTGCCGTAAGACATTACTACAAAGTCACTAGTCCAGATAGGAATTTCTTCATTATTAAATGGGTTAATTGCGTAAGCACCTGTAAATACACCTGTTTTATCCTTAGCTAGCTCCGTACGCTCCATATCACTTTTTTGTGAAGCCAATCTCATATATTCATGTACTGCAGATATTTGTTCTTCAGTTACTATTTTTTCAATTATTTGGTGTTCGGGTGAGATTACAATAAAAGTAGCTCCAAATATTGTGTCTATTCGCGTAGTGAATACCCTAACTTTTTCTGATATACCCTTAATATGAAAATCTACTTCAGCACCTTCCGAGCGTCCTATCCAGTTGATCTGTGCCTGTTTTATTGAATTTGGATAATCTACATAATTTAAGCCTTCAATTAGTTTTTCCGCGTATTCTGGGATTTTTAATACCCATTGTTTTAAAAGACGTCTTTCAACTGGATGTTCTCCTCGTTCAGATATTTTATTACCGTCTTTGTCGGTTAATACTTCCTCTTCTGCAAGTACTGTCTTTAATGCTTCACACCACCATACAGGCATTTCTTTAAGCTCTGCCAAACCATGTTCATAGAACTTAAGAAACAGCCATTGGGTCCATTTATAATATTTCGGATTGGCCGTGGCTATCTCTCTACCCCAGTCTATACCGTATCCCATACGCATCAGGGACTGTTTCATGGCATCTATTGCTTTTTTTGTAGTCACAGCGGGATGAATACCGGTTTTTACGGCATAATTTTCTGCAGGAAGACCGAAAGCATCCCATCCCATTGGAAAAAGCACATTATATCCGTTCATTCTCAAATATCTGGCATAAACATCAGGTACCGTATATCTCATCATATGTCCGGAATGTAATGCCGCCCCGGAAGGATAAGGAAATTCAGCCAGAATGTATTTTTTGGGTTTTGGAGAAAAATCCACTGCTTCATAAAGGTTGTCTGAAAACCATTTGTCTTTCCACTTATTCTCGATTTCCTCAAAGTTATAAAAAGTCATATAAATGTTGATATTTTACGCTTTTATGGCATATTCGACAAGGAGAATGGATAACCATATATAATGTTTACCATATTGCTAAAATGCTATCTTTGTAGTATATTTTCATCCGCTATGGCAAAGAAAAAAGGAAACCGCATTTTAATAGCTCTTGAGTGCACCGAAACAGGTTTAAGAACCTATATCACTCAGAAAAACAGAATCAATTCAGCAGAAAAGCTGTCTTTGATGAAATTCAATCCGAAATTACGAAGAAGAACTCTTCACAAAGAAGTTCAGAGATTAAAGTAATCTTACGTAAAACCTATAATAATATGTGTTATACTATTCATATCCTCAGATATGAAAAAACGCATTGCTTCCTTAATGGAATCACTAAACTTTAGGTATCCAAATCAGTTAAAAAGGAACTTTCCCTTATCATATTTAACCAGTATAAAAATCGGTGGTCCGGCGGACCTACTATTCACTGCACAATCTAAAGAATCATTAAAAGAATCTATATTATTGGCTAGACAATACGATATCCCGGTTACCATACTAGGAGGCGGCACCAATGTTTTGATATCTGATAAGGGGATAAGAGGTTTAGTGATTAGAAATATGTCTTCCCATTTTGAAATACTTGGAAAAGTTAAAAGCGGAATAAAGATTAAAAAACAGCAGGCAAGATGGAATTCAGACAATGCTAAAGGGACATTCAGAGGGATTGATTTTAGGGATTTAAATTATGATGAAAGTGAATTACCTCAAGTTCGTGTATTAATGGATAGCGGGGTCAGTCTATCAGGAATAATATATAAAATGATAGAGTCTGGTCTGACAGGATTGCAATGGTATGCAGGTATACCCGGTACTATAGGTGGAGCCGTACATAATAATATTCACGGTGGTGAACATTTTTTCAGTGAATTGATAGAAGAGGTGGAAATAATGACTCTGGATAACAGGATCTTAAAGATGTCATACAAGGATTTAGGTCTTGATTATGATAAAAGTAGGTTTCATCAATCAGGTGAGATTATTCTTACTGTAAAACTGCGTTTGTATCTAGGTGATGTAAAAAGAGCGAAATTCACAGCTGATGAATGGAAGAAAAGAAAAAAGATTCAGCCAAGAAATTCTCCGGGATGTGTATTTAAGAATATTACTCTGGAAGATAAAAACAGGCTTGGTTATCCTACAACCAGTATAGGTTACCTCGTCGAACATATATTAAAGATGCTTGGATATAGAAGTGGGGATATCGGAATATCTCAAGTTCACGGTAATTTTATTATTAATCATGGAAAAGCCAGTGCTAGAGATTTCTTAAAAGTTGTCAGAGAGCTGAAAAAACGTGCATATGAAATCGCCGGCCTTGATCTGGAGCCAGAAATATTCTTTTTAGGATTTGATAAGAATGAACTAAAAGGTGTAACATATTAATTGTCTTGGTCGTTTTATGTCTGAAACTATAAAAATTACAGGGGGTATTTCGTTACGTGGAAGTGTTACCCCCGTACCAAATAAAAACGCTATACTTCCTGCCTTATCTGCAAGTATTCTTACTGATGAATGTATTACATACCATAACGTACCGCGTTCCACCGATGTGTTAAAAATGCTTGAAATGCTAAAACTGATGGGTGCAGAGGTGATTGACGAAGATTTTAACAGTTTAAAAATCTGCTGTAAGAATATGAATAGTTATACGGTGGATAAGCAATTGGGTAATTTAATAAGATCTTCTGTAATGTTTGCCGGTCCTCTTTTGGCTAGATTTAATAAAGCAAAAATTCCTGTTCCAGGAGGTTGCGTACTTGGTAAGAGATCTATCTCTGCTCATATAGATGCATTTACAAAAGCAGATATTAAAGTGGATTTCGAAGACGGCTATGTTGTATTTACTGCTCCAAAAAATGTAAAAGATTCATATGATATATGGCAGTTTGAAGCCAGTGTAACTGCAACTGAAAACATTTTTATGTACGCCGCTGGAGTTAATTCATGTATTACAGTATCCGATGCCGCCTGTGAACCACATATAACTCAACTTCTGGAATTGCTATCAGATATGGGTGCAGAAATAAAAGGTATTGGTTCAAACAGAGTAGGACTAAAAGGAGGTAAATTATCCTCTGCAAAGTTTTCTCCATATCCGGATCATATTGATATTGCAGGAATCATAGTTGCTGCTGCAATTACTAAAGGTGAAATTAGAATTAAAGATTCCAATATTCCTAATGTAGTTGATGGCATGATTGAATGGTTTGAGAAATTTAATATCGGAATTATCAGAGATAAAAATGACTTGGTGATTAACGGGGGAAAAGATTTATATATTGATCCGAAAACATCAGGTATGCCCCTTGCTTCTGATGATATGGCAAAGTTTGTTCCCAGACCCTGGCCGGGATTTCCGGTAGATGCACTTCCGTCGATAGTAACTCTTTCTTGTAAAACCAAAGGTAAGCTTATGGTTCAGAATTGGATGTATGAGACAGGGCTGGATTTCATAAGAGAGTTGAATGCAATGGGAGCAAATATTTTTATGGCAGACCCACAAAGAGTAATTGTATATGGACCTGTTAATTTTAAATCGGGAAAGATTACTGCACCTGGAATAATTCAGGCTTGCAAAGCGATATTTCTTGCAGCATTGGCGGATCCTGTAGAAACTACAATAAACGGTGTTGAGATTCTAAAAAGGAGATATCCGGATATCATATCCGTGTATAAAGAATTAGGAGCAAAAATTGAAATTCTCTAACTGATTTTAAGTCAATTGTGTAATATTTATATATGTATAGTACGGTTGATAATATCAAGAAATCATTAGAGCAGGCATGGAAATATAAAATACTGTGGGTGTTTGCCTTACTTCTGGCTGGCGGATCCTCATTTTCATATCAGGCAAATGTTTCTTCAAAGAATGTCACTTCCGTTACACCTGATTTACAGGAAAAATTTGGGAATGCGAATCCTCTTGAATTTTTTCAGGCTTTTCTCGGACCAAAGTATAGTAATATAGATATAAATTATTTCATCCCCCATATTGTCATTCTTATTATTTCATTCCTTATCTTTGTATCAGTTGCCGTATTTATGCTGATGATTCTACGTAGCTGGGCAACAGGTTCGGTGATCAGAGGTACTTTGGATGCCGGACAGAAGGATCTGACACTAAAGGAACTATCTTATGAAGGCAGACGGAACCTTTTAAAGATAATTAAACTCGACATGCTCCTATTATTTATCTATCTAGGATTATTAATATTTTCCGTAGTCATTCCTCTTGTATTGTTGGTAACAATTTCAGTATCAGATCAGAATTTCGCATTTTGGTTAATACCGTTAACTACCTTTCTTATTATTTTATTTATATTGGTTGCAATAGCTTTAGGATATTCGAGATTATTTGCCGTACGGTATATCGTGGAAGATAATGTAACAATAAAAGAAGCTTTGAAAATCGGTTTTAAAGCGTTTAAATCTAATATTGGTAATAGTATAAAACTAACATTAGCAAACTGCTTCATTCAGGCTTTTTTATCTCTGATTGTTGTTTCAATATTAGGTACAGTAGCTTTTTTCTCCTTCGTGGGTGGGAATACATCCACAATACCCGTTATCGTAACAGTAGGGCTGGCTATACCATTGGGAGTTGCGGCAGTATTAGGATTTAGTGCACTGAGGGGTTTTATGGGAGTATACGATGCATTCACCTGGACAAACCTATATAGACATGTGAGAGGAAGTTCAAATGAATAACGCAGGATTTTTTCATAGATTTCTTGCATTGTTAATTGATTTGTTTCTTTTGTTTTTTATTTTCTTGATACTACCGATATATATATTCACAAACATTACTTCTTCTCAGGATTATCCGTTATTACTAATCAACGGATTAATATTCATAATTATTATCTACATGTTATCTGCAGTATTTTACGTTATTTATGTAACGTTTTTCACTTCAAAATTTGGAGGGACACCGGGAAAACTTTTAACTAGTTTACGAGTTATAGATTATGAAAGTAATAATTATCTTTCAATAAAAACTTCTTTTATTAGGGTGGCGATAGGTTATGTATTTTCTGCCCAGTTTTTTGGTTTAGGATTCTTAAGGATAATTAAAAATCCTGAAAAACTTGCCTGGCATGATGAATTGTTTGGAACTAAAGTTATAAAAAAAGGCAGTATATTACCAGGTTTATTCTTATTACTATTGTTATTTAGCTTCACAGTATTATGTTCAATATCTATTTATAAAAATACTGCAGACAAAATAAAACCAGCTGTTGATAGAATGCAGAAGGTAATAGAAGAATCAAAAGATCTTAATATTCCTTCAGACAATAAATCAAACCCTTTTATTGATAAAACCAACCAGGATGATAATGATTTATTGTTTAAAATAGATCCGAAATATGAAAAAGCTTTCAAAATTTATGAAACATCAAGTAATATAAACGATTCTACTGATCAATAATCCAACCCTACGATTTATATATTCTAATTATCAAATAGGATAAATATTTATATATTTTTATATGATATATTGACTTACAGTTAATGTTTAGTTAGAGTACAGTAATGCAAGATACAAACAATAAATTACTAAATACAATCTTTAAAAATAATCTCCTTACAATTTTATTTATTTTATTAGTTTCGCTCGTTTCTTTCTTGATGGGTTCGCTAGCAACCAAGGTGAGCTTTTATGAGAAAGGTGTCTTATCGGGAGGTTCGCAGAATAATGTATTAGCGGGTGCAGACGGCGGTAATGCCCCAACACTTGGTGATCCGACAGGCCAGAAACCGGCGGGTGATGTACCAAAACCAACAGATAAAGATCACACAAGAGGGGATATGAAAGCAGAAATCGCTTTAATAGAGTACTCTGACTTTTCCTGTCCATTCTGTAAGAGATTCCATACAACAGCTCAACAGGCAGTGAATGAATACAAGGGTAAAGTTAAATGGGTTTACAGACATTTCCCTTTAACTACACTTCATCCAAACGCATTTAAACAGGCAGAAGCAAGTGAATGTATAACAAAATATGCTAACCAGGATAAATTCTGGGAATTTGCCGATAAGATGGCAGCAGCAACTGAGGATGTAAATGCGGATGGCTTAAAGAATTTGGCCAAAGATCTCGGTGTCGATCAAAACAAATTCTCCACCTGTCTTGATGGGGGAGAAATGACTAAAATTGTTGATGCGGATTACCAGAGTGGAATTTCCTCAGGAGTTGATGGTACACCAGGAAACTTTTTAATGAACATAAAAACAGGTGAAGTAGTAGCCTTAAGGGGAGCAGTTCCATACGAACAACTGAAAGCAGAAATTGATGCGATGTTGAACTAAGCTCTTCATTATATCTAATATCAAGAAAACCGCGGTGAAAAAGCCGCGGTTTTTTGTGAACTTGACAATCCGATAGGAATTGAGTCACAATGCGAGAATGGGCGTCTTAAGCCAATCAAATATTGTGTCACTTTATGTGGTTTCCGGTCCTATCGGCAACCTTGGTGATATAACATTTCGTGCAGTTGAAGTGTTAAAAAATGTTGCCCTGATACTGTCCGAAGATACACGAGAAACAGATAAAATTCTTAAACACTATAGTATCCAAACACCGCAGATATCATACCGTGATCAGAACCATGATATGGTGATTGGTAGAATTCTTCAGATGCTTGATAAAGGGAATTCCGTTGCCTTAATGTCTGACAGTGGTACACCACTAATATCCGATCCAGGATTCAAACTAGTCCGTGAGCTTAAATCAAAAGGTTATAATGTGGTATCAATACCCGGTCCATCAGCAGTAATATCTTCCTTATCCGTATCCGGTCTGCCCACGGATAAATTTGTATTCCTAGGTTTTTTACCAAAGGGAGAATCCCAAAGAAAAGAACTGATAAAAAAATACGGAGAGTTGGAAGCAACATTAGTTATCTATGAATCACCATATCGGGTGAAAAAACTTCTTTCTGAAATATTTGATACATTAGGTAACAGATCTGTCTGCCTAGCCAAAGACCTTACAAAGTTGCATGAGGATGTAAAAACTGCTAAATTGAAAGACCTTTTAGCTTCCGAGCAGAGTATCAAAGAAAAGGGAGAATATGTTGTTTTAGTTGCCAAAGAAGGGATTTAAAAAATATGGAACCTCAAGTTCTTAAACAAGAAAAACAACATTTAGACGATACTTTAAAAAAGCTGAAAAACGCTAAGACTACCCTGGAAAAAATGATGAATGAAATGGGCGAGGAAAACCTCGAGAGATTAAAGGAGCTTAGGGAAGATCCACAGACCGAACCACATGACTTATTATTTTTCATGCAGGAACTTCATGAAAAAAATGCCGCTTTCAATTTCTATGATAAATATCAAAGACTTGAAGAATTTGAACAGTTGTTATGTGAGCCATATTTTTCCAGGATAGATTTAAAAGAAAAAACAACCGAAGGAGAAAAAGTCCAGAAGTTATATATAGGTAAGTATGGTTATACGGAAAAAGACCCTTTAATTATTGACTGGAGAGCTAAGATCGCATCCGTATACTACCGCTATCGTTATCCTCAGAAAAATATCACTTATGATACACCGGAAGGTATTAAAACGAGTGATCTTATCCTAAAAAGAACATTTGAAATTGATGAAGGTATATTAATTAAATACTACAACAATGATATACAACTTGATGAAAGCGAACTGATAGCCGAAAAAATTGAAAAACGAACAGGTGGTGTTTTGGAAGATATTGTCCAGACAATTCAGGAAAACCAGATGGACATTATTGAAGCAGATCCCCGTCAGATATGTATTGTACAGGGGAGTGTGGGAAGTGGAAAAAGCACGGTAGCCATCCACAAACTGTCTCATATATTTTTCAACTATCCTGAATTGATACATCCTGAAAGATCTATTCTGATTGCTAAAAATCAAATACTGGTAGGATATCTTTCAACATTATTTCCTAAACTGGGAATATTTAATATAAATTACAAAACCCTAAGAGATCTGGTATATAACATGGTTTTCAGGGAAGAATTGAATTTTAAAATCGATTTTGATTTAAGCGAAGACCTATCAAAATTTACCTATAAAGATATAGAACAAATAAAAGAAAAGATTAATGAAGTCCATAAAGATTATGAATCCCAGCTGGGTGAAATACTTAGTGATGAAGAATATGAATCTATAGTTAGCCATATTTATAGTCAGGGAAGTACAGTATATGAGAACCTTAGTGAAGTAATCGGAGACGCCGAAGAGGAGTTAAATCTACAAAAAGGTTATTTAAAAGAAAATCCAGACTCTATCAGGTCATACACATATAAAGAAAACATAAAAATTCTTAAAAAACTCATAAATAGATTAAAGAAACTCCGTCTTCAACTTCGGGAAACTACATTACCGGAACTTTCAAAAAGCCTAAAACTACCTATCCACGATAAGATGGGTTATCTTGATACCCTGATATATATATTTATATATTCGGAAATCATCGGACTACGAAACACGGTTAAGTACGAATACTGCGTATTGGATGAAGGTCAGGATTTCAGTGTTTTGGAATATCTTATTTTAGGAAAACTTGTAATGCGGGGAAGATTTTGTGTTCTGGGAGATCTAAATCAGTCATATTTAGATGAAGGATTATCGACATGGGATACTATAAAAAGTGTAGTTTCCGATGCAAAAAATGCTTCTATGTTTGAACTGGATACAAACTACAGAAGCACTAAACCCATCATTGATTTGGCAAATAAGATTCTGTCTCCTTTTACGGATAAATATCTGCCGAAATCCATAAACAGAAGAGGTTCTGAACCTTTATATCTGCAAACAAAAGATAATCAACAGCTTTTAGATGTATTACAGGATGAACTGAAGAATGATACTCAAGAAATATCCAAAAGCATCGGAATCATAACTTTTAATGATAATAGCATGAAGATGGCCGAAGATGCTGTTAGAAATCTTAACCTCCCGGAGGATAAAGTAATACGTTTGGACAGCAAAAAACGTATTACATATATCCCTAAAGGAGTTTATCTAACATCTTTTGAAAACTGTAAGGGATTGGAATTTGCCAAAGTATATGTGGTCGGATTGGATCTAAATAATATTAAGGATTTCACTCAAGCCAAAAAAGCATTTGTTGCTTTAACAAGAGCTATGAATGAGCTGACTGTCATCAGCTAAAGATATATGTTTTAACTACTACTATAGCTAATATAGTTTCTTAAGTTATAATTTACGTATGAATAAAATACTATTCCTCATTCAACAGGCAGGTACATTAATGACCATGCCCAGATCACATGTCAAACAACTTGGTACAACATTCGATACTGTTGCTTCACACAGTCATCATGTATCTATCATTGCCTATTGTCTGGCACGAATGGAAGGACTAAGTCATGATCAGGGATTAAAGGCACTTGCTATGGCTGCTTTTCATGATCTTGTCAAAGCAAGAACCGGAGATCTGGATTTTGTTGCAAAGCACTACAGTACTGCCGATGAGGAAAAGGCGGTCAATGATCAGTTTAGCGGATTTTCTTTTTCGGATGATCTAAAAAATCTCATCATTGAATATGAGGATCGTCAGACTATGGAGTCAAAATGCGCCAAGGATGCTGATGGATTGGAACAGATGTATCAGGAATGGGTACTAGCACGGCAGGGTAATGATTTGGCTAAAAGATGGTTTGACTCTGATTTTGTAGACAGAGTACCAAGATTTCGTACGGAACCAGCTAAGAATCTAGCTTTTTCCATGAAAGAAAGTAATCCTCATGAATGGTGGTGGTCTCAATTTATTGAAAATAATTCTGCAAAGGATATAGAAAAGCTATTGGGTAAACAATAGTATGTCCTGGCTATATTATTCATTATTATCCCTCTTCTTTTTTGCGTTTCTTGCTTTACTGCAGAAAATAATTTCTATGGAGAGCAAGAACGTTCGTGCCTTATCTCTTGTATTAACGCTTATTCTGGAGTTATTGCAACTATTATCTTCATTACAACAAAAACCAGCTCTGAAAGTAGTATAGAAATACCTCATAGAAGCTGGGTACCATGGGTACTTCTGTTGCTTGCGTGCCTTCTATTTTCTATGTACGAAAGATTAAGATTTAAAGTGGCGCAGCTTCTTGATGTCGGGATTTATTCAACAATATCCTTCATATACGTACCGATTGTCTTTTTTATATCAGCAGTAATCTATAAAGAGGTTGTAACGATTAATAAACTGATCGGTTTTTTACTAATTACCATCGGAATATTACTTATATCCATTAACAAAAATACGATAGTAGGTGGTATAAATAAGCTGGGAGTGACAATAGGTCTGATAGCCTATACATTCTTAGGAATCGCTGGTTCGTTGGATAAAAAAGGTTCAGAATTTTTTTCTGCTGATATATACAACTTGTTAGTATGGATTATTCCAATTATTTTTATTTATCTTCCATATATTCCTATCTCAGATATAAAGAAAGAAATATTAACAGGATCCTGGAAAATTCCGTTATTATCGGCAGTGAATGTATTGGGATATCTGTTTATGTTAAAAGCATTTGTACTGGTAGAAGCTACAAAAGTCATTGCAATAGTAAATTCATCAATTCTTCTTAGCTTGATTTTAGGAATACTAGTCTTAAAAGAAAGGGATCATATTGCAAAAAAGTTTATTGCAGGTGTATTAGCACTTCTTGGAATTATAATCATGGGATAAAAATTCCTCGTTTTCATATATAATGATTATATGAAATTAAAGAAGAATCTTCCTGTCATAATAGTGACACTGACAGCTGGCATACTACGATTATTTAATATCGGATACTCCGATTATCAAGGTGATGAAATAAAAGCGCTATTTCTGCCATCTTCCGATCAAAGTGCTTTTTCATTTCTTATGGATCAGAGAAAAGGACCTATGCAGTTTATAATTACTGCCGCATTAAAATATATAGATCCTACATATGATAATCAACTTCTAGTAAGACTGCCATTTGCTCTTGCTGGTACTTTGGCTGTTTTCTTTTTTTATAAATTGATTAAACATCATTTCGGAGAAAGAATCGCATTTTTTTCATCATTGTTTTTTGCTACCAATGGGTTTTTCATTGCACTTTCAAGAATTGTTCAATATCAGCCATTTGTGATACTTTTTATGGTTCTGACATTATATGCCTTTACTCATAAAAGATATTACCTGGCATTTTCATTCTGGGCATTATCAATCCTTTCTCATTATGACGGAATATTTATTGCCCCTTTTGTTTTGTACCTGGTATATAAGGACCTGAAAAACAATCATTTATGGTTAGGTGCTGCACTAGGGGGGATTTTCCTTGCTTCATTCTATGTGCCCTTTGTTTTATCCATCAGCGAAGCAACCAAAAGTTACTGGTTGGGTCGTCTGGAGGGTACGGGAGGTAAAATTTCCAGCTCACGCTATTTGTTTCAGGTTTATCAACCTATATATGCTATCCATTTTTATACCGCTCTTGCCTTTTTGGGTATTATCCAAGCAGCAAGAGTGGTCAATCTGAAAATAGCAGCCTTAGCAGCATGGTTTCTATTCCCGTTTGCCTTTCTGGAGATGTTAGTAGAGATTCCCGGAACCCACATCTACACATACTTGCTGCCATTAGCTGTCCTCATGGGATTTGGAATTGAACTATGTATATTAATCGCAGAAAAGGTTTTGAATAAACATGGAAAATACCTTGTCTATGCAGGACTTATTGTATTATTTGTATTCCTTTTTGCCCAATCATATATGATATATGTAGATCATAGCAGGGAATATCCTTGGGAAGATGAAAAATTTGTCTTTTGGACTTTTGCCAAACCGTCAGCTGTTTACCATCTTAGCTTATTTGGTTTCCCATATTATAGACATTGGGAAGAAATCAGGGATCTTGTGGAAAGCAAGCCAAATATAGGCTTTTATTCCTGTAATGAAAGATCTTCCATCTCCAGATATTCAGTTCCTCTTCAGAAAAATGCACAATATGCGGGTTTTTATATTCATATCCTTAACCCTCAGAGCTTCAGGGATGTAATAGAAGAAGAGAGAATTAAGGACTGGGTCAAAGCATATAATGCCGATAGAACATACTATGATTCAAATGGCAGAGTTATTAGCGAGGTCTATATCATTCCAACTGATTTTGCCGCCAATCAGCTCATAGACAATCCTCAAAAAGTACAAATTGAACAGATTATCGATAATCTGGATGATTGATATGTTTAATCCAGAAAGTTTTATTCAAAAACAACTAGAATTGGTCAGCAATTTCGGCACAAACAGGGTTGCCGTATTGATTACTATCATCCTGATCTCTTTCTATTTATATAGAAAAAAATACGTTATACAGTCTCTTTTAGTTATATTTACTACAATTAGTTATCCTTTAGTCTGGTACTTAAAAGGAGTTTTTAAACAGCCCAGACCAACCACAGATGGTTTAAATATCTATTTTCTTAATGACATTTACGGATTTCCCAGCGGACACACTCTTTTTTATACAGTATTTTTCGGGTATTTAATCTATTTGAGCCTGAAGTTAAAAAGAATAAATAAGTTTTTAAGAAGACTTTTAATGTGGATATCCGTATACTTACTTGTATTTATCGGTGTTTCAAGAATTGCACTTCAGGTTCATGACCTTGGGGATGTCATAGGAGGATATCTGATCGGTCTTGTAGTACTGATAATATTTATTCAGATGGAAAGATTAATTTCAAAAAGCTAATTTTTTCTATAATACTCTATGCCCAAAGATTAATACTAGTATTGCCAGAGCTGTAAATGCTGCAGTTAATACAAAACCAGCAGCCAGATCTTTAATTATTTTTGCACCCTCATGGTATTCCTTAATCAAGTGATCAATAAGCTCCTCAACTACTGTATTGGTCATTTCTGCCCCAAGGAGCATACCCATGGATATTATTAGCATACCCCATTCTGTATTAGTTATCTGAAAATGAATACCCATTGTTATTGAGAAAAAGACTATAACGATTTGTGCACGAAAGTTTGGTTCATTTAATAAGGCATGAAATATCCCTTTAAATGCATATTTAAAACTTTTAGCTTGTCTGAACGGATGATGGGAAGCAAACAATTTAAACATAGTTGTATAATACTATTTAATAGGTGTAGAATCCATATTTGGTGTATGAAGAAGTATATTAAGATAATTATTTTAATAATTATTATTCTTACCATAGGGATAATCGGTTACAACGCAGTAAAAAACCGTGGGGGTACTGTTGTAGTCAGAGAAGCTCCCTTTAAGCAGGAAGTTGTCACAAAGACTGTATCCGCATCAGGAAGAGTAACATCCAAAAATGAAGCAAGCTTATCTTTTTCTGCTGCCGGTACGATATTAAGCATTTCAGTATCAGAAGGTGAGGAAGTACCAAAAGGTAAGACTTTAGCCAGACTTGACTCATCTAGTATATCTCACTCTACTCAAGCATTAAAAGATGCCAGGGATATTGCTATCAGAAATAAAGAACTGTTTATTGAACAATTTGAAAATAATAAATCATTGGCAGGTGGAGAAAGAGAATACGAGATCAAACTGAGAACACTTAATGAACAGATCAGCCAGGCGGAAGCAAATTACAAAGCTTCTTTAGCGGGTCTTAATAATTTGTTTATTAATGCTCCATTTAACGGAACAATAATTGATATTAACATGAACCCGGGAGAAACAGTATCCCCCGCCACACCTGTTATGAAAATTGCTGACCTTAATAATTTGGTTTTCGAAGTTACAGTAGATCAGGAAGATATCGGTCTTCTTAAAAATGGACAGAATGTAGAAGTTGTACTGGATGCATATCCAAATAATATTTTTTCCGCCGTTATTCAGAATATTCCTTTATTTGCTGATACTACAAACAGTTTCTCTGTAGAAATGAAGTTGATCAACGGGGAGGGCCATCCCGTGTTGCTGGGCATGGAAGGTGATGCAAATATTATCGTTGAATCAACCGACACTCCTGTAAAGACTCTGGATTATGATCAGGTTTATTCAGATGATTCCGGAAATACTTACGTTTGGGTGGTTAATGAAACCGGACTGCTTATTAAGAGAAATATTGAAAAAGGATTGGAAGGTGACCTGTACGTAGAGATTAAATCCGAGATAAACGGTAATGAAAGAGTAGTTGCACCGCTAAACGACAACCAGGAGCTTGAAGAGGGTGTCAAAGTTCAGGTAATAGAGTAATAAATTATTCATACAAAACATTTAAGAAATTCACATGTATACTTCTAAGAATTCCTCATCAAAAAATAGTCCGATACTAGAAGCAAGAAATATCTGCAAGTATTACGATATGGGTGACACACGTATTACGGCGGTAAAAAATGCTTCTCTATCTGTATATCCTGGGGAATTTGTAGCAATTGTGGGAAAATCGGGTTCTGGTAAATCAACACTTATGCATATGATCGGTCTTTTAGATACTCCAAGTGAAGGTGAGATTGTATTGAACGGTCATTTAACTAAGAATTTTAAAGAAAATCAACTGGCAAATATCAGAAACAGTGAAATAGGCTTCATTTTTCAGGCTTTTAATTTACTGCAACGAACAACCGCTCTTGATAATGTGATACTGCCATTAACGTACAGTAATGTTCCTAAAGCAGATTGGAATAAAAAAGCTATCGATATGCTGACTATGGTGGGTTTAGGTAATCGTTTATATAACCGTTCAAATGAACTATCCGGCGGTCAGAAACAAAGAGTAGCAATTGCCAGGGCATTAATCAACAATCCTTCAATCATTCTGGCAGATGAACCAACAGGAAATCTTGATTCAAAGACAGGAACCGAAATTATGGAATTATTCCTGCATTTAAATACCCAGGGAAAAACTATAGTATTAGTTACTCATGATGATGACTTGGCAGAAATTGCCCAGAGAAAGGTTGTTCTTCGAGACGGGGAAATTATAAACCAATGAGAGTATCAGAAACATTAAGAACATCAATAAGATCACTTGGACTTAATAAAGTAAGGTCATTTTTGACCATGTTGGGTGTGGTAATCGGTGTGTTCGCTGTCATATCATTAATTGCTTTAGGAAGAGGTATGCAGAATTATATTTCGGAACAATTTGACGCTTTAGGTTCCAACTTATTGTTTGTGATGCCAGGAAGAATGGACATGACTGCTGATCCGGCAAGAAACTTTGCCAGAAACAAGCTGGAGAAAAAACATGTAGATATGATAAATACTTACGCATCAGAATATGTTGAAAATGTAGCCCCGCATATAGAAATAGGAGAAAAAATCAGATACAAAACAAAAACTTTCAATGCAGGAGTGATTGGGTCAAGTTATGTTGGAAAAGATATGTATAACTTTGATGTAAAAGAAGGTAGTTTCTTTACAAAAACGGACGAAACCACCAAATCCAGGGTAGTAATATTAGGCCCTGAAGTAGTAAAAAAGCTTTTCCCAAACAGATCACCGATCGGAGAAACAGTAAAAATCGGTGATGATTCATATAAAGTTATTGGGGTATTCAAAGAGAAGGGGAGAGCATACGATGAACAGGTAATTGTACCTTATACCACATTAAGCGATACGTTCGATATTAAAAACTACGGATCTATTTCAATAAAGGTTCGTAATGCACAGGATGTTGATACAGCAACAAAACAGATCAGATCTGCGCTGCTCAGAGACTTAAAACCGGATGACTTCTCAGTAATGTCTCAGAAAGATATATTATCTACAATAAACAGTATATTAGGAATATTAACTTCCTTTTTAGGTGCAATTGCAGGTATATCACTACTGGTTGGAGGTATCGGAATTATGAATATCATGCTAGTTTCTGTTACGGAAAGAACCCGAGAAATAGGACTTAGAAAAGCTTTGGGGGCAACTTCCAAAAATATTGCTTTCCAGTTCATGATTGAAGCGATTTTGCTAAGTATCGGAGGGGGAATAATAGGTTTACTATTCGGTTATCTGGCTTCATTTGTCGCCAGATCTTTCATCAGAGCAGAAATACCAATCTGGTCTATCATACTAGCTTTAGGATTTTCAATGGTAGTTGGAGTATTATTCGGTACTTATCCAGCGTTGAAAGCAAGCAGAAAAGATCCGATAGAAGCTTTACGATACGAGTAGATAGGTAAAGTTATTCAACTTTTTCCAGTCTAATATCATAAGTCTTTTCGTCTTCCAAGTATATATTGTGGATATCAAAAGTTATAAGTTTGTCATTATCATACACATTCCATCTATATCCCACCGGAGCTTTCTGATTATCGATAATATTCAATTCTGTACCGTAAGTATAGGCAGTTTTCTCATATATAAAATTCTGTCTTCTTCGCAACTCTTCCAGAGCATCAAGAACAGTATCTATGGTTTCTAATCGAGTGCTATATACCTTATCAGCATTAATTCTAATAAACACTTTAGCCGGATGAACTTCTCTTGTATCCACTTTTTCTTTTTTATCATCCACATCAACTACGTCTTCACTGATAACCGATCTGACATAAAAAAAACCTAGGAGAAGTAAGAGAATATAGGAAACAATTAACCTCTTTTGTAGTTGTGGTGAGATTTTCATGCAATCATTGTATAATATTGGAGTTATTTAGACCAGAATCACGATATGCGCCTGTGGCCTAAAGGATAGGGCACTTGTCTTCGGAACAAGGTGTGGGGGTTCGATTCCCTCCAGGCGCGCCATTTTTAATTAACTAATAACCCTATAATCTATTAATAATATGTAATTTTTCTGTGATTTAATAATAAAGAAGCTGCCAGCGTTTTAACAAATGTGCTGACAGCTTTTAGTGTTTTATAAGCTATACATTTCTAAGCATGACAAAGTATTCTCCGCCTTCTAATTTAATTCCCCCGCTATACTCATAGAAACACACTATATTATCGTTAAGATCTGAGTTAACAGTAGCAAGATCAAGAAAACCCGATATTCCTTCTTGCTCAAATAATCCGTTAATACTATTTATGCATTAAGGAAGAAAATATAATCCAACCCCGTAAAAATTTGTGAAAAGCTCCTTTCATTTTTGAATGGTCCTTTTCGTAAAACTTTACCTTCCTTTTCAAAGAATGACAGAATATTGTTAATCTTATCTTTTTTGTTTATCATCTCACCTCCATTATTACTGTCAGAATAACGGTAACTAACTCAAAATATACTATCATAGCACGATATCAACTACCATAAATAAAAATACGCTATGAAATCGGTGACCGGATATTCATAGCGTAAATTATCATTACTTCCTAAGTACTCCCTCAATCTTATCTGCGAGATCATACAGTTCCTTTATTGATGTTATCTTTAGAAAGAATGCATCGGCTCCTTTATCAAGAAAAGAGTCTTTGAGCGATATGTCTGAAGAATAACCGATGATAATAGTCTCAGGGTATATCTCCTTAATCATATGGGTATATTCCGGTCCTGTAACCCCGTCAGGAAGCTTCCCGTCCATTAACACACCATGAAACCACTCTCCCTTTTTTAATGCATCTATAAGATCCTGCCCGTTTTTATATGTTGTAACTATGATGTCATGTATCGCTGACAAGAAAAATGCCTCATGCGTAATTCTTACGGCTTCATCATCTTCTACAATTGCAAGCCTGATTATCATTATTCCCTCCTAAATATCATCTGATCAAATCATTGAGCTCTCAGTAAAGTATATTAGCATACATGTATCGGTTAATAATTATATAAGGAAACAGTAATTAATTTGATTAAGTTATTTCTATGGTATTATAACTATTGGTTTTTGATTCTTTAAATTTATGCATAAAGCAAAAGCTTTAATAATATCCTGTATTGATTTTCGCATTCAACGCACTTTAATGAGGTGGCTAGAGTCTAGTAATTATGTTGGTAAATATGATCATATAAGCATAGCAGGTAGTCTTAGAGATATAGTCAAACCAGAAAATGAGATATATTTACAAAACTTAATTAGACAACTAAAAATATCTTTAGACCTTCATTCTCCCCATGAAATTCTGGTTTTCGATCATCAGGATTGTGGAGGTTACGCATCCGACAATTTAATCCCTAATGGTCTTTCTAAACAAGAAGACTTCATCCGGCATAAAGAATGTGCTCAGAAAGCCAGATATATCCTATTTAATGAATATGAGATAAAGATACCTATTAATTTTTATTATATTGACCTTCTGGGTAATATTGAAAGCCTAATTTAAGCGGTATATTCAAATAATTTCAGTTTTGTTGTAAAATATCAAAGTTATCAGGCTCTTTTCACAATACTGGAGGCGTAGCTCAGTGGTAGAGCAGGGGACTCTTAATCCCTTGGTCGTGAGTTCGAATCTCACCGCCTTCACCAAAATAAACAAACCTATAGGTGTTATTTTCCTTTTGTTCTATAATACATTTGTCAGTACAACAAGGCCTATAGATTTATTATCAACCCCCTTCATATTCCAAGAAAAGGAGTAGTAGAATGATTATAGTTTTGTGGGGAACATACAACCAAGCGATCATGAGTGAAACGAGTAGGGAACTAAACTGTAAAATTATTCCGGTTGACATTGGATCAGGTAAGATAAAGGTAGAACCAGCGGAAGGCACCGACAAAGTACTAGCATATCTTAAAACACGAGGATATGATCTCGCCATAGTTGTAAAGTGACGTATAAGTACCCTATCCCAAGGTCACACAAGAAAATATTCTTAGTGTGACCTCTAATTTACCTGTTCATAATAAATACTAAACGTATAAGTTACTAAAAGTCAGAACCCATTGGAACTCGTCAAAAGTGTTTAATTCGAGGTCATAAAGTTTCCCCCACCAATCTTTCAATATTTTCTCATAATAATTAGTTACTCTTAATATTATCGTGTATTATGCTCAAGATGAGTAATAATAGATTCGAATTAAATAAACCAAAAATATTTAGCAAGGGATTCAATTCGATAGGTCTATTCCTATTAACTATTATGGTAATGATTACCGTCATTAAATACCGTCTGCCTGTAGATCTTACGGTAACACAGCTTTTTATCTTATCTGCCGTATTCGATCTGCTTATTTTAATATATATAGTACTTGCTGTGTTAGGAACAAAGAATTACTCTTTTTCGGATCTTGGCCTGAGAAAAATCAAGATTATTGACATGCTTCATGGACTTGGTTATCTGGGTGTGTTTTATATATTCAATATCTTCTATAATGTCATAATATTAATTTTAGGCCTTGTTGACTATCATCAATCAAATTATTTACTCCCTTTGTTTGATAGTTTAAATAATAATGCCTTTCTGATATTCTTTGTAGTTTTCTTAGCTCCTTTAACGGAAGAACTATTGTTTAGAGGATTTCTTTTAAATTATTTCTGGAATAGATTCGGATTTATTACAGCTGCTCTCTCAAGTTCAATACTTTTCTCATTATTACACCAGATTCCGACAGTTTTTATTCCTATCTTAATTCTAAGTTTGATGTTAGCATTTTTATACCGAAGAACAGGATCAATTGTTCCCGGAATAGTCATACATGTCATTATTAACGGTATATCTACTCTGGGATATCTTTTCATAAGAGAGTACTTTTAGCATATTTATCCCAAATTGCCAAAGTATTGATATAAAGATAAAATAGCCTTATTATTTCTGGGCGTAAGCCGAAGTGGAGGAATTGGCAGACTCGCTGTCTTCAGGAGGCAGTTCCCGTAAGGGAGTGTGGGTTCGAGTCCCACCTTCGGCACCAGATATCTTATTATTAGTTTCTAAAAACTTTCCAATTTCCTCTTTTACCCTTGAAAAACCATTTCTGTTTTTAAAATGTCCACCACGGTTAACTAGTACTACTTTAGAGGTTGTAGGGTTATGATTATTATTTACATACAGGTAATTTTTTGGATGGACGATCGGATCATATTTATCAAAGATATATAAAACCGGGGTATGTAAGTTTATTTCAAAGTTTACCAGTGTAGATATATTGATGATTCTTTTAGCATTTTCTAGACTGAATTTAGATAACGGTTCAACAGGAACGGGACCGTACGTCCCTGCAATTTTAAGTGCCTGATTAAGATATTCAATGATTTTTTTATTTTTTGCCACTGAATCAAATAAATCATTTGGAATGCTGTTCACTATTGGAAGGGATGCTTTAACAAGGGTACTTAATCCGTTATTAAAACCCAATACAGGACTGGACCAGACTACAACCTTAGATAATTTTGGCATATCAATGTCAGCATAGTTTTCAGCATACTTTAAGGCTATCATACCGCCAAGTGAATATCCTAAAATGCAAAACTCCTTCGGGTTGATGTATGAGATAAATTTCTTTAAATACTCGGCAAAATCATCAAACTTTTCAATACCGTTTAGTTCTAAACCATTGTGACCTGGAAGATCAAGAAGAAAACAATTATATGTTTCACTAAGAGTGTTGGCTAATTCCATCATAAAATCTTTACTAGCGGCAATTCCATGAAGCATGATTAATACTGGGAAGTTTTCCCTGTATGTACTGCTGTAATATTGATATGTGTAGTTATCCAGAGAAATATTCTGTTCTTTTAGACTCATACCTATCATTATATCAGTGACTGACCTTTGAGTGTTTTTATTGTATAATACTGTCTGCAAAGACTTTTTGGGCGAGTGGCGGAATTGGTATACGCGCAACGTTGAGGTCGTTGTGGGGTAAAACCCGTGCAGGTTCAAGTCCTGTCTCGCCCACCATACAAAAATGAAAACATTTAAAATATTCTTATATTCTGTAATTCTTTCCATTCCATTATTTATTTTTTACACATCCGGTGTTTTTGCTTTAGACACATCAATAGAAAAAATAAATTCATATAATGTAGATATTAGGATTAACACCGACGGAACAATAAATGTGTCGGAAGATATTGAATATTTCTTTCCGGATGACAGGCATGGAATATTCAGAAAAATTCCCTATAGATTAAACGATGAAGCCGGTAAAACCCTGGCCATGAAGTTAAGCAATTATTCGGTTACAGATCCGCAAGGAAGATCCATAAAGTATCGGGTTAGCAAAGAGAATGGTGATATTGTCCTAAAAATAGGAGATCCGAACAAAACCGTTACGGGGAATATTACTTATCACGTAGAGTATAAAGTATCAGGTGCTTTAGGATATTTCGCTGAATATGATGAAATATACTGGGATGCTATTGGAACTGACTGGGAAATCCCCATAGAAAGATCGAGTGTTCAGGTTATTCTTCCGAATAATTTTACAGAAGATGAAATTCAAAACAGCTGCTATACGGGTGCCTACGGGTCACAGGAGACTGCCTGTACGTTCAGATATGACCAGATAACAAAAACCGTATCTTACACATTAACTAAACCATTGGGACCCGGAGAAGGGTTTACTGTCGCCACAGGTTTTCCAAAAGGAAATGTGACGATATTAATGCCGGAGGAGGAAAAACCGGGAGTCGGACAAATATTACTGTGGATCTTTCTAGGTTTAGCTGCAATTGCATGGTATTTAGTTCTTCCTATTATATTTATTGCCAGATATATCTCATATAGGAAAGAGAACCAGAATGCCAGAGTAGTAGCTGCCTGGTTTGATCCTCCTAAAGATAAGAATAATAAGTTTTTGTCTCCGGCTGAAACATCGGTATTACTTGATAAAACAGTAGATCATAAGGATATTACAGCAACAATTATCCAGATGGCCCAAAAGGGGTATTGGAAAATTGTTAGTAAACCGAAATCAGGGATATTCGGTAAAGATGACTATGAACTGCATTTTCTAAAAGACAGTGCGGAAGGCTTATCTAACTTTGAGGAGTACCTTTTTATAAATATTCATAGTAAAAGCAATAACAATGTAGTTAGTATCAACGAACTCTCAAAAAATAGGGCGTTTGGTACTTCCTTACTTACTTTTCAGGAAAAAGTTACCCAAGGATTGATTATGAAGGGATTATTTAAAGAAAATCCTCAAAAAACACATACATTATTCATGGTACTGTTCGGTTTAGCTTTTCCTACACTGAATATCTTTATGATTATTGCAGCATACCTGGCATCTCAAACCGCAAAAAGAACTCAGCTGGGTATAGAAAAATATGGCGAAGCAAAATCTCTGAAAAAATTTCTGGTTTCTCAGGATGAAAAACTGGACTTTCAGGCCCAGAATCAGATGTTTTTTGAAAAGCTTTTACCTTATGCTACTGCATTCGGTGTAGAGGATGTCTGGATAAAAAGATTTTCAGATATTAAGATCCAGCAACCAGAATGGTATGAAAGCTCAAGTGGACAGGCATTTAGCTTTTCATCATTTAGTGCCTTATCTCACAGTTTTTCGCAGGCAGCCAGTTCCTCCATATCCACTACCAGAAGTGGGTCATCCGGAGGAGGATTTTCCGGCGGAGGAGGTGGGGGTGGCGGAGGCGGTAGCTGGTAAGCCTTCCTTGTGATAAAATACTTGTGCTATTTGCGAGAGTAGCTCAATTGGTAGAGCATCTCCTTGCCATGGAGAAGGTCGCGGGTTCGAGCCCCGTCTCTCGCTCCAATCATTAAAACAATTATTTCTATTATCATACTATCCATAGAAAAAAGTTAAAAGAACTGATAAAATAGCTACGTTATTAGTATGCTTGCATGGAGCGGTAGCCAAGTTGGTCACGGCACCGGTCTGAAAAACCGGCTATGTGGGTTCGATTCCCACCTGCTCCACCATGTAGGAACGATATTTTTCAACACGCCGTTTTCTGCACAGACAAAGCATTCTTCCATTCCGACTCGTTCAGTTTCAAGGTTTAATACTTCTGAGATGAATCGACAGATACATGGCCTCTTTTAATAGATCAGCCGGAAGACGATTTGGATAGTCGATCAATTTATGAAAGCATTGTCGCGTTTTTAAAGGAAAAGAAAAAAGAAAGACAAATAATAATGGTTAGCCATAATGCCAATTTAGTTGTAGGCGCCGATGCAGAACAACTGATTGTGGCAAACCGACACGATTCTGATCGAAAGAATAGAAACGGACAACTTTTCGACTATTGTTCAGGATCATTAGAGAACACGAAGCCTACAGTTAAGGTAGATTGCGTTTTAGAAAAATGTGGTATCAGAGAACATGCTTGTGAGATTCTTGAAGGCGGGGAAGAGGCTTTCAACAAAAGAGTATATAAATACAGCCTGAAAGCAAAATAACCATGGCAAGGCATCCGGAATATAAAAACCGAAAACTTCAACGTTCGAAGGATCGGGGCATCATTTATTACAAGTACAAAAAGTCCCTGAAACAAGAATTGAATGGTATTTTACAAAGACTGGAGAAAGACACCGGAAGCTATTTACAACTAGCTGCTGCTAATAATTACCAGTTCGGATATTTTGCCATGATCCGGCTATTAACTCCCACAATCGAGCACATTGCACAAATATTGCCTAAAAAGAAAGGCATCAATTCAAGGGATTGGTTACTATCAAAACTTGGCATCACATTTCCAAACATCTTTATGCATCTCTATAGGCACTCGTTAATACATGGGGACGAACCAGCTCAGATAGAGGTTGGGTTACAAATAGTCACGTGGTATTTAACCTTTGGTCATAACACGCACAAGATAGAAGAATACGGCGTGCCTGTTAAATCTGTTAGTGGTGTTAAATTGCCGCATCCATTGATAATTTACATTGACTTGAAAAAGTTATACGACGATCTAGTAGTTTTTCTAAAAGAAACTATAAGCAATACACCGGATAATAAAAATACGTATGTTCAAAACAGCACCAGATTTATTAAATCAAAACTATCAAACAAAACAGTTGTAAACGAAGTTAAGGAAGTTAAGATTTTGCTTAACAACACCAAATCTAACTAAATATCCTTCCCCGGTGATATAATAATTTCATAATTTAACAGCCGCTAAAAGCCGAAAGGTGCATTCAACCGTAACAAGGGGCAACCCTGCGGTTGAATGCTTAGCGGCTGTAGACGAGGGTTGCCCCTTGTTGTATTTCGACAACCCGGAAAGGCATTCATGCAAGAAAACAAAAAGTCTACAGTTTTTAAAATTGTTCCTGTATTAGTTGGACTTGGAATTTAGTATTTAATCAGTCTAAATGAGTTACTAACACTCAAACTTGCTTTGAGAGTGGTTTTATTCTTCGTCTGGATTAAGGTAGGCGGATTTCTTTCAAAATATATAAAAAGCGTTAGGACTGCTAACGTGTTGGCATTTTTATGCCTAGTTAGTTGGATAAGCCCATTGCTAGGATTGATAAATTCTGGTTGCGTACTGGCTTTATCCAAATCAGACAGACTTATATTGGATACTAAACAGATTTCAAAACTAAAAAACCTTTCGATTATTGGTATGTCGCTTTCAGCTATAAATATGTTTCTGCCAAGTTTCCTGCGTGAATTAGGCTTGATGTAACTGGAAATAATTAATTGTTATTGTTTTGTTTGTAAGATTCTTTGAAATCCATGAATTTTTGTACCATCTCACGGAAGCCTGTTAAACCAAATTCGTACGGTTCGGTTCCTTCTGCGTAGATAACGTAACGATTCTTTATCCAGTTAGGATCTATGTATATTACCTTACGTTGCGGGTCGATTAACAATTCTCCCACTTTTACAAATGCATGTCCTCTAATCATCTGCTCATTCATAGGTGCATCCAGCCAGCTTTTTTCGAGAGATTCAACATAAACAGCTTCTACCCCTAGAGCCTTTAAGAGTGCTAAAAAAACAATGGCATCATCGGTGCATCCGGTTACAAAACCATCTTTTAAAATTTCTTCCGCCGTTCTCTGGTTAAAAAGTTTATTTATTAATTCGTGTTTATCCACCAGTTTAATACTGTTCTGGAACTTTAAAATATCAACTACACCTTTGCCTACATTCTCACGTTTAATTAGTTCTTTTATATATTTAGTTGGTTCGATAAGTGTTCTTTTCATAAAAATTAAAGACTAGAGCCAGATCTCAAGGTTTTTGAAACCTGGCTCTTTCAAACTTAGGCTTTCTGTGCTTCGAGTGCGGTCTGAAGTTCGGTAATGCGACCACCGATATGCTCGTAAAGACCGTACCACACATCGCAGTAGGGAGAAAGCTCTGCGAACTGACCGTTCCCTTGATACCGCTCATAAGTGCAACCGTTGTTACAGGCTTGGGCGAACTTACAACCCTGACACTTCTGAGGTATGCAGGAACGCTGGTTGAGCCATGCCTCGTACACAGGATTTTCCAGAATCTCGGACAACGGCTGCTCATTGATATTGCCGAGATAGAACTCAGGTACGCCAGAGAACTTGCCACACGGATAGATGCTACCGTCAGCTTCCACCGACAGGAAGTCACCACAGTTTCCCTTGAATGAACAAGTAAGTTCCTTGCCACCCAGGAGTCCCTGAATGAATCCGTGAAACATTCGCATCCTGCGTTGCGGGTCGTCGAGTTTCCAGTAGTGGTCGAACATTGCCGTAGTAAAGTCGAGAAACGCCTGGCTCTCTACTGTGTAAGCGGGCTTTTCTCCATCGCTTCCCACATCCCAGCAGGGCGTATTTTCTGCTCTCGGACATACATTAACCAGGTAGTCGAAGAACTTGGCGGGGTCTTGCATGACCGTAACGTCGGTTACCACAGCAATGATTCCGCCGAGGATGCCGTACTTACTCGCCAGTTCCATTCCACGAATTGCGTCGTTGAACATACCTGTGCCGTCGGGATATTTGCGGTGGGCATCATGTACTTCTTACCACCCATCGAGGCTGCTCCCGACCATGATGTGATTCGCCTTCAGAAACTCGCACCACTCTGGCGTGAGACGGGTTAGATTGGATTGCATACCGTTTTCCAGGCGTAGGGCGGGGTATTCAGCTCGAATCCGAGCCTGTTGCTCCATTACTGCCTTATAGAAAGGTAGTCCTCTTAGGAGCGGTTCACCTCCGTGCCACACCAGTCGTATGCGTTCCATTCCTATCTCAATTAATCCACGCTCTACACGTTCTACCGTCTCCACGCTCATCTTTGGAATTGCACGACGAGTGCGGAAGTTCACGGAGAGATTGTAGCAGTAGTCACACTTGCCGTTGCAAGCGATTGAGACAGGCTTCATGATGACCAATTTGCCTTTCATGTCTGTCTCCTTTTCCGATTCTGAGCGTTTGAGTTGAACGACAGAGGAAGGTAAGCTACTTGTTTAAGGTTTCCTACCTCCCTCTATCTATCGATGGTCGCCAGGCAAGCAGGCTAATGCCAGTCGTTGCAGTCCATCCAGTTGCCATAATTGCCGTAATCGTCAATGTAGACGTTGTAGGCGGCATCGGCTTCTGTCTGGGTTTGGATGGCTTCCATCTCGGCCTTAAGAATGTTTTCACCGGCCATGACGCACTCTCCTTTCTGTAGATTGTCAACAGCAGAATCATCCTCATGCTGTATCCTGCACACATTATATCACCAAAATACCTATAATATGGCTCAGTATCAACACACCTCCATTTTCAGTCATAATAGTTTATAATTACTGCGTGATACCAACCTTCAGCATACATTCCAAGGAAAACACATTAATAAACGAGGCATATGAAACGGCCATGCAAGATCTTAACGAATTTTTTGATATTAAGTGGGCAAAAGACACCCCAAAAATCTTCATTGTGGATGACCGAAAAACTATCGACTCATTTCTTGAAAAGGAAACTCCTGCTTGGTCCGTAGGCTGGACTTGGACGAAAAACGCAATAATAATCCTAAACCCCGACAACATCGCACAAGAGAGCACGCATAAATATAACGAAGATGATATTAAAAAACTTATTAAGCATGAGCTCTGTCATTGTTTCTACAGAAGTATCTGCTACCATACAAAACCAAACTGGCTAACTGAAGGTACATCTTTGTTTATTGCCGATCAGCTTGATAAATACAAGGTACCGGACGCGTTTTCCAAATTCCTTACAGATGAGAGAAACTATAATGAGGCAGGCTTTGCTATTAAGCTGCTGGTGGATACTTTCGGCAAGAATAAATTTCTCGAATTTCTCAAATCAATAAAGGGTATTAATCAAGATGAGGGTATTTTTGAAAAGTTTGAATATGCTTATAACTCCAAACCTACTTACGAGTTTTTTAATCACCTGCTGAGTGCTAATAATTTGGGATAATAACGCTAAGACCATCGCTTAATATTTCATCTTTTTCATATGCAAAACCATTAGATTCGTTAATCTTTTGCCAATATGAATCCGTTCCATAGTACAGTTTAGAAAGGTTTACTAATGTTTTCTTGGTATTTTTGTTGTTTACTGAATAAATAAAGGTGTCCGCGTATTGCAGAATTTCTTTGCCAAAAATAGGTTCAAATACCATGTCTTTTAGAGACGGTTTAGAAATATCTCTCAGTTCAAAATGCAGGTGCGGGCTTAAACAGGCATCTCCTGTCGCACCAGATAGCCCAATCAATTCCCTGTCTTTTACTATTTGGCCAGCCTTAATCGTTGCTTCGCTCAAGTGCGCATATAGTGCCACAATATTCCCATTCCTAATACCTATGACATTCCCCATCCCTTTGTGGTACTCGTTTCTTACGACAATACCCGGAAATGAAGCGAAAACCTCGGTGCCTTCCTGAACGGGAAAGTCCACACCAGGATGTTTATTACCAAATACAGTATAGAAATCCCCCTTAGCGGGGTCATTTGTGTTATCAACGCCAAAATGTTGGCTTATTGTTCTATCCTCAACCGGGTAATTTATAAGCATAAGTTAATTATATGATAAACTTGGGATGTAGTAGGCCTCTTGGAGGGACATAAAATAGTTCACAACTTCCTCCCAGATGTCCCACCAAATGTAGATTCTTGTCCGCTGTTGATAGTGTGTATAATTAATATATGAAAACTTTTTTGCTTCTCACGATTCCTGTTTTATTACTCATAATCGCATATATCTTCCTACTGAAACCATTGTATTTAGGTAAAACTATTCTAGATGATAAATCCACAAAAGAAAAACATTCTGTGAACAAAGATACAATTTCTGAAGAAAAACCCGAACTATTTAATAACTTTTCTTATCCAGATACAGTCTCCAAAAGAAGCATATCTGCAAATTCTATAAATATAAGATTTTCTGACGATGAGTCACCCGCTTTATGGGGATTGGTATTTATATCAAATAATAATACTGATTTTAACGTTAAGAATATTTGTAATGACTACATATGTATAGACCCAAAAAATATAGACTATTCTATAGAAAAGAAACAATGGGGGAGTCTAATTACTTTTGATGATGATTATATAGGCGTTGTTCCATCCGGTTATTTAAAATATATATTATTAACTCAAAGTAATGTAATTTACGTAGAAACACATGGGTCTAATTATGCAAATTTGGCGAAACAACTTGTATCTTCCTTCGATGTAAAATAGTTAACAACATCGTTCATGATAGTCCACCATGTAGAATAAGGGTCAATAAAAGTTCTGTGTGAAGCGGGGCTTTTTCTATGGCCGACATTCTAACTCATAAATCAAGATTTACATTCAAGGAATACTACAAAATAAACAAGCAGATATGTGAGTGCGTAGAAAAAGGCATGAAGCTAGATGTTGTTGGTAATTTATTTGATCCACCACTAATTAAACAACGAATATCTAAGATTCATAAGATTTTTGAAAGAAGATACATAAAGGGAAGTGATCAGAAGTGAAAATAGTAATTGATTACTCAAAATATTACGCCAACAATAGTACCGGAAGACCTAAAAAATCAGAGTATGTAGAAGACCCGATTAAATACATTGGACAGATGAAAGAAAGGATACATAAAGAGCTGTTAGCTGAGAATAGACAGCTAATAAAGATAGAGGAAGAACTTAGAAGGTTAGCTCCAAAAACTAAGTTTTGGACACCATCTAGAAAAACAAATAACGCTATTGGAGATTAGAAATGTTTCCAATTCAGAAATAGTCAAGAGTCAGATATATGAAATGATTAATGAGGGGTCGGTAGCTATAGAGTAACTTACAAAATATTCATAAATTCTGCTACGTCCTCTGAGACTAACTTAAATTCCTCCAGTGTACTGTTTTCTGACATCATGCATAAAACATATTTTTTATCCGGATAAAATAATATTCCACAATCATGAAAACTTCCCGGCCAACTCCCGATTTTATGAGCAAATATCATATCTTTATTAAATTTATCTGCTATCCAATCATCAAAAGACGTATTACTCATTAAATCAAACAAATATCCTTTTGATTCTTCCGTAAGATAATCACCCTCATAAATGGTCATAAGAAAATCGGAATATTCCTTTGCCGATGTGATATTTTTAGCATGGAAATCACTCAGTCTATTGACTAAGGAGAATGCCTGTTCAGAAGTGGTTTTAGAAAAGGAACGCATTAGTATATTTTGTCCGGTGTTATCCGACTGTTTTAATAGAAAAGATAAAATACTTTCTACTGAATATTTAGTTCCTGTAGGAGAGTGATAAATTACGCCGGTACCATCAGCTGTATCCTCTTTTTTGTATTCAACTTTTGTATCCAATGAAATATTTCCCCTGTCAATCTCCTTTAAAATCGATACCGCTACCGGTACTTTATATAAAGAGGCTGCATAGTACTTTTTGTTTTCCTGATATCTATACTCCTCAGCATGATCCTCAAGGTTTTTAATATAGAGTGAGTATTGTCCCTTATATTTACGTAAATTTGAAACTAATTCATCAAAATCTGTTTGCTGTTCAACCGATATATCTTCATAATTGATTTGGTTTTCACTCAATTCATGAGTAATCTCTTCATAATATTGTGATTTATCACCATTATTACCAATGTTATTTAGATGATATATAAAAAGATCTTTTGAAAATACTAAGGCAATTACTAACAGGATAAATATTATGAGTATATATAATACTTTAGAAAGAGCCCATAATTTCATGCTTATATGGTATAATACTCCAGAGAGATATGTAAAACTGAATATGAATGAAAAGGAGGAGAAAATGGAGTCTAAGTACTCTCAAACTAGGATTAATGCATACATTTACGGATTGTCTGCTTTTACGGTTTTGGTGATAGTTTTAGACATGGCAGTTAATAAATGGATATTAAATAGACCGTTATTATATATGCATACAATTCCAGCGGTATTGGTAATATGTAATTTATTAGCTGGATTTACGGTCGGTTTCTTTTATACTTCAAAACAGTCAGAAAAATCGATTTTTCAGTGGTTTTTAATAGGATTTATTAACTATTTCATAGTAATTCGTTATATGATAACTATACTTATAGCTATTTTCGGGTTCATAGTTGAATTTTTGTCTCAAAAGGTATGAAGCTAAAACCCCTTATAGTATTATCTATGAGGGGCTACTTTTTTTCCATCCCAGATTGTATAATGTTAGGGCAAATTCAGAGCGGGGGATTAGCTCAGCGGTTAGAGCACTCGGTTTACATCCGAGGGGTCATAAGTTCGAATCTTATATCCCCCACCATATATTTACACTTGTTTTCTTTCTAATATATTTTTAAATATTCCTGATATAATAATTTCTAAGCCTATAGAATAGAAGGAGAGGAGAATTACCGTGGAACGTTTTGATCGTGTCTCACTAATAACATCTGCTGTTATTTTGGTAATAACCCTAAGCATACTTGGGATTGCAACATCTATGTGCGGGGTACTAGAGTCTGATGAACCGGTGTTCATTCCATCCCCGAGTGCAGATATTACATTTTTATTGACACCTGATGTAGATCAGATTTTTGAGTTAGATTTGTCTGATTCCACTCAGGGACTTTGGCGGGTTATAAAAAAGCAGAGAAGACATTCGGAACTTATTGTAACATTTGAGAGTGTAGATGAACCTAGTATTACGCGAAAAGCAATTTGCATCGATCCGAAAAAACCAACACCAGAGAAAGGTACACTATATTCGATAGGCGAAGATGGTATCCTAATACCTTATGATCTTTTAGGTGAAGACCTACAGAGGTTCCGGTGGGTTGATAATTAATTATCTTTGGTAATTTCTTTCCAGATGGGTCTTATTGTGATACCACATTTAAGACCCTTTATTTTTTGTTTATTATAAATATAAAAACTATTAATTTAACGTTTCAAACATTTCTTACCGATGTTACAAATTTCTCATGGATAATTGATTCTGATGGCACACCCCTTTCATTGAATATTTCGATTATTTCGCTCACCATCATGGGATTACCACAGATAAGTACTTGGGTATTCTTGGGATCTTCCAAAACGATATTATCAGTTATTCTTCCGCGTAATCCTGAATAATCCGTTGTTGGCTGAGATACATATATATAATATTCAAAATCGTATAATTTTTTCTTGCATTCATTAAGAAAATCCAATTTGAAGGCATCTTCAAATAGCCTGTTTCCGTAATATAATCTTATTTTTGATTTACACTTAATATCTATCAACCTCATGAGTATCGGAATCATAGGTGTTAACCCAGTCCCTGTGACATAAATATTTATATTATTAGCAAGATTATCCGGAAGTACTAATCTACCGGACGGACCAATAATAGTTACTTCACTTCCTACGGAAATGTTTTTAAGATAATTTGCACCTAATCCATTATGAGCAACAGTTAAAATTATCCCGATAAAATCCTTTTTCTTGTAATCTGAGCATACTGAATAGGACCTATATACAGAGTCCGTAACCTTTATATTAATAAATTGTCCTGGTACAAAATAAAAACCTTTTGGCGTTAAAACTTTAAAATCCACTTGAAGAGTCTTGTAGTTCAAATATTTTTTATTAATTACTTTAGCAATATACTGCTTTGGATTTGGAAATGTATTCATTATTATTCCTCTATTTAATACTAGCATTAACTAAATACATATTCTGCTTCAAACAAATAACATATTCATTTTTTAATCAACCGGAAAATATTTTTTCATCTCTGGGGAGATGTGGCAGGAACTATCTATACATACTAAATACGTTGCAATGCCACGTTCTTCTGCGTAGTCACATCCTGCTTCCAAACCTAATATTAAAATGACTTTTGCATATATATCGGCACTTATAGTTGTATCTGATACAACAGTTACGGATTTAATGTCATTCCGTACACTTCTGCCTGTCCTGGGATCTATCATTTGATTCCTTTCTTTTCCTTTATATACCCATTTTCGTGTATTTTTATCAGATGTTGCAATTCCTCTGTCTTTTACTCTAATTAAATCTAGATTATTACATTCATGGGTTAGAGCTTCAATTCTTATATCCCAGAAATCTTTGTCGCTTATCATATCTCTTCCTGACGCATATATATCTCCACCGATATTGATAATAAAGTTTGAATGTTTTTTTCTCATGTCTTCAGCAATTTTTTGCACAATATATCCTTTTCCTATTCCTCCCAGATCAATAGTAAGGTTTTCAGGTTTATATACTGTATTACCTGAATGCAACAATAATTCTTCAAATATATTAGGATTAATATCTTTTTTCTTTCGAGAAGGGGAGTAGCTAAGATCGATATATCCCTCTGTTCTACTTTTTACATAACCTTCCTGAAGTAGATTTTGATATATAGCGGGGTTGAATATATAGTTCGTTTTTATATAGTACTGTTTGGCCATAGAGAGCATCTCGTAAAGTTCCTTACTTACAGTCATGGTTCCAGATTTCTTATTAAAGTTAGCTAACTCATTGTCTGTACGAAATCGGCTGAATTTATCCGTAAATTTTCTAATTTTCGATATACTATTATTAATATCTTTTCTTAAATCCTGCTTAGCACACTCATCAGAATCAATCCTTATATATAAATCGGAAGCCATAATCTCATTTTTTATTCGCACTTTTACAGAATTCACCCCCATATATAAATAACCTTAATTTTAAATGAATAGTTCCTACTAGATATAAATTATGTCTTTTCGAAAATTATCCTCACCATTCTAAATACTATATATTGATACTGTTCTATATAATATAGATGCATACTTAATAATTGTCAACATTGATGGTAAAATAATAAAATTCACTAGCACTATATGACATTGGGGGATCGTCTAATGGCAGGACTGCGGGTTTTGGTCCCGCCTATCGGGGTTCGAATCCCTGTCCCCCAGCCAAATAGAAAAATCACCACTTTTTGATGCTACATTCACATA
>DBRB01000015.1:45560-187150 GCA_002305475.1 candidate division WWE3 bacterium UBA1379 | reverse complement strand
TGGGACAAAGAAAAATGAAAATGTAGAATTCAGATTATATCTTTCACATTTAAGTGATGATGAAGCAAAACAGGCAAAACTGGGAAATGAAGGGCAGGAAATTAGATTTTGTTCAATAGATGATATCAAAGATTTAACCCTATCATTCTCCGGCAAACTATTTTACACTATGTACTTCCCACAACTGGTGAAAATACTAAATGGAGAAGAAGTAAAGGCAGAAGAATTAGGCATGATGTTCTGATTCTATTTTCCTTATCCCATCATACTATTTGATATAATCAAACAGATAAAGATAGCTCTTAATTCCTATGCCAACGTAGCTCAGTAGGCAGAGCAGCGGTATCGTAAACCGCGGGTCGTCGGTTCGATTCCGACCGTTGGCTCCATCATTGTATTTAATCCCCAAATATCCGTTCTCTAATCAGGAAAAGAACCAATTAAAGTGCTACAATAGAAGCATTATGACTAAATCTCATTCAAAAATTACCAAAGCAGTAATTGCCGCGGCTGGCTACGGTACTAGGTTTTTACCAGCTACTAAAAATCAACCCAAGGAAATGCTTCCCATCATTGATAAACCAATCATCCACTATCTGGTGGAAGAAGCAGTTAACTCCGGTATTACTGACATCATTCTGGTAACCAGGGCGGGCAATCACATCATGGAAGACTATTTTGACAACCATTCAGAACTGGAACATATGCTGGAAGAAAATCATAAAAATGACCGGCTGGAAATGGTACGTCACATCCCTCAGATGGCAAATTTTATTTACGTCAGACAAAAGAAACACCTTCCATACGGAAACGGATCTCCCCTGCTGGCAGTAAAAGATTTAATTGATGATAATGAATCCTTTGTTTATATGTTCGGAGACGACCTGACACTCTCGGAAACTCCCGTCACAAAACAGTTGATCGATGTTTATCAGCAGCAGGGAGCCAAAGCTGTTCTTGCCGTACAGGAAGTTCCGGATTCGGAAGTTGAACGCTACGGTACCGTTAAATACAAAGAAAATGCTCAATACCAATATGAAATCGAAGAAGGTTTGGAAAAGATGCCATTAGGTAAAAACCCATCCAATATGGCACAATTCGGAAGATTTGTCTTTTCATATGATGTTATTGAAGAAGCAACTCGTGCTCAGACAGGAAAAGACGGAGAGCTTTGGATCCTGGATATCTTAAATAATCTGGCAAACCAGGGTAAAAAGGTAATTGCCCAACCGATTGAAGGTGAATGGTTGACAACCGGAGATCCGTTAAGATATCTGAAAGCAACAGTAAAATTCGCTTTAACCAGAGAAGATCTTAGTAGAGATTTCTTGGATTTTTTACAAAGTGAAGTTAAACTAAGTTTAAAATATGCCGGTAAAGAGATACTCTGAAACCAGAAGAATAAATCCATATCTGAAACCTAAGGAAATTAAACAGATGTCGGAAGAAGAACTTGCAAAACATCTGCGGAAAACCTTAACTATTATCGGACTTATAATCCTTTTTCTTATTATTGGAATGAGATTTTTTGCTCCTAAAATAGGGGCACTGTTCGGATTTGTTTCAAAACATTATTGGGAAGAAGAAAAACCTGCAGAAATCCTGCCGGTGGCACCTGTATTCACAAATATCCCCAACGCTACTAAAGACGAAACCGTTAGCATTGAAGGTCTTTCCGAACCGGGAATGACCATCAAGCTGTTTGTTAACGGACCCGAAGCAAAAACAACTATCGCCGACGCAGAAGGTAAATTTACTTTTACCGATATCACATTAATAAAAGGAAAGAATATCCTTTTTGCTAAAGCAGTTAACTCCCAGAATGTGGAAAGCGAAAAATCAGAATCACATGAAATAGGTTATGATGATAAAGCTCCAGAAATTACCATTGAAGAACCGAAAAATAAATCTATCATTAAAAACCTAGATAAAAGAATCATGGTCAGAGGTAAAGTCAATGAAAAGGCTACTGTAAAAATAAATGACCGAATGGCAATTCTAAAACCCGATCTGACCTTTGAGCTTCTACTGGGTGTAGATGAAGGCAATATCGAGATTACCATAACCGCTGTTGATGAAGCAGGAAATGAAAAGAGTGAAAAAATCAGCGTGGAATACGATCAGAGTTCCTCAAAGCACCAACAGACATATACACCAATAATAAAAACATTATCTGAGGAAAAAACAATGAATTTACAAACTGCGAGTGTATAAGAAGTGATCCTGCTATGGCTATTGAGCTTACCTTATCTCTTAACGGTAAAAACACTAGCATTAAATAACCTAGAACATATACTACCAGTCCGAATATTCCGGTTGTAGCCAATACGAACAACAGGCTGGAATCAGAACCTGCTCCTGAATGTTTTTCAAAATTGTCTATGGATAAAAAGCCGTAATCCCTTTGAGCATATCTAAAGGCGTTAAAACCCACTCCTGTTAATAGATTATCTCTCGCAATATCGAATGTATTACTCCAGGAAATTAATCTAAAATGTGCTGAATCCGAAGGATCCGTAGTACCGGATAGTCTGGTTTGTACGCGTGGTACAAAATAATATGCAGAAAAAGCTACAATTATACTTAACAGCAGCAGCCAGCGGTATTTTAAAACCCCGTATACAAATACAACTATTGCAAGCATTACCCAGGAACTTCTAGAAAATGTGAGAAACACAGCCACTGTTAAAATGACTGAATAAATAAAATATATTTTGTTGAATTTTTTGGCTAAGTAAGAAAATAACAAAATCAGGCACAATACCAGATATCCCCCCGTGAAATTCGGATCAAAGAAGGTGGATGCCAGACGGTTTTTATGCGGATCCCATCCTAAAGAAGGATCAAGTGTTTCAAAATCAGGAAGTAGAAGCAGTTGAAACAGACCGGCAATCGAAATAAATATTCCTGAATAGATGAAAATAAAAAAAATCCGATCAATATTTATCATATCTTCCTTTAACATGTTGAAGATAATTACTGCTGATATCAGATACATTACCCACCTCATCAGATAAAAACCGGACACTAATAATTCAAAAGGAGCAAGTACGGGAAATTTTACGAGCAATGAAACTACAGCTAAAGCGGTGAAGGCCAGAAAAAAAAGAAATGGTTTAGGAATGAATAAATTTTTTCTTGATAGATAATAGAGCAACCCGAATATAGCAAAAATACCTATCCCAATATCAAACAAATAGAAATTTGATTCTCCGGATTTGTATACAGCGGAAAACTGTCCTAGACTGAGCAGAATTACACAAAAATAGAAAAGAAGTCTAAGCATAACACTGTTTCCATACTCTACGGGCAATATACATTAGCATAATAAGAATTAGAAACTCCGAAAGCAAGGTTACGATGGAGGATCCGAAAAATGAATATATCGGTATTATCGCAATATTGGCAAAAACATTAAAGACAGCACTTATCATATATACATAAGGAAGATATCTCTGACCTCCCAGGGTAACAATCAGCCAAGAAAGTGGTTGAGTCATATAAAAGAGGACTAATCCGGTAGAAAATATTTTTAATATATCCACAGAATAAGAAAAAGAAATACCTGCCAAAAGTTGTATGACGATAGGGGATGCAAAATATGTGATTAAACCGATACCAGTTCCTGCAATTGATATAAAACTCAATACCTTGAAAAAAGTGTTCTTCAGTCTGTCCTTACCTTCATTCATATGTCTGATTAATACCGGGTAAACTGCATTCATAAAAAATGTGGGCACCACCAGAAGAACTTCGAATATTTTATAGGAAAGACCATACACTGCCACGGACTCAGTATTATTCAATCCCATATCTTTAGGTAAATCCATCGCGGAAAGAAGAATGGAGTCCACTTTGAAATTCACCTGGCTAAAAATAAACATCAAGCCCAAAGGCAGAGATTGTGCAAATAAGTGTTTTATCAGACCGGAATCAAATTCGAATCTAAACCCGACACCCAAGCGTTTTACAAAAAACATATTTGCAATAAATACCGCAATTCCACCTAATACATAACTGAAACTTATCCAGATAATATTCAATCTTAAACTGGAAAAAATAATCACCAGTAATAGCAGAACCAGACTTCCAAAAATATAACCGTAAGTTGACAGATCGTATCTTAATTTAACCTGGAAGATAATATTTACCGTAGCGTACAGAGCCTGAGTCATGATCAAAAAAAGGCTAAGATAAATACCGATTTTAATAAACGAGATATATGGGAAAAATATTACGGCAACACCCACAACCAACATCACCAAAAGGGAAAAAAGCATTCTGAATACCAGAATATTTGAAAAGTATTTCTGTGCCTTCGACCAGTCAGTTGACAGTTCTTTTGTGGCAATAGCATTAATCCCAAAATCTACAATGATAAAAAATAATGCAGGCCAGGTCTGCATCAGATTAAACATTCCGTATCCTTCCCTGCCGTAGACTCTGGTTATAACCACCGTGGCAAAAAGCGTCACGGACATGCTGATAAATTTTCCTATGACCTGATAAACAGTATTACTCAGTATTTTTCGGGATGTGTGAGAAAGTGTATCCATGTGTTAATGATATGACATAAACGGTAAATTAGAAAATATCCGATAATTATCGGCAACCCATGGATAGTGAATTACCTACCTGTAACGATGCAGGGTTACCTTTGATTTTTTTCATGGATTTAATTACCTGATAATGATGATAGGGTACCCCGTCACTGTTAACCCAAGCGAAATGGTCAAAAGGTGCAGGATAGTAGATGGTAAAAGGCATCACGGCAGCAACTTTTTCATCTTTTAACCATACATTTTCAAAAGCCCATTTAAAGTTCTCAGCAACCCGTGCTACCGGAAGAAATGAGCCGTTATATCCTTCACCCTCTGCATGCGCCCAACCTGTTTCTGTAATAAACACAGGAAGATCCTTGGTAACTCCGAATTCTTTTTTCAGAAACTCAAGTTCATCTTCATATGCACGAATGCTCCATCTTCCTCTGTCAGAAGGATTTCCGGAAAAGTTTGGTTGAGGATAGGGATGGGAAGCCCATCCATCCAGTTCCTGAAATATTCCCGGTACTGCTTCATCCATCTTCTTCATATACTTCTCTGCATCCATGGTTTCGAAGGTATCCGCAGCACTGGTATTAAAGGCACCGTTCATGATAAAAAAATCAAGATTTTCCTTCTTAAAAGCAGCCATAGTATATCGGAGAATCTTCGCATAACCGGCAGGATCAATTTTTCCCCGCCAGAATCGGGCATCATTCATTTCATTATATGCACTGATATATCTTTGTCTTACCGGCCAGATAAAACTGTTTAAAAATCTTGCGGCTTCTTTTGTTTCTTTTTCATAATTATCAGGGTTGATATCCCAAAGTTGAACAACGGGAATCAGATGCCTTTCACGCATTTCCTTAAAAGCACGTCCCCATTTTTCATAATCCCTATCTCTGACGTTATATGGAATAAGAACATAACCCCAATCACCTCCGTTTGAATTCACCAGTTCCTGAGCCAGCTTAAAGTAATTTTTATTCTCAGCATAAATATACATTCCAAATTTATTGTTAGCCTGGGGAGACCTTGAGGGTGCCGGATAATACAGATATTCAATTGCTCCGCTGGTACGACAGGGTGAAAATGCACTTTCCTGTCCAACATTCATTGCAGAATCGAATACTCCGTTTACATCGGCCGACCTACGCACCCGTGTTTCATGATATAAGTAAAAAAGTGAGGAAATAAATATTATCGATATAAGAAGGAAAAATGCTCCTTTCAACAACCTCATGATTCTAATTGTAACAGAATTAATAGATAATGATAAAATTATCAAATGAAGAAAGAAACCGTAATTATTACCTTACTAATCATCATTGGAATAGGACTTGGTCTTACTGCTAACCTACTAGAGAAAAAAACTGTTGAAGCAAAGATTATATCCCCCTTTAGCAGCTCATTCAGCGTCTTTTCTATGTTAAAACCCAGAGAAACACCTAATTATCTGGTATACGGATTTCTCCCCTACTGGAATCTGAGTAAAATTGAATATCTTCAACTGGATAAACTCACCGATATTGCCTATTTCGGATTATATCTTAATGCTGATGGATCAATCAGAAAAATCGGCGATGATGGAATTATTGATCCGGGATATAATCAGTGGAAAAACAACGAAGACTTGGTAAAGCTTATCAAAGCTGCAAAAGCACAAGGTGTAAGAATATCTCTGACCGTTATTTCTCATGATGCAGCGGCTACCGATAAACTTCTGATGTGTGAAAGCTGTTGGGCTACCTCTCTAAAGGAAATATCACAGGAAATGGATTCACAGGGAATAAGAGATGTAAACTTAAACTTTGAATATGCGGATTACACCGATGAAAGTTATGCAAATCAATACACCAAGTTTGCTGACTTTATGAATAAAGGTCTGGATGCAAAATTCGGAAATTCTTATGTTGTTGTCTCCACCTTTGCCGATTCCCTAGTTAAACCAAGAGTAACCAAAGTAGAGGATCTTGCCAAAGTAGTGGATGGTCTATTTATCATGGCATACGATTTTCATCAGCCGGGATCAGATAATGCGGGTCCGGTTGCACCTATAGGAGGAGCGGGAGTCCACGCAGAATATGATATTGGTATGATGATTCAGGACTATTTAAAGCATGTGCATCCGAATAAAATAATCATGGGTGTCCCCTATTACGGTTATAACTGGGTGGTAACTAACACCCAGACGTATGCAGAAAGAATTCCCGGAAGAGATGATATAGGATATTCTCAGTCCCAGGCGTATGAACATATCATGGATACAATACTTGAAGTAAAACCACAGATTTTATGGGATGATCTGGCACAGTCTCCATATTTCACCTATACCAGCCCTGATACAGGTTCCACCAGACAGGTGTACTTTGAAAATGCCCAATCTTTAAAAACCAAATATCAGCTAATAAAAAGAAACAATTTTGCAGGAGTGGGTATCTGGGCTTTAGGTTATGATGGCGGTTATCAAGAACTCTGGAAATTATTAAGAGAGGAATTCGTCTTATAATCTTCTAATGTCTTTAGTGCTTCTTCTATAGTTTGAGGATACTGGGTAATTTCCTCATCGCTAGTTTCTTTACTTTTCCATTCAGAATGGTAACTATCAAGATAGTATTCACAATATCGATTAAAGCGTTCTACGTCATACTGAATCCCAAAGAATCTTAAGACATCTCCTGCTCTTTTCCAGGCATCAATATCAGTGGCATTGGTTTATTTTTCAATAATCCGGCGTTTCACCTCCACATCCTCTAATTTATATCTCACCTGGAAACATCTTTCATCATTTTTTTTCTCCTGTGTGAAACTTCGACCTTTTTTGCCCAATATCGGAGATGCGACAGTTGGATTCAGATGTTTTTCCAGCAGTTGAGAGAAATTTTCGTCTTGTTTTGTAAAGCCTTCATTTCCGACCTGTTCATTAACAATTTTAGAATCTTGCGGTATATATTCTAAAGTTTTGTTTTACATAAAAATTAAGGTGTTGAATAATATGGTGGTCGAAACAGGATTCGAACCTGTGACCCCTGCAATGTGAATGCAGTGCTCTAACCAGCTGAGCTATTCGACCAAAAATCCTAATAACATCAACAGTTTAACAAAAATCCCCCTCAAAAGAAACTAATATTATCCTATACCAAACATTGATATACCTGATACAATTAATGAATCAGTATGAAGAATTTGGGAAAGATAGGAGTAAAACTTTTAATTGATCTTATTGAATACACAGTCATAGGACTGGCTGTATTTATCTTCACATACATCTTTGCAGGACAGCTACTGCGTGTAACCGGAGATTCAATGGTACCCAACTTTCATAACGGTGAGCAGATTATTGCCGAAAAAATATCCTTAAGATTTGAAGAACCTAAGCGGGGAGAGGTGGTAATTTTTAAACACCCAATGAGCCCTGAAAAATTAATGATCAAAAGAGTCATTGCTTTGCCTGGTGAAACGATCAAAATTTCTTCCGACAATAAAGTATATATTAATAATCAGCCATTAAATGAGCCGTATCTTGAAACAAATACCCTAACTATGCCCGGAAAAGTCTTAAAAGAGGATGAGGAATTCAAAGTTCCCCAGAACTCATATATATTAATGGGAGATAATCGTTCAAACAGTAGTGATTCAAGAGAATGGGGTCCGATTACCAGAAATGATATGGTAGGAAAAGGTTTTCTTGTATATTATCCAGTACAAAGGATGAGATTTATTCAACGGGATTAACGTTAATCTTCTTTTTGTTTCTACTGACAAATACAAAGTTCACAATTCCGGAAATCTTTGAAAAGATAGTAAAGTCCTTTCCCATACCGGTATTTTCTCCAGAAATAAATTCTCGACCTCTTTGTCTAACGATTATCTGACCGGGTTTAACTACAGATCCGCCGAAGACTTTAAAACCAAGCCTTTTTCCTGATACATTTCCGCCTTGTCTGGCTTTTGAACCGCCTGCTTTTTTATGAGCCATATAATTTTAAATGCTTACTCAGCTTTTTCCTTTTTGGTTGAACTTTTTACCGTTTTTTTCTTTGTTTCAGTTGCTTTTTCTTTTTTAACGGGTGCTTCAACTTTTTCAGCTTTCTTTTCACCCTTTTCAATAATCTCTTCTATTTTAAATACGGTAATAGGCTGTCTATGTCCTTTTACCTTGTCATATCGGGATTTTGATTTAAATCTTGCAACTCTGACCTTTCTATCCTTTTTTTCCTCAACTACGGTAGCCTTAATAGTAATACCTTCAACAAAAGGTGCACCTAAAGTCAATTCTTTACCGTCAAAGTAAGCCAAAATATCAAATTTCAAAGCTTTCTGGGCTTCTAATTTATAGGTTTTGCCTTCAGCAATCTTTAATTGTTTTCCGCCAACTCTGGCAATTGCATACTTCATAACTGAAGCAGTTTACAACAAAATAGGCAGTTTATCAACCATTTCTACATCATCATCCCCCGCTACCCGATTTCTTCTCTCAAACCCGCATCTTTCACATCTATGGACCACTACCTCCTCCCCGTCTTTTTTATACATTTTCCCTACCGGAGCCATTTTTCCCCGACATACCGATCTTCTATCCCCCGGATCATTATCCAAATGAAGAGAATACAGACAATACGGGCAATGGTTGCGGTTATGCGTACCGGGAGCCCTTAAACTGACTCTTTTTCCGCAGTTTTCACAGATAAAACTATTTTCGTTCATCATGGGATATCCTATTTTGAACCAACTAATATGAGGGCATCATATTCCGCAGATTCTGCCAAGGTTTCTTCAGTGATTATCTCATACGAACCCTGTGTATCAGTCTTTAATAGTTCAAGGTAATCCTTTTTGCTCGGTTTAATTCTTATTAGGGTGTCGGTTCTTCCGGATTCATTTGCCGTATCAATTTCAGGAACTACCCAACCTTTATCTTGGAAAAACTGTTTGGTCTTGGCTGCCAAACCGGGTATACCTGCAGCATTTTCAATTCTGATCTTGATATCCTCTTTCTTCAGTTCAGGCTTTTCCTCAATCGGAGTGGGCTCTACACTGACAGTCGATTCCTGGGTTTCGGATAATACTTCAGATGTTACTGAACCGGAGTTAGCAACTTGAGGAGACTGCGTAGATTTATCTTTGAAGAAAAACAGATATCCCAGACCCACCAGAAGAATTAATGCCAGAGCAGCACCGGCATATACTACAGGAGACTTCTGCTCAGTTTGAACAACAGGTACAGGCAGATAACCCAAAGCATTTAATTGGGATGTTAGAAGGGTAGGATCTTCTTCAATCATTTTGTTATATAAAGCATGCATCTCATAACCTTTCAGTTGCTCGGTAATCTCCTCTTGTGGTATCAAAGGTTTAACTACAAAATTCGGATCCAAACTGAATGAATCCCCGTTTAAGGAATATATCTTTGTGATTGGGGATGGTCTTTTATATACTGAAATCTGGGAAACCATCTTTGCCAGATCCTGTGGTGATCGCTCCTTATCAAATACCTCGCAGAAGAATATACCGTTTAACTCAGAAAGGGCCACTATCTGATCAGCATCGCTTTTAGAAAGGAAGATACAAGGTTCATTATTTCCCACATATCTGGGTAAAAGCATTAGCCATGGTACTACAGCTTTTAATTCATATCCCAACGCCCGGGAAACATCCAGATACATATCCAGCTTCTCTTTTTTAATACCAATAAACTGGTACACAAAAGGAGCAATCTTCTGATACGAAAAATACAACTCATCCAGGCTGACTTTATCCAGTTTGTTTCTGATATCGTTAATAATCTGCTCATCAACATCACCGTTTTTCTTATTTACCGTAATAAAGTGAAAGTACACGTCCTGAGGTTCAACCAGAAAATGAAGAGATGTATTTTTATGTGAAGACTTGCTGCCTTGTGTAGCTTCCTTAATCAGATTAAAAAGTACTTCTGAAAAAATCTGAGGATTTAGTATTTCGGAATCATTTGCCACTCCTGAATCCAGCTCAGCCGATATGCTTCTGAAACTCTTGGTATCAGCAACACTTAATTTAAGATGGTTTTCGTTTAATGAAACAATGAGCTTATACATAAAAATATCTTATCATAAATTTTTTGCTTCATCTTCTAATCCAGATGCTTTGAACCAGACCTAATAATAACATAGATACCAATATGGAGCTTCCTCCCGAACTTATAAAAGGTAGAGGAATTCCCGTAACCGGCATTACTCCCATATTCATTCCCACATTAATAAAGAACTGAGTGAAAAATACGGCAAAGACACCGATTGTAATAAGGACACCGAATGCATGCTCTTCACTCTTTTGCAGAGTATATATTACAAACAACAGACTACCCAATAACATTAGAAATAAAGCAATCAGAACAAGTGACCCGATAAATCCCCATTCTTCAGCGAAGGATGCAAAGGCGAAGTCCGTCCAATGCGCAGGAAGAAAACTCAGCTGAGATTGTGTACCCCGTCCAAAACCTTTACCCATTAATCCTCCCGATCCTACTGCAATCATAGACTGAATCACATTATAACCGGAGCCTAATACATCAAGTGCCGGATTTAAAAATACCAGGATTCTTCGTTTCTGATAATCATGCAAAAGTTCCCAGACCGGGGCTGAGAAAATTCCCATTACGGTAAATGCTCCGATAAAATACCAGTATGATAATCCTGAATAAAACAAGATGAAGGCAGCGGCAGAAATGATCACAATGGAAGTACCAAGATCAGGCTGAATAGCCACAAGAACAAACATCAATACAGACATACCAAATACGGCAAAAACCTGGCGCCAGTTTTTCAGACTGCTATATGATGAGGTTATTGCGGCAGGCAGGGAATATATCAGCGCCAGTTTGGCAAATTCCGAAGGTTGAAAAGTAAAACCAGCAATATTAAGCCAACGTACAGAACCCTGGCGAACTTCTCCCAGGATATAAGTCAGAATCAGTAGCGCTAATGAAACAATAAATATGTGCTTCCAGTACGGTTTTAAAATCCGATAATCAATTATAAATAGAACTACATATCCGATAATGCTGATTAAAAAAAATATTAACTGGCTTTTTGCCCTATCAGGTGAAGTTGATAAAAGTGTAAGATATCCCAGACTGAATATCAAAACAGGCAGAACAACCAGAGAAATATTAATCTTTTTTAGTAATTCCATATGCAGATCCAGGTATCAGGGATTTTGCCAATACTTTCTTTCTGATTTCATCCCCGAATTTTTCCGCAACCATGTTATTCTCAGGGGTTTCCATATAAATTGCAGCGATTTTATCCGTAATCGATAAACCGTTGGCTTTTCGTAAATCCTGAAGTTGTCTGATTAATTCCCTTTTTGCCCTTTCCAGCTTTAGTTCCTCTGTGATTCTCACATCTAATGCAACTGTTTCTGTTTCATCCTGAACATAATCAGGTTCATCATATCTTTCCAACCCTTCTGCTGCATAAATCACTTCCCTGACATTAACCTCATCCCTGACAATCTCTGGAAAATGAATCATTTTTTGTGATATGAGTGCATTTAATGGCTGCCTGACCGGTAGATTCTTTGTCACTCTGAGGGATAATGCAATGGAAACCGTTTCTCTGTCTTTTGCCATTGCTGCCACAAGATCTTTTGACGACTCAATTAATTCCGTATTGTATTGAGGATAATCCATCAGGTGCACTGATTCATATTCTATATTATTAAACTCTTTCAAAGTCTGAAAGATATTTTCCGACATGAACGGGATAATCGAAGCGGAAGCTTTTGAAAATTCATATAAGACCGTATACAGAGTGGATAATGCCTGATTATCTCCTGCGGAGATTCTGTCTCTTGATCTTCTCACATACCAACGGGACAGATCATCCACAAAGCTTTCTATTGATGCCACAGCTGGTGCAACTAGATATGCTTCGATTTTTTCGGAAAATGTCTTTATTGTCTGATGCAGTCTTACCATAATCCATTGATCAAGCTCGTGTGTGGATGTTTCGTATTTATCGTCTTTCCAATTATGAACCTTGGCATACATACAAAAGAATTTTGCCGAATTCCAAAGAGGATTTAAAACATTTCGGGATTTGTTTTTCAGCTCAGTTTCATCAAAATTGGCATTATCTCCGGACATTAAAGGAGAATTCATCAGATACAATCTGAGAGCATCTCCTCCTATTTTTTCCAGGATTTCTTTCGGATCTGCATAATTTCCGAAAGTCTTGCTCATTTTCCTACCGTCAGTTCCTGCCATTACTCCGGTAGAAATCACATTCTTAAATGATGCAGAGTTGAATAATGCCGTAGATAGTACATGCATGAAAAAAAACCAAGCTCTGGTCTGAGCAATATATTCCACAATGTAGTCACCCGGATAATTCTTTTCAAACTTTTCTTTGTTCTCAAAAGGATAGTGGAATTGAGCATAAGGCATAGATCCTGCTTCAAACCAGGAATCCAGCACCTCCGGAATTCTTCTGTATTCTTTACCGTCTTTATTAATGATTATTTCATCAATATACGGACGGTGTAGATCCATAACTTTCTGACCGGATAATTCCTCCAATTCATTGATTGATGAAATGACTATTCTGTCACCGTCTGCAGACTGCCAGACCGGCATAGGAGTTGCCCAGAATCTATTTCTCGATATCGGCCAGTCAGGAGCTTGTTCCAACCCGATTTTAAATCTACCTTCTTTCAGATGGGCAGGCACCCAGTTTATAGTCTCATTGTTTTTCAGAAGATCCGGCTTTAATCTTTGAACATCAACAAACCATGAATTCTGTGCTCTTTGTATTAAAAGGGTATTGCATCGGTCATGGAAAGGAAATCTATGAACGATTCGTTCATCTTTGAATAACAGCTTTCTGTTTCGCAGATCCTCTCTAAGAACATCATTTGCCTTAGCATAAAACATACCTTCAACCGGATTTGTTCCTGCATTACCCGGAAGAAACTTTCCCTCATCATCTATAACAAGCATGATTGTCAGTCCGTAATGTCGTCCCATTTCCGTATCAATTTCCCCAAACCCGGGAGCTGAGTGTACGATACCGGTTCCTTCATCCATATTAGCCATCCCTTCATATGAATACACTTTATATTCCCCTTCTTTTGAAGCAAAGAAAGTATATGGAGGTTCATATTCCAGACCGATCAGATCCGATCCTTTTATTGTTCTTATAATCTTATAATCCCTCTCGTTAAATACTTCCGGAACCCGGACTTCAGCTGCAATATATTTTTCTGAATCACTTTCTACTACTGCATACTGGGCATTTTCATCTAGTACAAGCGCTCTATTTGACGGAATAGTCCATGGAGTAGTAGTCCATGCCAAAAGATTTACACCTTTCAGTTCACCTTCGGATTTTATGGGAAACTTTACGGTAATGGCGGGGTCCTCTACCTCCCGATATGAATTATCCATCGCTACCTCAAAATGGGAGACGGGTGTACCACAAGTGGTACAAAACATAGAAGTATAGATACCCTCATAGATATATCCTTTATCGTAGAGCTGTTTAAATGCCCAGATTACACTTTCCATATATGTCTGATCCGTTGTCCGATATGCGTTTTCCAAATCTACCCAGCGAGCTATTTTATCCACATACCAACTCCATTCAGCTGAAATTTCAGACGTATATTTATAGCTTTCTTCAGTAAATCTTTCCAATCCGTATTTTTCAATATCTCTTCTGTTTTTTATCCCCAGTCGCTGCTGAACCTTGTTTTCCACCGTTAACCCGTGGGCATCCCATCCCCATACTCTTTCCACTCTTTTACCTTTCATAGTCCAATATCTGGGAATGATATCCTTAGCTATTGATCCTAATAAGTGGCCATAGTGGGGAAGACCTGAAATAAACGGGGGACCATCATAAAAAACATAGGCATTATCAGCAGGATTTTTTTCCACAGATTTCTCGAAAATCCTGTTGGATTTCCAAAACTCAATTATTTTGTTTTCCATTTCCGGTATTGTTAGTTGTTCCTTATCCTGCATAATGTTGCTATATTAACAAAATTTTCTGAAACATTAAATAAAGATACACCAAATAATATTATCCGGTGGGATAACTCCGGGATCGAAAAATTGGAAAATAATTCTGAATATTAATCTTATTCGGATGCTTCCTGAACGGAATTTAAATCTTTCTGTTCTTCAAGAGAATTAAAGTACTGATCTGCCTGATATGCCCTATAAACCAAAAAAGTAACTGCGGCTAATACGATCAGTATTAATAGCATAAGAAGATAATAATATCTCTTCATACATTTCTATCCTACACGTACCATTTTGAAAGTACAACTATAATTCTTTTGCATTCTTAACTGTGAAAGCACTTTCTTACAATTCATTTACATAATCTTAACATTGTAATATTCTATATTCGTGGTCGCCCGATTTAAAAAGCTCTATCTGTCCATAAGTAATCATCCTTTTTTTATTAAAATATTTCTATTGTTCACCGTATTTGTTAGTGTCTCTTTGATAATAAGTTTCAGGGTCATACCATTACTCTTTGCTGCAAGTTCACCCTGGAACCAAACAAACTGGAGCGGTGGCACCTCTGAAGAAACATTCCAGAACAACACAGATACTTATCTAAGCATAACCGAAACTGCCGAGTCTGAAGATCTTACAACAGAAACCGAAGGTATTCTTACATTAAAAGAAAAACACAACTGGTATGATCATAATTGGCTATCGAGAAAAGAAATAGTGATTAATTATGACGGTGAACAAGCCGAAAACTATTTAATCCAGTTATTTATCGATACTGAACAAATAATAAGTGGTGGAAAAATGCAGGAAGATTGTAGTGATCTAAGATTTTCCGATCAAAACGGCGATACATCTTTAGATTTTCAAATCATAGCAGGTTGCAATACTTCATCAACAGAAATATGGGTAAAAATCCCCTCATTAATACAGGGAAATAACACAATCTATTTGAACTATAACAATCCTGAAGCAGATAGTATCACCAACTATTTGGATATCTCAAAAAGTTACGATACAGGTAACGGTTCTGATTCAAGTATTTCTGTGGCTGGGGAAATAAATTTAAACAGTGTAAATCGGATTGAGGGCAGAGTTTGTGCTGATGGCGGAGATATGGTCCACTACAACATAATTAATATTCAAGATTCAAATTCTGTTCAGGTGGAAAAAAACGTATCCGAAGGATGTCTGTCTCCGGGTGACGAAATTCTCATAATTAACTTACAGGGTACACCATCTGATAATGTAAACACCGGTAACTGGGAAACTCTTACAGTGGAATCCGTTTCCGGCGACATTATTAATTTTACAACTAATAAAAAATACTTCTATGGAAGTTCCATTGATAGTGATGATAATATCGGTACCGCAGCAGACAAACAAAAAGTACAACTTCAACGTGTCCCCAATTACTCAGAAATAACTATTTCATCAACAGGATCTCTGACCGCCGATGCATGGGACGGAACTGACGGAGGAGTACTCTTTTTCAGAGTAAATGGATCTTTAAATATCGAAGAAGGAGGTACCATAAATATGACAGGTAAGGGATATAGAGGGGGTATAGCCAAGGGTTATCAGGGAGAGTCGTATCCAGGAACCGGAGGAATGTCAAATACTCCAAACGGTGGGGGCGGAGGATCTGGTGGTATGACATCAGGAGCACATGCAGGAGGAGGGGGCGGAGGATACGGTACAGCAGGTGCAAAGGACACAGGGTTGGGAGGTTTACCCTATGGATCAGCTACTTTGGATCAATTATTTTTAGGATCTGGGGGCGGTGTAAATCATGATATTTGTGTGACCGGAGGTAAGGGAGGGGGAATTATTTTTGTTTCTTCAGAAAATATTACATCCTCAGGCAGTATTATCAGCAATGGAACAGACGGACAAAGCTGCGGAACCAACGGAAAAAACGGAGCCGGATCAGGAGGTAGTATTTATTTAAGTGCGTTGAATATCAACATAGGCACTGACAATGTCTATGCTGCAGGAGGTACTATCGTTGCAGCGGGAGGTGCCGGAAGAATTCGTATTGATTCCAATGAACTGGAGGGTTCTTCAACTCCTCAATCATATCAATACCTTCTACCCAATATTGAATTGATAGGTGAAGAAGAAGGAATTTATCGACTCAAAGGAACATTAACTTCAAATATTTTTGATGCTGAAATTCCCTCAGACTAGGGTGTCATTTCATACGCCACAAATTATCCTGATAATGTTACTGTAAGAGTAAGAAGCGCCCAATCAACAGAAGAACTGCTATTAATCCCCTGGGATGAATGTACAGTTAGCAACGGAATGGTTCTAGCAGATTCTACGTGTGTTTTCGGTAGAGACCAGTATATCCAATATCAGGTAGAACTGACGTCAGACGGGTACTTCACACCTGAGTTTTCGGAAATATCCATTGACTTTACCCCGTCCGATCAAATTTCACCACCGACAAATGCGGCAAATATAAAAATGTATATTGATGAGAATAAAACTAGGGAAATTCCGCCGGAAGATGATCTTATATATTGGAACAGCAGTAAATATCCATATTTCCAGTGGGATGAGGGAATTGATGATGAAGGTGGTTCAGGGATATTAGGTTATTGTTTATATTTAGGCACTGATGACACTGCAGATCCCGGAAGTTCACAACATGGTGTCGGTTCAAGCGGAATTTTAGAAAATTCCCCGGTTAATACGGTAAGAACACCCTGTCAATTCATAATATCGACTAACTATATAACACTGAGTGATGGTATTCTTTCTACAGCACTGCAAGATGGAGAAACTTATATTCTCAAAGTAAAAGCAATGGATGCTGCAAGTAACACATTTAACGGTGACGCAGTCTCATTTGTTTTCAATCAGGATTCCAGTGCGCCGGATAATGCCGGTTACATTGTGACTCCACAAAGTATTTTTTCTAATGTTTCAGATATGTTTTTTTCCTGGCCGGTCGGAAATCAAACAGCTTCCACCGACAATCATTCTGATATTTTAGGCTACCAATACCAGATAAACAGTACTGATACTAACGGATGGCAGGGAACCCTCAGCCATACAACTTGTAAGCTAAGTTATATACCAAAAGCATTTTCTACATATACCCTGCAATCTGATAAGGATTTCGGTTCTATCAAAATCGGTAATAATATTGTGCATTTCAGAGCAATAAATAATGCTTGTATCCCCTCCCCTGCATCTACATACAGAACAGGTAATTTATCATACGGAGGTCTTGCACCATACTTCGGGGGTGATGATTCAGTAACCATTACTCCATCAAGTTCAGAACAAAACTTATTCGAACTATCCTGGCCTCAGGCAACACCTGCCCAAGACAGACAGGTTTCAGCATATTACTATATGATTAATACTTCCCCACCAGATACTCTGGATACACTCACCAGCAATCCGTCTACATATATATATAACGGCAATTCAACATCTGTTGACCTTAAGGCATTACCTAACGTCAATAAAGGAATAAATACTGTAAGAGTAGTGGCTATCGATGATGCTACAACACCCAATTACTCACCATCCAATGTCATAAGTGGAACATTTACATTAAACTCTACAAATCCGGACAATGTAGGAAACCTTATAGCTTCCGATTCATCCATAAAAGCTCAACAGCAATGGAATGTCACATTAACCTGGACGGCACCGGAGTATCAAGGTGCAGGAAATTTAACTTACCAAATTTACAGATCTGAAGACAGCATAGACTATCAAGTTGTCGGTACAACAACCGGATTTTCGTATGTGGACAACACCCCACTGTCAAAGCAATACTATTACAAGGTCTATACTAAAGATGGCGCGAATGCGCTATCCAGCGGTACGAATACTGTATCCATCACACCAACCGGAAAGTGGACAACCCCACCTACCTTGGAATCTGCACCGGCTGTCACTAACATTACTACTCAAAAGGCTACCATAAGTTGGTCCACATCCAGAGCTGCTGATTCGAAGGTATCCTATGGAACAGCATCAGGTAAATACGGTGATGTGGATGCTTCCAGTAATTTACAGGTCACGTCTCATACAATTACCCTTTCCAATCTTAGTGCAGGAAAACGGTACTATTATGTTGTGAAATGGACTGATGAGGACGGAAATACTGGTATATCCGAAGAAAAGAGTTTCTCAACTGATGATGCACCTACCGCCAAAGATGTTAAAGCAACTTCTATCGGTCTTGATTATGCAAGCATCAGATTTACCGTCAAGGGTGCTTCAAAAGTTCATTTATATTATGGTAAAACAACGAGTTTCGGAGGGGTAGTAGAGCTTTCCACTTCATTTGAAGAAACTACATATAACGTAATGCTGTCCGAACTTGATGACAATACAAAATATTACTATCAGATAAATACTTTTGATGAAGAAGATGCTGAATATGACGGTACTGTTCTGGATTTTACTACTTTACCACGTCCGAGGATATCATCAGTGAAAACACAACAGGTATTAGGAACTGCCCAGCCGACACTATTAATATCATGGAACACAAACACGGAAGTATCATCAATAATTACATATTATCCAGAAGGACGACCTAGTGAAGCTAAAGATAAAGTAAATATTGAAATGATCAACGGTGAACACAGAATGCTAATTGACGGCTTATACCCGCAAACCAATTATATTTTATTAGTTAAAGGTACGGATATTGCAGGGAACCAGGCGGTATCAGATCCCATAAAAGTTACTACTTCTTCAGACAGCCGTCCCCCACAGATTTTAGATCTGAAAAGTGAAGGAAGCTCCGTAAATAGTCTTGAATCAACACAGAATACCTTATCCCAATTAATCGTAACTTGGAATACTGATGAACCGGCAACATCACAGGTGGAATTCGGGGAGGGTACCGGAGGTACTTATTCGCAAAAAACCCAAGAAGATACAAATCTGACCAACAATCACTTGGTAGTCATTTCAGGATTGACACCCACAAAAGTGTATCATTTTAGGGCAATATCAAAAGATAGTGCAGGTAATCAGGCATTATCCGTAGATACCGTGACAATAACACCGAAAGCAACCGAACAGGCACTTGATTTGGTCATTTCAAACTTAAGTCAGGTATTTAGTTTTTTAGGTGATCTTGATTAATGATTAAAGTTCAGAATCTTACAAAAAGTTTCAGAATCGGAGTTCAGAATGTTGAAATAATTAAAGATATTACCTTTGAAGTTGAAGAAGGTAACTTTGCAGTAATTATTGGTCCGTCAGGATGCGGAAAATCAACTCTGCTGCATACAATACTAGGACTTGAACCTCCTACTTCCGGAACCATCCAGGTTCATGGCTACGACTTATATAAAAATACTTCGGAAGATATCCGTTCGGAATTCAGAAAGAGAAATATAGGAATGGTATACCAGCAACCTAACTGGATAAAAGGCCTGACAGTTGTTGAAAATGTTGCATTCCCTCTTATTTTACTCGGGATAACACAAAATGAAGCATTAAAAAAGGCAGGAAATCTCCTTCTTGAAATCGGAATGGATCAATGGGTCAACTATACACCAACTGAACTATCAAGCGGGCAGCAACAAAGAGTTTCATTAGCAAGAGCGCTTATTCTGGATCCTAAAATCATTGTTGCAGATGAACCGACAGGGAACCTGGACTTTGAATCCGGTCAGCAATTAATGCAATTGTTAAAAGAACTTAACGATAAGGGAAAGACAATACTTATGGTCACTCATGATTTGGAATATTTAAAATATGCAAAAACTGCAATTAAAATGTTTAACGGAAAAATTGTTGAAGTAGTAAAAGGAGAAGAGAACACCTCTACAATAGAATCACAAAAATATAAGAGGGGTTTCAACCAGAATAACAATTCTACAGAAACAAGTATCAAACCTTTCAAATTAAATAGTTCTTTTCAACTTTCAAGAAATTCATCTAATAAACCGAATAATTCCGGACGATTTTCCATTATGAAATATTTGTTTCAAACATGCATGTTCACGCTTCTGATCTTTTGTTATCTGATTAATATGTTTTTACTAAAGGTATATTTTCTCAGAATACCACCGCATAGTTTTTTTCATAACATCCTGAAATGGTATTCCAAGTTTTACAATAAAACTGTCGCCTTAATAAACTACGATGACACGGACACTATTACAAAACTAGATCTTTTAAATCTTTCTATGAAGCATATGGCATACAAGAAGGCCCGAACGTTGATTACCATCGGTGGAATGGCAATTGGTATTGCGGCTATAGTTTTTCTGGTTTCCATCGGTTATGGATTGGAAAAGCTGGTAATCAGCCGTGTGGCTAGATTGGAAGAAATGCGTCAGGCTGAAATATCCCCCAGAGTAGGAGGAAATATAAAAATTAATGATAAATCAATTTCCGATTTTCAAAACCTTACACACGTAAAGGAGGTGCTGCCTGTTATCGCATTAGTAGCAAAGGTAAATTTTAATAACTCAGTATCAGATATGGCCGTCTACGGAATAACATCAGAATACCTTGTTCAATCAGCAGTACAGCCAATTTACGGTGACATATTTTCCAACAATGATACAGTCACCACGGATCTGGCAATAATAGATGAGCCCAAGGATGAAAATATTGAAACAAAAGAAACTACTTCTTCATATATTATCGAGGATATGGGAGACTGGGTAAAAATTGCCGGGCTGACAAGTTCTGAAGAACAGTCAGAAACAATTAAAGTCGCCATGCCTTCCTCCGCCGTAAAACAGGCAGTAGTAAATCAGGCTATGTTAAAGATTTTAAATATCAATGAGACTGATGCTGTGAATAAAAAATTCCAGGTTTCCTATATGATTTTAAATGAACTGATTGAAAATTCAATAGGAAAAGTGGAATCCATGCCGGAAGAATATACTATTGTGGGAGTTATCAAAGGCGGTACTACCCCCTTATTCTATGTGCCATTTATTGACTTGCGTTCTCTGAATATCTCAAATTATTCACATGCGAAATTAATAGCAGACTCTCAGGAAAATCTTCCGAAAATCAGAATGCAGATAGAAAATATGGGATATGTTACATCATCGGTTGCTGATACCGTAACTAAAATTAACAACCTTTTTAATAACATCAGAATAGTATTATCAGTATTAGGTATGGTGGCACTATCAGTTGCTGCACTCGGTATGTTTAATACTTTAACAGTATCATTATTGGAAAGAACCAGAGAAGTTGGTTTAATGAAAGCATTAGGAATGAAATCTTCCGAGGTTCAGAAACTCTTTCTTACCGAATCTATTACCATGGGAGTATTCGGCGGTATTGCAGGCATATTGTTGGGATGGCTTGGTGGTAAAGTCATAGGAATTATCCTGTCTTTCCTTTCAATATTCAAGAGTGGAGGAAGCAACGGCTATATTGATATTTCTTACCTGCCGGTAATATTTCTATCTACCATAATAATCTTATCAATGCTGGTTGGAATCTTAACAGGAATATATCCATCAAAAAGAGCAACAAAAATCTCTGCCTTGGATGCTTTAAGATATGAATAGTCTAAATACATCAGTATAATTTTCAGCTTCTCACAATCACTTCTTTCACATACCCACCTATAATCTGTTTAATATTTTCAATTTCAATCTCGTTAAATGAATCAAATACGCTATCTTCATCCACCTGCTTTGATCTTCTGTAGTTCTGAAGGGCATATCTTCTTGCACCTTTAATTAATTCTCCGATTTTAATAAACTGATCTTGATTATGAAGAGGTTTGCAGATTGTAGTTCGAAATTCATACGGGATGCCTGATTCCATAATCAGTTTAATGCTTTTTTCTATCCTGGGCATAACCACATCTTCCAGATTCCCGTTTTTTGTCACATGCCAGTATACTTCCGCATCACCTTTAATATCCATGGCAATATAATCAAGCATGCCGGTATTAATCAGATCTTCTAGACGTTCATGCATATACCCGTTTGTATCTAGTTTTACTTTGTAACCAAGCTGCTTTAGATCATGGATAAAATCATGCAGATCCGCATGCATCAGTGGTTCTCCTCCGGTGATACATACACCTGAAAGTTTACCGATCCTATTTACAAGAAAGGACCATAAAAATTCCATGGTTAAAGGTTGATTGAATTTTTCAGGTACAACCAGTTCCGGATTGTGACAGTAGGGGCATCGGAAATTACATCCTAATGTAAATACGGTTGCCGCCACTTCTCCGGGAAAATCTATTAATGTCAGTTTATGCAACCCCGCAATAATCATAATTTAAAGGCAGTATTGGTGATTATAGAATAACCGGATCAATTACCGGCTGCTGCTGTTACACTGGCTTTACTCGAAGCTTTCTCAATATCGTATGTCTGTCTGTCGCCATATTCTGAACGTTTTCCGGCATTCCACTGTTTAATCGGTCTGATATATCCGACTATTCTGGACCATACTTCATTTTCTGCCCCGCATTTATCACAGTTGAATACTTCACCCGCGATATAACCATGGTTCGGACAAACAGAAAATGTCGGAGTGATTGTGAAATACGGCAATCTATAGTTTTCACAGACTGTTCTGATTAGATTTCTCATTCCTGCTACATCATTTATTTCCTCACCAATAAACAGATGAACAACTGTTCCTCCTGTATACTTGGTCTGCAAATCATCCTGATGATCTAATAGTTCGAAGATATCATCAGTGTAATTTACCGGAGCATGAGAGGAATTGGTATAGTAAGGGGCAACCCCTTCCTTTTCATACTGATCTTCATTAGCTACCATGATATCTGGATATCTTTCCTTATCTTTTAATGCCAGACGGTAGCATGTACCTTCCGCAGGTGTTGCTTCCAGATTATAGAAATTACCTGTTTCCTCCTGGTAAGTAAAAATCTTCTCCCGCATAAAGTTTAGTACCTCCTTAGCAAAGGCAGATCCTGCACTGGAAACAATTTCTCTTCCCATAAAATTCAGACATGCTTCATTCATTCCCAACAGACCGATAGTTGAAAAGTGGTTGCTCCAATATTTTCCGTCTCTTGCTTTAATATTTCTTAAATAAAATCTGGCGTACGGATATAAACCATATTCCGTCATGTTTTCCAGCATCTTGCGTTTCATCTCCAGACTGGTTTTTGCCAGATCCATCACCTTTTCCAGATTATTAAAGAATTCCTTCTTTGTCTTAGACTGATATCCTATTCTGGGTAAATTTACTGTAACCACACCGGTTGATCCGGTGAGAGGATTTGCCCCAAACAGTCCTCCTCCTCTTTTTCTTAATTCTCTATTATCTAAACGCAACCTACAGCACATCGATCTTGCATCTTCCGGACTCATATCCGAATTAATAAAATTGGAGAAATATGGAACACCATATTTGGCTGTCATTTTCCAAACGTTATCAAGGTTTTCATTTTCCCAGTCAAAATCTTTACCAACATTGTATGTGGGAATCGGGAATGTGAAAACTCTTCCCTTGGCATCTCCCTCCAGAACTACTTCCGCAAAAGCCCGGTTAAACATATCCATTTCCTTCTGAAAGTCCTTGTATGTTTCTTCTTTCATTTCCCCTCCGATTATTATGTGTTCATCAGCCAAAGTGGTGGGACATTTTAAATCCATAGTGACATTTGTAAAGGGTGTCTGAAATCCGACTCTGGTAGGAACGTTCATATTAAACATGAACTCCTGCAAGCATTGTTTAACTTCAATATAATCAAGATTATCGTATTTAATAAAAGGAGCAAGCAAGGTATCAAAATTTGAAATGGCTTCTGCTCCTGCCGCTTCACCCTGTAGAGTATAGAAAAAATTAACCAGCTGACCCAAAGCGGTTTTGAAATGTTTAGCGGGCTTGGATTCCATTTTACCCTCCGCTCCTTTAAATCCTTCTCTTAATAAGTCCTGTAGATCCCATCCCACACAATAAGTAGATAGAATATTAAGATCGTGAATATGAAGGTCACCGTTAATATGAGCCAGTTTAATATCTTCCGTATATACCTTATTCAGCCAGTAGGTTTTTGATACTTCAGAACTGATATGATTATTCAACCCCTGAAGCGAATATGACATATTGGCGTTTTCTTTAACCTGCCAGTCAATATTATTCAGATATTCATCCATGAGATTAACCCGGTACAATTCCACCATATCTCTTATTTCAGAGTGTTTTTGGCGGTAGATAATGTATGCTTTTGCAGTAGCTTTATATTTAGAAGATAATAGTACTTCTTCAACAATATCCTGAATCTCTTCGACGGTAGGAATTTTTCTATGAATCTCCTCTGCAGCCTTTTTTACTACCGAATCAGCCAGTCTTTTTGCTGTGATTAGATCAAATTCTCCGGTAGCTTCACCTGCTTTACCGATAGCACCTATAATTTTTTCTTTATCAAAAGGAACAATCTTTCCGTTTCTTTTGCGGATTTTAGTAAAAAAAGTTTCTTTAATGACAGGAGTATTCTGTGGTGTCATAAAGCAGGGAATCTTACGGGCCGAGAACCTTTACTGCCTGTGAAAAAGTTTCCGACTCGAAGAAATTTCTATGTTAAATATGTACTTATTAAGTATACGCACATAAAAAATTTATAAACCACTAATAGGGGTTGACGAAAACAACAAAACAGATTTTTGTATTCAGGATGAAATCAAAAATGGGTACAAGAGTAAAACATATTTATCTTATAGTATTTATTGGGAGGTAATATAAATTAAATGAGCCGCGGTATTAACCGCGGCTCAAAAGAAATTCTCTAACGGTACTTATTGATGTGTCCACTGGGTGAATCCGATGTTTCGCCCACCATCAACTGCAGTATAATCAACTCTTTTCACTCCGTAATTCTTATATACCAAATGTTTGACCCATGAAGATCTACCTTTATCGTACCAGTCACCTCCGAATTTATCCTGCAGATACCATTGATATTCTGTAGCTCTCAATAATGCTCTATTTTGAATCTGGTAGGGATTTGATCCGTTCACATTGTAACCCAATCGTTTAAAGACTTCTGCTTGAGCAAAAATACCCTGCAGACCTTCCCATGGATACTGGGTGTATCCCGGAGCTGTGTTTGCACCTGAAGGACATAATCCTCCTCTACCCTGATCAGCTGGTATAGCTCCGTCTGCAGGATAACCTGTTCCATGGCAAGTAGCACCTGCAGGATTAATTCCTACGTGAGGAGTTGAGCTGTAGCTTCCATAGAACCAGCTCTGTCCGTCATCATTAATTCCTATATTGGGACCTACACTGGTATCTCCTACATATCTTCTGAAAGTCAGCCAAGCCTGATCCAGATCAGCTCTATCGTTTAAGTATGCCGATGTTATTATCCTGGCAAATCCTCCCATAGTATTTCCATTGCTAGCATAAGCATCATGTTGTTCTTTAAATGTAGCTCCTCTTCCCTGTGTACTTGTCATCATAAATTTGGTGCTTCTCATGTAGTCCACATAGTTCTTTCCGCTGTTTCTGTAGTTCTGCGGCCATCCATTAAATCCGATTAATTGGGCAGCAATAACATATCTTGGGAACTGTCGGTAGGGTGCTAGAAATTCTCCGCTGATCCCGGGAGGTAAAGCATCCTGCTCGGTACCCACTATAGCATTTAAAGCACTGACAACCTTGGTTCTCATAGCTTCTGCATCTACTCCTGGACAGTTTGCATTCGCACACCTTACAGCTACCAATGCACCTGCATATACGCTTTGTGAGTGTGACAAACCGGCATATCTTGAAAGATCGGGATCTCCCCATCGTCCATTTGCAATATTTACTATCCCATTCCATGCATTAGCACACAAAGACCCATTGGCACATCCTGATTGACCGGTTATCGGTAGACGTCTTACTTCATCTGCGGATATCCAGGCACTGATACCGGTTGCACCAGGGTTGGGTGTCGGAGTAATAACAGGAGTCGGACTGGGTGTAACCGTTGGTATTGGGGTTGGTGTCGGAGTGGGTGTCGGTCTGCCGGTAGGTAAAGGTGTTGTAGACGGAGTCGGATTCGGTTGTACTGTTGGTGTTGGATCCGGATCGGGATTAGATATCGGTTCACGTACGGTAATCAATAGATATGGTTTATTTTTTTTACTTTCTTTAGAGATTATTTCCAATGAATCGGAATCCTTGGTATTTTCAATTGCCAAAGACATCAATTTACCTCTACGGTCTTCAGCATAAGAAAGAACATCAATTGATAAACTTTCTCCCTCATTTGCATCGGTTATCTCCGTAATTTTCCCTCCCATCCCGGGTTTGTTTTTGTATGTTAATGTAGATTCTTTCCAGGAGGTGTTAGATACTTTCCTAACTGTCTGGCCTGTAGTATGCACCGTAATCGGCTTTACCCTCAGTTTAGCCGATTCCAGTCTTTTTCCTCTGAACTCCGATAAATCAAATTTCATATATGTAACACGGTGAGGACGCCCGTCAACTATCAGGCTTTCTTCTTCCCCGTAGTTTTTAGAAGGATAATCGCTTTTGACTGTTGTGTCATCAGTAGGATATAGGGTGTAATCTTTAAGAATATATTCCGATCCGACTACCGAAGGATCGTAATTTTCCCTATACCATAGGTATGCGTATAACCCGGCTATTGCAATTCCTACGATCAGTAATAGCCGAAAATGAATAAGTGCTTTTAAATTTGTACTGTTATGGTACTTAGGTTTAGCGAAAGAATGGGCAATATAAAACATTTTGATATCCATAAATATCTACTGATATAAGTGTAAATTATGGATACGCTGTGTCAATAGTTTAATTGTTTGCTAGGCGCATATTGTTAGGGTTATCTACCCCTAAGAAATGCCGGTATATCGTACTGGCTGCCCGAATTATCGTCATCAAGCTCTTCAGTGTGCCAGTTATCCGGCGTACCTGGTCGTTCTTCTGGCTGTCTTGGTGTAGGATTAACAGGTGTTTCAGAAGCTTCCTGCTTTTTCTTTTCTATAGGAGTAGGAATACCATACTTTGATCTTAGATCTTCACTGTCAAAACCGGTGGCAATCACAGTAATTTTTATCTGATCATTCATGCTCTCATCGATAGTTGTTCCATAGATGATATTTGCATCCTGACTGGCTGCTTCAGTAATTATCTTAGCCGCCTGATCCACTTCTCTCATAGTCAGATCATGACCTCCGATAATGTTAAAGAGTATCCCGGTTGCTCCTTCAATGGAAAGCTCAAGCAGGGAGGAAGAAATTGCTGCCTTAGCCGCCGTAATAGCCCTATCTTCACCTGTTCCGATACCAATACCCATAAGTGCCGATCCGGCATCTTTCATGATCGTTCTCACATCAGCAAAGTCTACGTTAATTAATCCTGGCATTACTATAAGATCGGATATGCCCTGCACACCCTGGTTTAGGATACTGTCTGAAACTTTAAATGCTTCAATCACCGACATAGTTTCATCGGCAATTTCTAAAAGTTTCTGATTGGGAATAATTATTAAGGCGTCAACTTCCCGTCTGAGTTCATCAATGCCTTTTTCGGCATTTTTCATTCTCTGTGCGCCTTCAAAATTAAAAGGTTTGGTGACAACTCCTATTGTAAGGGCATTTAATTCTTTCGCTATTCTAGCAACAACAGCTGAAGCTCCGGTTCCTGTACCACCACCCATACCGGCAGTCACAAACACCATATCACTTCCATCGAGATTTGATCTGATTATTTCCTCTGATTCTTCGGCTGCTTCACGTCCGATTTCCGGGTTAGCTCCGGCTCCTAAACCATTGGTTAATTCCTGACCAATAGGTACTTTAACAAAGGCCTTATTAACTGATAAAGCTTGGGCATCGGTATTGATCGCCACAAATTCCACCCCGCTGATCTGCTGGGATTCCACCATTGTGTTGATCACATTACATCCCGCTCCTCCCACACCGACAACTTTAATTTTCGCGTATCTTTCGATTTCCGGTTTTACATGCATATTTATATGATCTTAGGGCAGGAAAGATCGAATTTTCTCAAAGAGTTTAGTAACTTTGACAATGATATTACCCTGAGTCTTTTCAAAAGGCAATACTCCGCCGGCTTTCACAAAACTGGATCCGTATAATACAGCTCCGACTGTTGATGCAAATGCTGGTCCCTGAATCTCGTCAATCAGACCAGTCACACCTTTTGGAGTACCTATCCTTACGGGCATTTTTAAAACATTTTTTGCCACGCGCTCAATTCCTGAAGTTAATGCACCACCCCCTGTTAATACTATTCCTGCCGGAAGTTTACCGGTCAGATTTGCTTTTTTAACTTCCAAAGCAATCAGGCTGAAAATTTCATTTAATCTTGCATCAATAATTTCATATAGAAGTCTTCTGGGAACTGATTCCATTTCTAGACCAAATTCGGCTACTTCAAAATCCTCCTGCTGGCGGGGTGCTTTATTTCCGGACACAACCGAAGCACCGGGTTCCGGACGTTCAGCGCTTAATTTAATTTTAATTTTTTCCGCATCCTCAAGACGTGCCCGCAAACCAATTGCAAGGTCGTTAGTAATATGTCTTGCTCCTACGGGAAGAACTGCTGAATAAATCGGAGAACCTTCCAAAAAGCAGATCAGGGAGCTTGTACCTCCTCCGATATCCAGCATAATTACCCCCAGTTCTTTTTCGGTATCGGTAAGCACCGCTTCCGCTGATGCAATTCCAGTGTAAACCAGTTCATCCACATTTACCCCCACCTGCTGAACACATTTGGTCAGATTTCGGATTGCTGTTGAAGAACCATGAATAATATTTGTTTCTACTTCAAGACGAATACCAGACATACCTACCGGATCTTTAATACCTTCCTGTCCATTAACAATAAAGTCGCGGGGTATAACATGAATAATTTCCCGGGATGAAGGAATGGACACAGCCTGCGCTGCCTCTGTAACTCTGACTACATCCTCAGTAACTATTTCCGAATTTGTATGGGGACTGACTGCAACTACTCCGTGAGAATTCTGAGTTTCAATATGGCTTCCATTGATAGTAACAAAAGCAGATGATACAGACACACCGGCCATTCTTTCCGCTCTTTCCAAACTTGATGAAATAGCTTCCACAGCTGCATCAATATCTACAACATTACCTTTGTTAATACCTTTAGATGCAACACTGCCAGAAACTCCGATCACCGATATCTTATTATCGGAGACAGCAGCAATAGTCGTGGCTATTTTTGTGGAACCTATATCAATACCTGTTATTATTCTTTCTTTGGGCATGTTGTTATGCTTTGAGTCCCCTGGGGGAGTTTACGTCCTTGCATATGCGAAGGTAACTTTCCAAAGGGAATATTATTCATCATATGATACTATGACTTTATTATATCGTAAATCAACTTTTTTTATTCTCTTTCCTTCAGTTTCTGTCTGCTTAAGTAAATCGTTCAGAATCCTTATAGAATCGGTTTTGCTTTTATCGTTGCTGACCAAAACCTCTACCCCTTCTGATACATATAAAGTAGCATAATTCGGAAAAAAACTTACACTACTGGCATTTACCCGGTTATCATTTAATGCACCTACCAATTCCATAAATACAGGGACCAGTTTCTGATCAACAAAATGTCCTACCTTTATATCACCTTCATACTTGATCCGCGGGAGGTTGGTTCTTTCCTCATCAACAATACCCAAAACATAACCGTCCATATCCACCATATATACTTCTGAAGAATTGCTGTTATGCACCAAAGCCAGAGGTACTCGTTCAAATACTTCCACACCTACCGTTTTCGGATAGATTTTAAAAACGCGAATTTCCTTGCTTCCCTGAAATGTCTCCTGAAGAATTTTTTTCAACTCCTGTGAATCTAGCATGAAAATGCTATGTCCGAATGTATTTCCCATTACTACCTCCTCAAGATCGGTTTGATTCACAAAACTTTTTGCACCTTCAATCCTGATACTGTCAATTTTAAAAAAATCGGAATGATAAAAGAAATAATAAACAACACCGGCAATTGCAAAGGATAATAATAGAAAAAGCATTGGTTTAACATATCGTGAGTAATGCCGGATATAATATTTTGAATAGTGCTTCTTCCTTTTCACAATTTTGGATTTTTTAAACAGGAAAGATTTATTCATTTCCGATCTTGCGGGTTTTGATGTTGGAATCATTATAAAAAATTATACCTCAGGTCATGAAAAAAACCTGAGGTATATTTGTTTATATCATCTCTGCTCCTCTGACAGATACTCCAAAGGCAGTAACTCCCAATATTATCAAGCCGACATCTATAACTATAACGGGGACAAAGATTTTATAACCCAAATACATTAGCCCAGATAGTATCTGAAAAAACAGTACAGAATAAAAGACATTTACTTTGGTACTCTTCCGAATTTTATAAAGCCAGGAAAACATTCCTAAACAAAACATAAAAACAGACGCTAAAGTGACTACATGCCATAACAACTCATAGTATACTGCCCATTTCTCCATATTCATTGTAATTTCTCCTTGTATGGGTATAGTTTTTCTTATAATGCAGGGCTGACAATAGATAATACCTCATTTGCAATCATTTTGCCAGCATTCAGATATATATCCTGTTTTAAATCTTGTATGTTAACTTGATGATTTAATTGTTCCTTCACTGCTTCTAGTAATACATCTTTATTCAGATTTTTCTCATCTACAATAGTAGCCAGACAGTCATCCTTAAGAATTTTTGCATTTTCATACTGTTCATTATGAGATACCCAGGGAATGGGAATCAGAACAGCCTTTTTTCCCAATGCAGAAAGCTCCGCAGTAGTGTGTGCTCCTGATCTGGAAATTACTACATCAGCTTTGGAATAGGCTTCCCCGATTTCATCGCTGAAGATGAATTTTCTAACGAAATATTTTCCCGGTACTTGATCTTTGATTTTTTCATATTCATCAATCAGCTGATCATAATATTCATATTCAGAGTGATCCCCGCACTGGTGAATAATATTGGTAATATTTAAAAACTCTTTCAATCCGGACTTTATAATCTCGTTTATTTTCACAGAACCGGTTTTCCCGGCAGTAACATATATCGTGGGTAAACTTTCATTTACACCGAACGTATTCGATTTTATTTCAAATATTTCTGATCTTAAAGGTATCGCTGTATAGACGGTTTTGTTTTTAGGAAAATATTCTTCTGAGCTTTTCCAGGAGACCATAATTCTTTTTGCAAATATTGAAATAACTTTATTGGCATAACCTGCTACCACAGTCTGTTCATGGGTGACGGACGGGATACCCAATACCCATCCGGCAATGACTACCGGTACAGCAATATATCCCCCGAAAGACAGAATGACATCAGGTTTTATTTTATTCAGAAGATAGAGAGAGTGAAAAAAACCGTATGGTACTTTTAGCAGTCTTTTTAAATTTAAAGTTTTATAAACCTTGCCAGCATGAATATGATAAAAGGGAATATTCAAATCAGTAATTTCTCTGAATTCCAAGGTGACGTTTTTATCACCAACCATTGAGTACTTATGACCAAACCAGATAATTTCACAATCAGGTGACTTATTTTTTAACTCTTTTATTACTGGTAATGCACTGGAATGATGTCCGCCGGTTATTACTATTTTCATATCTGCATTATACTCTTTAAACACATAACTAAGCTTGAGAATGCCTGCCTACCGATCCTAATACTCCCAAACCCATCATAGAAAAAATCATAGATGATCCCCCGTATGAAATCAGAGGAATTGGAACACCGGTCAAAGGAATTATTTTGGTCATGGCTGCGACGTTTATAAAAAACTGAAGACCAATCCAGCCTGTTATACCTACTGCTAAAAGTCTTCCCAACATATCAGGTGAATTTCTGGCAATTGTTAATCCTTTATATATGAAAAAAGCAAAGAGTAAGACCACAAAAGATGTACCGAAAAAACCCAATTCCTCTCCGATAATGGCAAATATCGAGTCAGAGGATACCTCTGGAAGATACTGAAACTTCTGGCGGGACTGCCCAAACCCCACTCCGAATAATCCTCCGGATCCTAATGCAATCAGTATCTGTTTGATATGATATCCGAGTGACAGATCCTTTCCTTCATTTGAACCTAATAAAGTTAAAAGTCGTTCTCTTCTATATGATGAAGTTAAAATGAAAACTATACCAGCGGATGCCAGCACGGGCAATGTTAAAAGCATAGGTATAATAGGTCCGTTAGATGAAAAATACATAATGGATGCAATAAAAAACACCAGAACAGCAGTACTCATATTCGGCTGCATCAGAATCAGAAAAGATACCAGACCTGCACTGACCAGATAAACCCAAAAGCTAGTTTTCCCGTCTTTGACATGTTTATCAAGCTGTACAGCAATATACAATATCATGGAAAACTTAGCCAGTTCACTGGGCTGAAAACCCATCACTCCTAAAATTGGAATTCCGGGAAAAGGCGGGGGATTTACATAAAACCATCTGTATGCTCCATTTAAACATGGCGCAAAGATAAAGCCATCAGTACATTTCACCAGACCTATTTTGTCCAAAAATCCCAGAAAAGCCAGAAGACCCAAAGGAATAAGTGTCATTCCGATCAGAGGGTACGCCACTTTTGAGATTTTCCGATAATCCAGTTTATAAAAAAAATAAAAACCCACGGATCCAAGCAGTATCCAGGCAATCTGTAGAAACACAAAACGATATGCACCGCCAAATAATCCCTGAGCATAAATTACTGTAGCATTGTGAATCATGACTACACCAAAAAGAAGCATAAATGCTATCAAAGCTAAAAATATCCGGTCATGAGGAGCTGATGCTATACGAACAGAATGTTTATGAAATCTTTTTTGGCGCATTGTTTAAATTATACTAGGCTGCGGGGAATATCAAAGCAAAAAGAACATAAATGAATCTATAATATTAAAGCAGGGCAATGAATATTCCTAAAAAGGCAAAAAATACTCCGAATAACCAGAAACGCATAGTCACTTTAGCTTCCGGCCAACCCAAAACCTCAAAGTGATGGTGTATAGGTGCCATTCTGAAAAGTCTTTTCCCGGTAAGTTTCACGGACATCTGTTGTAATGGACTGGATAAACCATCCAGAAGAAATACTGCAATTATTATTAACAATGCTACTTCACGGTGTAGAACAACTCCCAATACAGCAAGGGATGCTCCCAACACATGAGATCCAACATTTCCCATAAAAATACGGGCAGGATATACATTGAAATATAAAAACGGCACCAGTGCACCGACAAATGAAGCGCAAAAACCAGCTAATGAATTATAGTTTAATGCCGCTGCTACAGCCCAGATCGCACAGAATGCTATTGCTGAAAGACCTCCCGCCAGACCATCAACTCCATCAGTAAATGCTACAAAGTTTAGCACTGCAATAAATAGGAAAAAGATAATAATTGGATATAAGATACCCACATGAACATCACCGATAAGAGGAAACCAGATGTAATCCCAACCCAGTTTTACATAACTCCAGTATGCAACAAAACCTCCAATTAACGACTGGATAAGAAACTTCTGATATGTCTGAAGGCCGTGGTCTGTTCTGCTGCCGACAATTCTCCAAAACTCCGTAAAGTAAAACCAAGGATTAATAAGATTTAATAATTTTGGAAGGGATTTTCTTTTTTTCGCATTATTACCCAATTGAGGAAATAAAAATCTCAGATGATATTTGAAAAATCCTGGTAGTCCTGATGTTTTATAAACCTTTGAAAAATCCTCAATTATCCCAAACAGTCCTGCAAGGGATGCAATAAAAACAGGAAATAGTGTCTGAGTTCTTGAGCGATTCAGGATTAAAGTTACCAAAGTGACAGCAAGAATAAAAATAAGACCCCCCATTGTCGGTGTACCCTTTTTTTTCATATGAGTAGTTGGACCATCTTCCCTGATTTCTTCACCCATGTGGTATTTATATACAAACCAAATCCAAAAAGGGTACAAAATGAAAGTAATTAATCCTGTTATAAAAAGATGTAATAGTTGTGTTTCCATGTGCTTACTATTATATTCGATTCCTGCACTTTGTCAGTTGTTTTTTACTTGTTATTTATTATCCTGAAAATTTATACGGGCTCCTAAAGAAATTAGTTTCTGTGTCATATCCTCATACAAAGCATCAGCCTTTTCATATTCACCAACCTCACTTCTGCCTTCCGCATTTAATGTAGCCAGAACGATTGCTGATGCAGTAAAGGAATCTTCCAAATTCACTTTAGTTCCTCTGAGCTTTGTCGGTCCGGTAATCTTTGCCACGGTAAACGGTTCACCCATCCTACTGATGTCATAGGAATCATCACTGATTTTTACTGGAATACCTGCCTGAGAGGGAGTCATAACATCAATCTTTGCACCCATCCTATTCAAATCCTTTGTATAGTTGAGTCTTCCCGTATAGATCGTTTCATGAACTTTGCTGACTCCGTTTGCTTGTGTTAAAAGCAGAGTAATCAAAGGCTGCCAATCTGATAAGAAACCGGGTGCAGGTGCCGTAACTACATCCAATGGCATAAATCCTTCTCCGGTTGACCAGACTCTCAATTCATCATTGCTGAATTCATATTTTGCTCCCAGTTTTGTTAACACACTAACAAAAGAAGTCAAATGACTTTTATCCACTTCCTGAATAATGATATTTCCGTTGGTAATTAATGAAGCAACTGCATAAACCACCGCTTCTTTCTTATCCGTCTGAACTTCAAATCTTGCACCTTTGAAAACATTCTTTCCTTCCACGACGATTCTCCTGGGTTCTACTCTTTCCACACTACCTCCGATCTGGTTTGCAAAGTCAATTAAATCATCCATTTCTACTTCTTCAGCTGCATTATTTATGACAGTTTTTCCGGGAATAGACAGTGAGGAAAGAATAGCATTTTCAGTCCCACTTAAGGTGCTCACCTTAAAGTTCACTTCCGAACCTTTGGCATCACCAAGTTCAATCGAAAGAAATTCTGGACTTTCTGTAACTTTATATCCTAATAGATTCCAGGCAGTCATCCATCGACTTAATACTAAAGATGCATTCTTCTTTTCCTGCTTTTTTTCTTCTGCGTGTTCAATGGATGCTTTACCGAATCTATATATGAGTGGAGCCAATAACAAAGCAGCTACCCGGTAATCGAGTTTTGCAACTACCATTATATGAGAGGTATTAAGTGATGAACCGTTAAGAACCATCCGGTGAGGTCCAAGCCAATCGCATTTTGCCCCCATGGATCGTATCTGTTCTGCCATACACTCTACCCGTTCCACATGAGGAACATTCTCCAGAATAATATCTTCATTGGAAAACATAGCTGCCGCCATCAGTTTAACAGCAGAGTTTTTCGCACCTGCCAGCCGTACGCTACCGACAAGAGGAACAGAACCTTCAATGTATGCAATCGCCATAGGTTAAAAACTGACTAAGAGCAAAGAATTTGCTACTAATAGGATTCCAAACACAATGGTAAAAATAAATACGGTTTTCTCCAAACCTCTTCTGGAACGATAAAAACCTATTGAACCTGCTACAGTACTTGATAAACCCTGCCCTTTAGACTGAATCAGGATTAATAGTATTAAAATAACACTAAAAATTATCTGGGCTATTTGTGAAATAATTATCATATTTATTAAATTGCTGCTATTTTTTACAGCGACTTAACCAGTCAAAATAACCAAATATTACGCTGAAAACTGCCACAGATACTATCGCGGCGTTAAGCGGAGACAGGTGCTTAGATGGTAGCATAAACCCAGGAAATATCAACATCGGTGTGGTTGATCTGAACCCAAAATATGGAACAAAGGCTGTCAGAAGATAAATGACTGCAAAATTTAAAAGGAATAACAAAAAAATATGCATAATCCCTTTTTCAGGCAGGCTGAGTGTTTTAAAGACAGGTTTTACCAGAAATGCCAGAAGACCTAATCCTAATACCAGAAGATAAAAGCTGTTTAAACCGAATTCAAAACCTCCGATTAACTGCTGAGTAAAGAATAATGCAATATAAGAAAAGGTTAAATTTTTGAGCAGGTATTTCATTGGAAATATTATACAGTTTCAGCAATATACTCGTATATATATCCTTTATTTGGTGATTTTTCTAAGCCTGAGCTGGTGGTGATATTTCTGAGCAAATCTATGTGCTTCATCTCTTAACTGTATAAGAAGTTTTAAACCTTCATTACTTTTGGATAATCTGACTTCAATAAATTCTTTTCCGTCATGATATACAATTGTTTCATATCTTTTTGCCAAACCGATAACAGGAATATTTATTCCTTCCTTTTTAAATAAGTCACTGATAACCGATAATTGACCCTTTCCTCCGTCCAGTACAAATAAATCAGGCATTTGCCAGTCATTTCTTAATCGACGGTATAATACTTCACTCATCATGGCAAAGTCATCCGGTTCATCTTTAAGCTTGATTTTAAACTTTCTGTATTCGCTTTTGTCAATCCGTCCGTTTGTGGAAACAACCATTGAACCTACCGCTTCTTTTCCTGAAATATTTGAAATATCGTAGCACTCGATTCTTTTAGGAAAAGTCTTTATTACAGGAATATTTCTCACCAGTTCATCCAGCGCCTTTGCAATCATATCCACAACCAAGTACGGATTTTCGATGTATTTATTAGCTGATTTATATTGTCTTCTTACATAATCAAATTTTTGAATGGTATCCCTAAGTTCCGCAGCTTTCTCAAACTGTTCTTTCTTTGAAGCAACTTCCATTTCTTTTTTGAGAGAATCTATAATTCTGACACTGTCCCCGGAAAGAAATCTTTTTACCCGGTCAATTTGTTTTTTATAATCTTCAAGGCTGATTGCCTGTGTACATGGTGCAGAACACAAGCCAATATATCCATATAAACAAGGTTTTCCCAGTCTTTTATATCGATTGAATTTACCTGAACTACAATCTCTAAAAGGAATTACTTTCCGTAGTATTTTTACAATGTATTTTGCTGTATTACCGTCAGGATAAGGACCAAAAACAGTATCGGTTTCCAAAAGATCAGGTCTTCTGGCGGTGATGACTTTAGGAATTCCCGCACTCCTGCCATTCATTTCAAATTTTTCGGTTCTGATAACTATATATAGATATGATTTATCGTCTTTAAGAGCTATATTGTATTTCGGATGAAGTTTTTTAATTAATTCTGCTTCCAATAACAATGCTTCCAGTTCAGATAACGCTTCAATATAATCAATGTCGTTAATCCTGTGAACCAAGGCATACGTTTTAGTATGAGGATCCAGATTGCCTTGAAAATAGGTTTTTACCCGATTTCTCAGGTTTTTAGCCTTACCTACATAAATAATTTCCCCTTTTTCGTCCTTGAACTTGTATATTCCGGGTACGGTAGGAAGATTTCTCACCTTATTAATTAAGTTTTCATTAAACTCTGTTTTTCCCACGGTATGATTTTATCATTTTGACACGCTTAGAGTTGCATGCTATAAGTTATAAGTCTTTTATCTGTAAGTCATAACAGTATGTTTGTGTAAAGGAGAGAGTAATGAAAAGACAAAAGATCAAGAAATTTAAGTTTGGTAAGTGTCAGCCATATTTGCTACCAGGACAATTAATATTCTTTGATGGTTACAGTGAAGAATTTCCCGGTTCAGTAGAATATACACTCGGAGAGAAAGGATCGAAGGTGAGGATTATCGACTCCCGGAGACATTATCAAGAAGTATTATTTTCCGACCCACCTCCCACCATGGAGTAGTTACAGGAAGCTTTTGGTGAGGATGCGAGTGTAGTAATAAAATATGATAAGTATTCTTGCACCATCTTTCTTGGACAACCCAATCCTTTCGAAAAAAACAAGCTTGAATTAGTATTGACAACCGGAAAAACCAACGAATTCACTTACATACCAGCAGGCAGGTATTACCCTGAGGTTATTACAGTTCCAATGGATAAAAGTACGATGCTTATTGTTGGCGTTGTAAAACTTCCATGAATTGAAAGGCTTCCTCATTTTTCTATCGAGGAAGCCTTCTTTAAATCTGAATCTTTTCATTTACCTTAACCAGGAAACATTTTGACTCACTTTTCTTTGTATGCTATAAAATTTTCTACATTACTAATAAAGATAAAGCGATAGACAATTATTCTATAAAGGAGAGAATCATGAATAAACAAACCCTAGATGGGTGTTTGATACAAAAAGGTGAAAGGCCCTTATCAGCAATACTATATTTTCCTGATAAGCAGAATCCGGATTCGGAATATATTCATGCCCGTCTTGGTCATCCAAATAATCCTATGTTTGAAATTTTAGATTTCAGACCAAGTGTAATAGCAGCATTTAATAGGCATGATTTTTACAATATTAATGATCGGATAAACAGAAAGCGTCTAAGAGATTGTATTTATTCAAGCGCGAGGGTAATAGTTGAGTGGGATGAATATGGATGTAAAATTGGGCTCTTCCCTCCAAAAGTTCAGAAAGTCAAGTATTACCTGTGGTGGGGTGCTACGGATGCTGGAGTTAACCCAAATATTACACCCAAAACTAATTGCAAAATTAATCTAATATTTTGCGATCCTGAAAAAACAGGTAAAAACTATTATTTATCAGTTAATTCCATTGGATCATAATTATGATTAAGCTCCCTCCTTAAATTCGAGGGAGCCTTTTTTTATATCTTATGCTCTTGTAGTAGAATAACCCCACGATGAAAAAGACTTTAACTGCCATTATAATTATTACAACCCTATTAATCTTACTTCCCCCCAAACACGTAAATGCGGAGGGAGAATTTGCCACAGAATATGAGGTTATATATGATGTAGCGGAAAATGGAGAAACAAAAGTCACCTACGATATTACAATCATCAACCAAAGAGCGGATATCGTAGCTACAAAATACTCTCTATCTCTTACTCAGCTACATGTCACAAATATTGAAGGTACCGACAAGGAAGGCAAGCTTAAACTGGATACGGAAACGGAAGGAGACACCATTACCGTCAATGCAGAATTAAATGAACAGGTGGTTGGTGTAAACGGGAAAAATAATTTTCAACTGACATTTAAGACAAGAAGTATTGCCTCAAGAGTGGGTAAGGTGTGGAATGTAAATATTCCTCCCGTACAAAATCTGGAATCTACAAATAAGTATGATCTTACTATAAACGTTCCTAACTCATTCGGGCCAACAATATTTATTGCACCATCAGTACAGGAAGAAACATCAAGACCTGGCTATAAAATATATAAATTTACAAAGGAAAAATTGATTGATAAGGGGATATCTTCTTCTTTCGGTGAATATCAGATTTTAAACTTTCGTTTGAAATATCAGCTACAAAATGACGGAATATTTACGTCAATCCAGGAGATTGCCTTACCTCCTGATATTACGGATCAGCAAAAAGTAAGTTATCACAGCATAAATCCCCCTCCGTACAAAATTAAGAGTGACACGGATGGAAATGTTATTGCATTATATAAAGTAAAACCGAATGAAATTTTGGATATTACATTAATAGGTACAACAAGGGTTATGGGCAGACAAATTGATCCTGCCTTCGGCGGTTCATTTGAGGAAATCCCTGGAAACATTAAAAGAAGCTATACATCATCAAAAAAATACTGGGAATCAGATTCACAAAAAATAAAGGAAATTGCCCAGTCTTTAAAAAAACCGGAACAAACCGTAGCACAGAATGCCAAGCATGTTTACGATTATGTAATCGAGAATCTGAACTATGACTTTACGGCTGTAAATAATGCCTTTATTAACCGCAAAGGAGCTTTGGGAGCTATAAGCACACAGAAACAGATTGCCTGTATGGAATTTACGGATTTATTTATTGCAATCTCAAGAGCTATGGGTATTCCCGCCAGAGAACTTAACGGTTATGCATTCAGTGATACCAACATAAACACTCCTCTCTCTATTAATCTGAAAGGTGGAGACCTGCTTCATGCCTGGGCAGAATTTTATGATCCTAAATACGGGTGGATAGCAGTTGATCCCACCTGGGGGGCAACATCAAAAACGGATTATTTCACAAAACTGGATACCAATCATTTTGTCTTTGTCATTAAAGGGGTGGATTCAGAATACCCACTTCCGGCTGGAGTATACAGGGTGGATGATCGTGAAAAATTAATAGAAATCGAATTTGCTGAGGGCGTATATGATCAAGGACAGATAGAACTTAGTGCTATAAAACAGGCAAAAGATCTATCAACAGATTCTGGTATATCCATAGCATCCATAGTTGCAATATTTGCTGCTGCCGGATCGTTAACCATAATAGCTTACTGGATTCTGCACAGAATAATAAGAAGAAAAACTTCTCAACAATTCTAACAGGTTTCTAACATTTCCCCGATCAAAACATGATAAAAAGGATCTAGGTCAAACCCACACAACAGAGAGAAAGGAGGTGAGATATGCAACCGGTTAATGCTCAGCAGATCGGAAAGGATGCAAAAAAAGTTGTAAAGTATCCTTTCCTCATGAACAATGGAGCTATACAGCACCTGACGGCACAGGAAATCAAAGGTGCTTTGCTTGAATGGGCACAGCAGATCCTTACTCAGGGTCAAGATATGGAGGTGTCAGCATTCAAGTTAAACGCCTATGAATTCGGCCGTCATTATGTTTTAGCCAACCGTAAAGCCATTTCAACCCGCAGACGAAGCGGTGAGAACATCTTAGCTTCCCCGGTAGTAGTGAAAATAATTAACGCTTTTACTACCCGGTTGGTAATTGCCCACAAGAAGGGACTTCTGGTGGATCAGGATGGTAATGCAAAACCCATCACAGTTGAAGTCATCGATGTCCAAAACCCTGAACCAACCAAACCCAGACTCGATCCAAAGACTGAGAGAGTACTATATGGGGATGACCATGAACAGAGGGAGATATAATCCTCATTGATGTTAGGCATTCGATTCTCAAACCGGATGCCTAATTCTTTTTAGCTTTAGCCTTTGAAATACTTTTTACAAATTCTCTTAAAGAATCCGCCGTATACGATACTCCATCAAAATTCTTCAGCTGTTCAACCGTACCTTCAAAGAGTATCTGCCCACCTTCATCACCACCCTCAGGGCCAAGATCTACAATCCAGTCCGAATTACTAATCACATCAAGATTATGTTCAATTACCAATACTGTATTTCCTTTTGCCGTTAATCGTTTAAATATGGCAATGAGATTTTCCAGATCGGCAAAATGCAGTCCTGTTGTAGGCTCATCCAGAATATATAAGGTACTTCCCGTAGCTCTCTTGGAAAGTTCAAGTGCCAACTTTACCCTTTGGGCTTCTCCTCCGGACAATGTGGTAGCTGGCTGCCCCAGTTTTATATATCCAAGACCTACATCATGAATAGTCTGTAGCTTTCGGTGGATGGAAGGAATATTCTCAAAGAAATTCCGGGCTTCATCTACCGGCATATCCAATACCTCCGCAATATTCTTCCCTTTATAATGAATCTCCAAAGCCTCCTTATTGTATCTTTTACCTCCGCAAACATCACAGTTTACATAGACATCCGGCATAAACTGCATTTCAATTTTTATCTGACCTTCACCTCCGCAGGCTTCACATCTACCTCCCTTAACATTGAAACTGAATCGCCCCTGATTATATCCTCTTATTCTGGCTTCTTCCGTTTTAGCATACAATTCTCTGATATGATCAAACGTTTTTGTATAAGTTGCAGGATTGGATTTCGGAGTTCTGCCGATAGGTGACTGATCTATTGCAATAATGTTAGTAATATTGTCTATACCGACAAGACCCCCATGAGGTTCTGGTTTTTCTTCATTTTTTAAACCGAATTCCTGTCTGAGTGATCTGTATAAAGTGTCCATTACCAAAGTAGACTTTCCAGATCCGGATACACCTGTAACACAAACCAGTTTGCCAAGGGGGAGTCTGAAATCTATATTTTTCAGATTTCTTCCCGATGCATTTATTAATTCCAGTGTTTTTCCATCAGAATTATTAGTTTTTCGGTTCCTAGGATCAAGATCATCATAATCCAAAAGTTCACGTTCGGTCAGTTTTCTAAGACTGTCCCCTACCACAATCCTTCCGGAAAGATACTTACCGGTCAGAGATTGAGAATGATTCATTATTTCATAAGGTGTACCCTCCGCAACAACCAACCCACCTCTAGAACCTGCCCCAGGACCGAAATCAAAAATATAGTCGCTTTCCAACATGGTTTCCGAATCATGTTCCACCACCAGCACAGTATTTCCCAGGTCCCTTAAATGCTTTAGGGTCTTTATCAACTTACCCTGATCTTTTTGATGCAGACCGATGGAAGGTTCATCCAGTACATACAACACACCGGAAAGCCCTGATCCTATCTGGGATGCCAGACGGATTCTTTGTGCTTCTCCTCCGGATAAATGAGCTGAAGCACGGCTTAATGTCAGGTAACCCAAACCCACATCAAGTAAAAATTTCAGTCTTATTTTAATTTCTTTTAAAATTCCTCCCGCAATAGCCTGTTCTTTCTCAGATAGCTTCGTACTAAGACCATCTATCCATTCCCCTACCGTATATATGGACATCTCTGTTGCTTCCCAGATATTTTTTGAATCAATGACCACCGAAAGACTTTCTTTTTTCAATCTTGATCCGTGACACATGGGACATGGTTCTCTGACCATAAATTTTTCAATTTCATTTCTGATGTAATCGGAAGTTGTTTCTTTATGTCGTCTGAGAAGATTAGGGACTACTCCTTCAAAATTGGCATTATATGTGACCTGATCTCCGTCCTGCCTTTTATAGGAGACTCTGAATTTTCTACCCGGTACGCCATATAGTAGGATGTTTTTGACTTCAGGGGATAATTTTCCAATCGGTACATCCAAAGAAAAATTCAATTCCTTAGATACTGCTCCCAAAACTTTGGAAGTCCATGAATAGTGTTCAAACAGTTTTGCCCAGGGAAGAATACCTCCCTCAGCTACTGTCAGGTTCGGTTTTAATACCAGATTTTCATCAACCAGAAGCTCGGTACCCAGTCCATCACAATTCGGACAGGCTCCATGTGGTGAGTTAAATGAAAAAGTTCTGGGTTCTAATTCAGGAAGGGAAATATTACAAACAGGACAAGCGAAATTTTCTGAAAATAAATGATCTTCAAAATCTTTAGGATTCGAGGTGAAATCAAAATCCTGATCCCGGACAACGGTAAGAATAGCATTACCACTACCCATTCTTAAAGCTGTTTCTATAGACTGAAAGATACTAAGTTCGGTCGATTTTCTGTCATCTTCATTTTTTAATCTGCTTGCACTTAAGATATGCCTGCTAATCACAGCATCAATAGTGTGTTTGTTTGTCTTGATAAGATCAAATCTTTGATTCAAGTCTCTCACTTCACCGTCAATTCTAGCTCTTATAATCCCCTGCTTTCTTAAGTTATCAAACAGACCGGAATATTCACCTTTTCTGTCTTTCACTATCGGAGAAAGTATGAGTATCCTCACTCCTCGTACACTTTTGAAATCTTTTTCCTGGTTTACCAGTGAAAATATCTGTTTGACAATTTGATCCGAACTCTGCCTGGAGATTTCCCTGTTACATTGAGGACAGTGCGGGTGACCTACACGGGCATATAAAAGACGGAAGAAATCATAAATTTCGGTTACCGTACCAACAGTAGATCTGGGATTTTTTGATGTGGTTTTCTGATCTATAGCAATTGCGGGGGATAATCCTTCTATTTTATCTACATCCGGTTTGTCCATCACACCTAAAAACTGTCTGGCATAAGCGGAAAGACTTTCCACGTACCTTCTCTGGCCTTCAGCATATATAGTATCCATTGCCAAGGAAGACTTACCAGAACCTGACACACCCGTTAAAACAACAAATTTGTTTTTGGGAATCTGCAGGCTGATGTCTTTAAGATTGTGCTGACGGGCACCCGTCACAATAATATGATGTAAAGCTGTCGAATTTTCGTTAGGCATACAAATGTGAGTATACGGTATTTGTTCGGGTTTGGGAAGTATTTTTTTATAGATATATGATTTTTTTATCTTATATATACTTGTGCAGTTTTTTTTACCAACTATAATTAATATATTAAATGTTTAATATAATCCGTGCATTTATAGTAATTAGTATTTGTTTCGTGCTCTTTTTGATTGTTGCCTTTTTCGTATATATTACTCTTCCCAGTGATTACAAGCATTGCAAAGAACATTACTCCATGATGAAAAATACTACTAACATACTCCCAGAAATATATTCTTTTTCTGAATCTATAACGGATAGAGAGATTAAATGCAGAGAACATATCCAAGATTTCTTCGAGTTTGAAACATGTCTGGCTAAAGCGGCAGAAAAAAACGATTTTCCAGAACAACTCCTGAAAATAATCGGAAGAACTGAAAAAACGGATTACTACATAGATATAACCTGTGATACTTTGATTTTTTAGCCTTATAATCCCAAAAAGACAAAATAATGTAAAAATGGTAAAATATCCCTATCAATATTTGATTATTATTTAATTTTTTAAGGAACAAATATTTCTTCAAAATATATGAATGAAACTGAAAACAACAAGGATACATACGAAACAACAGGAGATGAACTCTTACGAAAAGTTAAGGAACTGATCCGGGAGGGTAATGTCAGAAAAATAACTATCAGAGATAAAGAGGGTAATGTGATTATTGTGATACCCGTAACTGTAGGGGTAATCGGTGCTGTGATCGCTCCTGTACTGGCTGCAGTCGGTGCAATAGCCGCACTCATAACCGAGTGTAGTATATCGGTCGAAAGATCAGAATAAGAGAGTTCATTGATAAGCGGAAAGGAGAATCATAATGTTGAACACGAAGACAATCTTAATTGTTGTGCTCCTTGCAACTATTTTTGCAACTATGTTGAGCGCCATATTCCAACACCAGGTGTGGTTTTTAGGAGGAGTGGGGGGTATCATACCAAGATACATACCTCATAAGTGGGCTACGTTTTCAATCTTTTTTATAGCTCTCAAATATTTTTTTGGGGGGCTATTGCTTTTTTAGTCATCATCGTCTTTATCTTTGTCTTTATCTTTATTATCATCCTCACACAGTGTATCTGGAATATCAGTTCCCCTCACAAATACTTCAGTTGCTTTACATTTTTCATCATAAACCACCCTCACCTTATCAGGTATAGGAAACCTCTCGTTTGATTTGTCGTTAAGAAGTAATGTCATAATCCTATTCCACATCGGTGCCGCTCCACTTAATCCTGATGCCAGGAAACGATTCATTGGCGTATTATCATTATTTCCCACCCATACAGCTGTAACGTAAGAGGGTGTATAACCGATGGTCCAGTTATCTCTTTTAAGATCAGTGGTTCCCGTTTTGACAGCTATATCATGTCCTCTGACACTTAAATAGTTATTTGTACCGAATGCCGGAAGACGGGCATAGTAATCGCTTAAGATACTAGTGACAATATAGGATGTTTCTGGAGATAATACTCTTTCTTCTTTAGTATCAGGTTTATATAACTCATTACCATTAATATCTTTTATGGATATAAAAGGAGTAGTTTCTTTGTAGATTCCTCCCCTTGCTAATGTGGCATAGACGTTTGCCAGATCAATCGGTCTGACTTCTTTTCCACCTAATGTTACTGATATGCCATAGGATCCATCCGTCTCCCAATCTTTTAATCCCATATTTCGTCCCAGATCCACCATATTATCCGGCCCCAACCGGTTTAGAAGTTTTACTGCAGGAATATTGTAGCTGTTTGCTAGTGCCTGTCTAAGGGTTACCGTTCCATGATATGCACCATCGTAGTTTACAGGCTTATAGGTCTCCCAAGCATTCTTAAATGTTACCGGTGCATCTTCAATTTTGGAATTGGGAGTCATGCCTTTGGTAAATGCTAATGCATAAGTGACGGGTTTGATTGAAGAACCGGGTTGTCTGTGTGAAGTTAATACATCAAAAGCCCCGTAACTTTCGGCAAAATAGTCTTTTGAACCTACATAAGCCACAATTTCTCCGTTTTTCGGATTTAATACCAGTGCAGCACCATTTGATATATTCAGATGTCTGCTTTTTTCAACCTGATCTTTTACAATTTCCTGAACTTTTTCCTGCAGGTCTAAATCAAGAGTAGTGGTAACTATCAGACCATCCCGGTTAACAGAACGGGATCCGTAGATTGTTTCCAATAAGCTTCTGACATACCACACAAAGTGGGGTGCTTTTATATACTCAACCTGAGGAGCAAAGCTTAACTCCTCCTCATAGGCTTTATCTGCTTCCTCCTGGGTGATGTAGGAGAGCTGGACCATTCTATCTAACACAATCTTCTGCCTTTCTTTGCTTTTATCATATCCTCCGGTTACGGGTGAATATGAAGTGGGAGCAGATGGCAGTCCTGCAAGTAAAGCTGCTTCTCCCAAAGATAACTCCCATACATTTTTCCCGAAGTACTTTTGGGCAGCCGATTGCACTCCCCAGGCAGTACCACCGTAGGGAATATTATTCATATACATCCCTAAAATTTCGTTTTTTGAATATTTTTTCTCAACCATTAAAGCAAGTGCTGCTTCCTTGAGTTTTCTTTCCCATGTTCTTTCAGGTGTGAGAAGAACATTTTTTACCAACTGCTGAGTTATGGTAGAACCACCCTGGAAATCATCTTCTAAAATATTTGCTTTTGCTGCCCTTATAATACTCAATGCTCTGATACCTTTGTGTTCATAGAACTGATCATCTTCTATCGCCAAGGTACTGTTTAATACATGTGCGGGAATTTTATCCAGATCTACAGGATCATATTTCCTGTCTTCATAAATTTCATACAACAGACGCCCTTTTCTATCAAGAATTTTTGTAGAACGTCTTTGACTTTGTTCGGCCAGCAGTTCTGGCCTTGGTAATTCGTAATACCAGTTATATAGGGTGACGGTAAAAAGAATAATCAGACCCCCGACAAAAGTACCGAATAAGGAGCCGATAATAAATTTCTGTTCTCTTTTCATTTTCTGTCCGACCATCACTATTACCTTAATTATTGATTTAAATATTTTTTTAGCAAATGGCAGAAGACTGAAACGCGGGATATAAAGGATAATTTTTTCTTTCCTTTTCGGTACTGCGTTTTTCTTCTCCTTTTTCACACTAGAGGTCTTCAAATAGAAGCATCTCAAACGGGAGTAAAAATCTTGTAAACGCAGTTTTCCGATTCCCCGAATAAAAAGATTTCCGATAAATATCGGAATTCGGAGTATTAGTTTAACAAAATATTCAAATATATCAATGATAATATTACCAATCTTTGTAATGAAATTTGTGAACATTAATGCAGCTTGAATGAGGATCTTTTTAAGAGCTGCAATAACCGTTATCATTTTTTTGGTTTATATTTTATTAATAATTAAGTAACTGTTTCTATGTTTTTAAGCTGCCTTTGTAAGAAGTCTGTCCTCTTCTTTAATGCATATAAATATATAAAAAAATAATATGCATTTGATAAAAATGTATCACTAATGTAAGAAAGAATTAAGAGAGAATAAATGGAGTATTTTAGTTACTCAAAAAAGGAATTCGTGTTCCAATCAGAATAAGAATATGTCTTTACTCCGTATACTTTTTCAAATCCTTGATTTGATCTCTTAGACGAGCTGCTTCTTCAAAGTTTAAGTTTTCTGCTTCATACCGCATCATTTCCGTTAATTTCTTTATTTCCTTCTGAAGTTCCTTAGGTGGAAGTTGGGCATAATCCACTTCCGTAACTTTAGTCTTCTTTGATGTTGTTGCTTCCAATGCTTCTTCGATTTCCTCATCAATCAGTTTTTCTCTGATCGGCTTAATAATCTGCTGAGGAGTAATTCCATGTTCCTCGTTGTATTTCATCTGAATCTCTCGTCTTCTTTCCACCTCATCGATAGCTCTTTTCATACTTCCGGTGATTGTATCCGCATACATCACCACTTCTCCCAATACATGTCTGGCTGCTCTTCCCATGGTCTGAATAAGAGAAGAATCGGATCGTAAAAACCCTTCTTTATCCGCATCAAGAATAGCCACCAGAGATACTTCAGGAAGATCCAATCCTTCTCTTAATAAGTTGATCCCGACCAGTACGTCATAATTTCCTCTTCGCAGATCATCTAAAATATTAGTTCTTTCTAAGGTATCAATATCGGAATGAAGATAAGTTACTTTTATGCCTTGTTCAATCAAAAAGTTAGAAAGTTCTTCCGCCATCCGCTTGGTAAGAGTGGTTACCAGAACTCTTTGTCCTTTTGATACTTTTTCGGTGATTTTTTCCAAAAGATCCGGTATCTGATTTTGAGTAGGAAGTACTGTTACCTTCGGATCAATAATTCCGGTTGGTCTGATTAGAAGTTCCACCACGTTATTACCCGACATACTCATTTCCCAATCGCTTGGAGTAGCACTGGTGTAAATGGTCTGATTTATTCTTCGTATAAATTCTTCAAAATTTAGGGGACGATTGTCCAATGCGGAAGGAAGCCTGAAACCGTATTCGATCAGAGTTTCTTTTCTTGCCCGGTCCCCGTTAAACATTCCTCTGATTTGGGGAATAGTAATGTGAGATTCATCAATAATTAATAGATAATCTTTAGGAAAGAAATCTAATAACGAGTATGGAGCCTCGCCGGGTTTTCTTCCGTCAAAGTATCGGGAATAATTTTCTATACCTTTGCAGTATCCGATTTCCTGCATCATTTCAAGATCATAGTTAGTTCTTTGTTCAAGACGATACGCTTCTATCATTTTTCCGGCAGCTCTTAATTCTTTAAGTCTTGCTTCCAGATCGGTTTTTATCTGTTCAATTGCACCCACTCTTCTTTCTTCAGCAGCAATGTAGTGTTTTGCCGGATAAATTTCTGCAAAACCGCCTTCTATCATTCTGTGTTCTAAAAAGTCCTGTTCATCTTGTGTGAGAGATCTGGTATGGCTTCCTCTCCTGATATCTGGAAGATTTGAACGGTCAATATTTATTCCGCTTACCGGATCAAAATATGTAATATTCACAAGAGTGTCATCAAAGATTTCCAGTCTGACGGCAAACTCGGTATATGCTGGGTAGATGTCCACGGTATCTCCCCTCACCCGGTACGTTCCACGTTTAAAATCATATTCTGATCTCTCATAATAAATCTGGGACAGACGGGTTAATAAATCTATCATTCTTAATTTCATACCTTTTTTCAACTCAATTGCCATCTTGGAATATTCGGCGGGGGAACCCAGATTGTATATACAGGAGACGGAAGCAACCACAATCACATCTTTTCTGGTCATGAGTGAGGTTGTGGCTGATAGCCTTAACCGGTCAATCTGTTCATTTATATCCGCATCTTTTTCTATATATGTATCCGTAGAGGGAATATAACTTTCAGGCTGATAGTAATCGTAATAACTAACAAAATACTCAACTGCATTATTGGGAAAGAAATCCCTAAACTCCTGATAAAGCTGAGCTGCTAATGTTTTATTATGGGATATTACTAAAGTTGGTCGATTAACATTTTGAATAACAGATGCCCCTACGAATGTTTTTCCGGATCCGGTCACACCTAACAATACCTGATTTTTCTCATTCTTCATGATATTTTCAGTCAGCTTCTCAATTGCCAGGGGTTGATCGCCTGTTGGCTTGTAGGTTGATTTAAGTTCAAACACAAAAAGATTGTAACACAATATTTTTGGGTTTTGTATGGGTATTATAAAAGAGAATGGAATACTATATATTCAATAAAATACCTGTTGACAGTTTCGGGTAACATTCGTTATTATTAACCCAAAGAAATACCAAATATATTTCAGGCTTTATGCCCAGAAAGGAATCTAATGAGTCCTATAACTTTATACAGAAAGCAGCGTCAAATTTTAGATTATATTTCCCAGTATATACAACAGAATAGTACTTCACCTACTCTGCAGGAAATCGCGGATGCCATGGGTCTGTCTTCTTTAGCCACGGTTCATGAACACTTACAGGCTTTGGTTAAAAAAGGTGTAATTAAAAGATATGAAGGCGCTGTCAGAGGAATAGAAATCCTTGATGAAAAAGTTAACGCAGCACTGAATGGTATTGAACTTCCGGTAGTAGGCTTTATTGCTGCCGGTCAACCCATTGATGCGATTGAAAATCCTAACGAAACCATTTTAGTCTCCCCTGATCTGGTAACACGCTCAAAACGCTGTTATGTTCTTCAGGTACGTGGGGATTCAATGATTAAAGAGGGCATCTTCGACGGAGATTACGTGGTAATTCAACAGCAGAACACGGCAGAAAATGGAGAAATCGTGGTGGCATTAATTGATAACAACTTTGCCACTTTAAAGACTTTTTACAGAGAAAAGAACGGGAAAATACGTCTACAGCCCGCAAACGACAACATGGATCCAATCATAGTGGATGCAGAATCTCTAACCATACAGGGCAAAGTCACTGGTGTGATTAGAAAATTCAGATAGTATTTATTCTAAAAAAACAAAGCCGGGCGAAAATAATACCCGGCTGAAGTATCCCCCTACTTTCCATTATTAGGTATAGTTTTTGTTCTGTGTCCATTCTTAATTGGGGGATACGATCTTACCTTACAATGTGTTTCCAATTCCGATGTGGATTTTTCATTTTCTGGTCTGTTGTTATTGATATTAATACCCCCAGATGAAGATCTCCAATCCTTTCGGGATTTACCTGAATTACCCAATTCGCCTTCTCCTTTCTTTATTTATAATTAGGTTATTTGAACAAACGATGTCTGATGAGTTGGAAATTCTCCAGTAACTTTTGATCCCAACTCTTTTTATTCTCCTTATACAAGTGCAGAACGGGAGGAAGGACGGAAAATATTACAATCAAACCAATAATTGGTAGTAAATATTTATCAACATCGGGGATTATGCTACCCAAAAAGTATCCTGCTAAAGTTAAACCCCAAACCCATAATGTTCCTCCAATAGCATTAAATAATGTAAATCTTTTGTGATCCATATGAGCTATTCCTGCAACAATGGGAGCAAATGTTCTTACTATCGGCATAAATCTTGCCAGAACTATAGCTTTACCTCCGTGTTTTTCATAAAATTCCTGTGCTTTTAAAAGGTTTTTAGGATTAAATAGGATAGATTTTTCTTTTTTAAAAAGTTTTCGTCCCACTCTTTTTCCGAATTCGTAACCCACATTATCACCCACAATTGCTGCAACCCACGAACCGGTAATTAAAATCCAGATATTAAAAAAATTAAATAATGGTGAAGCAAGGAGACCTGCTGTAAATATCAGACTATCCCCCGGAAGAAAAAACCCAAATAATAATCCGGATTCAGCAAAAATGATTCCCCAGACACCGATATATCCTATCTGTTCTATCAAATTTTTTAAATCGTGGCTGAAAAGTGCGCTAAAGAATTCCGACATATTCAGAAATAATAACATACATGATATGCTTTTAATAGCGTATGAATATCGATCCTCAGATTATAGAAAAATATCCTAAAGAAAAAATTGATCAGGCTGTTGAACTACTTACATACAAAAAAATTACACCGTTACCTAAAGATGAAAATCTCGAGTACCCTATTTTGTATGTTTTCCGTCACGGACAGACAACCGACAATGCCGATTTTATATTCAGCGGATGGAGGAATGTGGATTTAACGGATGAAGGGATAAGACAGGCAAAAGTACTGGCAGAAAAATTGAAGGATAAAAAACTGGATATGCTGATTGCATCCGATCAAATCCGAGCGGTAAAAACCATGCAGATTGCAGTCAGTCTGAATGAAAGAATAAAAGATATGGAGATACATCAGGATAAAAGATTAAGGGAAAGATGCTACGGTGATTTACAAGGAACAAGCAAACTTATGGTTGCCTTGGAAAATCCAGAACAGTTAAAGTTGGATAGAAGATCATTTGATCACATTCCTCCCAATGGAGAGAGTATTGAAATGGTCTGTAAAAGAGTCTATGAGTTTATTGATGAAATAGTACCTTTAATGAAACAATTCAAAATGAATGTTGCAGTATCTTGCCATGGGAACAGTATCAGAGGGTTTAGAAGATATTTTGAACACTTAAATGATGAAGAAACAGCTATTGTAGAAACTCCCTTAGCTCAGGATTACGCTGCATATTCAATTCAATAATTAAAATACATAACAACTATTTGATTTTATCTTATAGCGATATTATAATATGTTTCATCTTCTAAATGGGAGGACAGGATGAGAGAATTCTGGGAAATCGAAAGCATTAGTGAGAGCTGGAGATTGTGGATAAAGAAATTTAGCAGTTTAAATAAAGAAATTATTGATAATAAACATGGATGGGTACACAAAACTTCAAGTGTTGCGATTAAGTGTACATTTAATACACAAAATTTCTTTCCCTTAAGCCAAGAAACATTAATTTGTGGATGCGGTAATCAAGTGGATCTTCATTTTACCTACGGCAATAAGATGCGAAAAGGAAGGTGTAAAGAATGCAAAGTAGAATTTCACATAAGGATGCATGAGAAGATTATTTATACTCACTGTTTTTAATACCGGATCTTTATTTTAATTCTAGATCCGGTTTTCTATTTCATAATAGATTTCCAACAGTCGATTATATTTAGCTACTCTTTCCCCTCTTGCCGGTGCTCCGCTTTTAATAAACTCTGCACCAACCGCTGCTGCAAGATCAGAAATAAAAGTATCTTCTGCTGTATCTCCGCTTCTGTGTGATACAACTATGCTCATTCCTGCTTTTTTAGCCATTTTTATAAATTCGAGTGTTTCAGTTAATGTGCCTACCTGATTTGGTTTCACAATTACTGCATTAGCCAGTTTTTCTTCAATTGCTGTTTTTAAAAATTTAGGATTAGTCACCACCAGATCATCCGCCACCACCATCAGCTTTTTTCCGTACCTCTGGTGAAATTCATACCATCCCGATCTGTCTTGTTCAAAGTAGGGATCCTCCATATATATAAGTTCATATTCTTTTAATAAGTCCGCGTAATAATTCATCAGACTTTCCGCATCCAATTTAAGACTTTCTTCCTTAATTTCATATTCTTTTCCATTCCAGAATGACTCTGCTGCAATATCCATTCCAAAAAATACATCCTCTCCAGGATGGTAATCTTTTTTGGCAACATTTTTGATCATATTAAGCGCAGTTTTTGGATTAAATCCTGTGGGTGCAAAACCACCTTCATCACCCACACCGGTACTGTACCCATTGTCATGCAGTTCTTTTTTCAACCCTTTATATATATTCACTCCTACTTCCAAAGCCTGAGGATAGGAAAAATTCGGAGAAGGGATTACCATGAACTCCTGAAATGATAGATCATTCTGAGCGTGTTTTCCTCCGTTAAGGATATTAAAAACAGGAGTAGGAAGCCTTAAGCTTTCCTTGTTTCCAAATAATTCAGCAAGATATTTGTATAAAGGATTCTGAGCGGATTGTGCCGATGCTTTTGCTACTGCTAGAGAAATTGAAAGTATACTGTTACCACCGAGTACTCTATCATTTTCCGTTCCATCCATTTCGCAAAGTATATTATCGATGTTTTTCTGATCTGAAGCATCCAGGCCCTTTAATCGAGCTAATACGACTGTATTAACTTTCTCCACCGCTTGATCTGCAGGAAGATAAATTGATTCATTAATGCCTTTGGAAGCACCATCCGGAACAAATTCCACGCCGATAGAACCGTCATCTAGAATAACCCGTGTACTGATAGTCCAGTCTGAACGGGAATTCAGCATTTTATGGGCAGTGATACTTTTAATCTTAGCCATGATAATTCTTCCGGTTTTTACTTTTTCACATGTCTGTTTTTTAACAGCTTCTTTTCTGCTTCGTATACAATCAGCCTGGTCTTATCGATCACATCGGGACTGACTGAAACAGATGTGATACCCCAGTGCACTAGTTTATCCACCAGTTCAGGATATACTGACGGAGCCTGTCCGCACATAGAGCAGGTTACTCTGTGTTTTTTACAAGTGGTAACAATTTTTTCAAAACTGGCCAACACCGCCGGATCCATTTCACTGTAAATCGGAGCAACCTTTTCATTATCCCGATCAACTCCAAGTATAAGCATAGTCAGATCATTTGAACCGATACTGACTCCGTCTATTCCCTCTTTGATAAATTCATCAAGAAGAATCACATTTGATGGTATTTCTACCATCATCCATACTTTAAACAGACCTCCCCGTCTTAATCCGTATGATGACATTAATTTTTTGACTTCTCTAAGCTGCTCGACGGTTCTGACAAAAGGAAACATCACATGCAGATTCTTTAAGCCTTTTTTATTTCTGACAATTTTTATTGCTTCAATTTCAAGCTTAAATACTTCAGGATCATCCAGATATCTCCCTGTACCACGATAACCAATCATCGGGTTAGGTTCAGGTCTTTCATATTCTGCTCCGCCTTTAAGATTTGCGTATTCATTGGATCTGAAGTCAGTAAAACGATAGACAACAGGTCGCTTATCAAATGCTTTGGCAAATTTCTCCATACCATCAGCTAGCTTCTTCACAAATTCGTGGCTTTTTCCATCTTTAATAAATTTTCTTGGGTGAACACCGATCTGAGCTATCATAAACTCTGCTCTTAACAAACCCACACCATCTACATTATTTTTTGCCATATCTTCGGCAAGTTCAGGCTCGGCCAGGTTTACATACAACTTCGTTGCAGTTTTAATTCTTGATGCATCAATTCCTGTTGTATCTTTTACTTCCTCCGTAATTGTAATATTCCCCTCATACACCTTGCCTTCATTTCCATCTACCGTAATAATTTCTCCGTCCTTTAAAAGTTTTGTGGCATTAACAGAACCGACTACTGCAGGTACACCCAATTCTCTGGAAACAATGGCTGCATGACAGGTTCTTCCACCCTCATCAGTCACTATTGCACTTGCTCTTTTCATAGCGGGAACATAATCCGGATTAGTCATGACTGCAACCAATACATCTCCTTCTTTTACTTTATCAATCTCTTTATAATTGTGAACCATTTTAACCGGACCACTTGCCACACCAGGAGATGCACCCAATCCTTCAAGAATATATTTTCCTACCAATTTCTCATCAATTTTTGTAACTTCCTTCATTTCCTTGGCTTTTAAGGTAGTAACCGGTCTGGCCTGTACAATATACAACTTCTTGTTTTCCATACCCCATTCAATATCCATCGGTCTTCCGTAATGTTCTTCAATTTTAATTCCGATTTCCGCCAAGCGTTTCACAAACAGATCGCTCATCTTCTGTTTAGTTTGATAAGCTCTTGATATAGGAACATTTCCTGCCTTAGTTAGCTGCCAGGTCTGTTTGGCTATTTGTTTTTCTTTAATCTTTAAAGTCTTTTTATCAACAATAAACTGATCCGGGGTCAATTCTCCGGAAACTACCGGTTGTCCCAAACCATAGGCAGCTTCTATGGATACCTCACTCAACTCATTAGTGAGAGGATTTACAGTAAACATAATTCCTGAGATATCCGACTGTACCATTAATTGAACCGGTACTGCTATACCGACCTTGAAATGGCTAAATCCGTTTGTTGTCCTGTAAAATATTGCTCTTGCTTCAAACAGTGAAGCCCAGCATTTTTGTACACTTTTCACCACATCTTTGTATCCGCACACATTTAAATATGTTTCCTGCTGACCGGCAAATGATGCATCGGGTAGATCCTCCGCAGTAGCTGATGATCTGACAGCCACCGGTTTGTCATGTTCCCCGCATAGATCATGATAAAATTCCTTTATTTTTACGGCTAATTCATCCGGCATATCCGCAGCTAAAATTGCCGTCTTTATCCTTTTGGATGCTGCCTGAAGCTCTTTTGAATCATTAACATCCAAGCCGGATAGTTCGGTTAATATTTTTTGTCTTAAAGAAGTTCCTTTTAGAAAGTCATAATAGGCGGCGGCTGTAACAATAAAACCGTTTGGAACTGGAATACCTGCATGGGTCATTTCGCCCAGGTTAGCACCTTTTCCCCCGACTATCGGGATGTCCGTTTTTCTAACCTGTTTAAACCACAGTACGTGGGCAGATATTTTCTTCATATATATTTCTCCTAGATTAAATGTACACCGTGTGCCTTCAGCACCTGTTTAAAGTATATCAGAAATTTAACAAGCAATATTACAACAATTATTAGTTATTAAGTGCTTTTTTAAGAATTTCTTCCGTAATTGATAACAGAGCATCAAGTTCCTCTTGGTCTTTTCCTTCCGCTCTAACACTTAAATATGGTGAGGTATTTGAACTGCGTATGAGAAACCATCCGGTCTCGGAAATATATGCTCTTACTCCGTCGATATACAGTACCCTGATGATTCTGTCTTCATTCTTTACCATGTCCGAAACCAGTCTTCTGACTGTTTCCATCACGCCGGGTTTTTCCTTGTCTGATACATCCACCTTTATTTCCAATGTGCTGGGCAGCCGGGGATAACTGCTCATTAATGCAGATAAGGGTAAGTTATGTTCCTGAATAATCTTAAGAACTGTCAGTGCTGTAAATATTCCGTCATCATATCCCAGATAATCATCTCCTCCGATATAGATGTGTCCGCTGAATTCTCCTCCCAAAAGTGATTTATTCATTTCATTAAGAATTATGGAACGACCCGTTGCCGTCATTTTCGGAATTCCTCCTGCTTTTTTTATTACATTATCCAAAAGTCCGGTGCATTTCACATCATATACCACCTGTCCTCCGGGATATCGTTTCAGCATATCCTCACTTATTAACATTAGAATTTCATCACTTCGGTAGCTTTTACCTTTTTCATCCACTACATTCAGACGATCACCGTCCGTATCCAATGCAAAACCTATATCTGCACCGTGCTCCAGCACTTCTGAGCTTAATCTTTTTTGCATTACTTCTCCTTCAGGATCGGGAGGCCCCAGGGGAAAACTGCTGTCAGGTTCACAATGCAGAAATACAGTATTCAGACCTAATTTCTCAAATATTTTTTTCGCAGATACACCTGCAGCACCTGTACCGCTGTCCACCACAATTTTTCCGCTTTTCAGGCTAGTAAATTTTGAGGTTACATATTTAACATAACTTTCTGACAGATCTTTTTCTTGAACTGCACCTTCTCCTGAAACATAATTTTCCTTTAGACATACTTCTCTGAGTTCTTTCAGACCAATTCCCCACACTGGAACCGCACCATTAAGATCTAGTTTTATTCCATTAAACTGTAGAGGATTGTGACTGGCAGTGATATTAACTCCGCCATGAAAACTTTCATGGCGAGTAAAAAAATGAATCTGAGGATTGGTAGTTAGGCCTGTATATATTACATTGCAACCTGAATCTGTCAGTCCCCGAATCACAGCTTTGCTTAATGGTTCAGATGATGTCCGGTTATCCCTCCCGACCACACAATCAAACCACCCTTTTCCTCTGACTAAAGTTCCGAATGCTCTTCCGATGTGGTAAGCGGATTCTTCGTTTATTTCATCAGGATAAACCCCTCGGATATCATATGTCCTAAAAATATGATCCGGAATAATCATGAGAGAATAGTATCACGAGATAGGTAAGGTAAATAAAAACTTCACGCCTTTTGGCTTATTATCTTCCATCCAAATTGAACCGTTATGTGCTTCCACAATTCCTTTGGCAATCACCAAACCTAACCCGGTGCCTTTTTCTGATGAATGGTTGCCAGCCGCACCCTGGACAAATTTATTGAATAATTTTGCCTTGATCTGTTCCGGAATACCAATTCCGGTATCGGAAACGGTAATCTTAACCTTACCGTCCACTTTTTCGGATAACAGATCTACTTTTCCTCCCTGTGGAGTAAACTTTAAGGCATTAGAAAGCAGATTGTTTAACACCTGCCTAATTTTATCCGGATCGAATCTTACATGAGATACATAGGGATCAAGATGAATACTGAAATCAATTCCTTTTTCAGAAGCGAGGGGTACATACATCTTATATTCTTCTTCAAGTACATCATTTAAAACTGCATCTTTAGGATAGATTTCAAACCTGCCAGCTTCGATTTTCGAAACATCCAGCATGTCATTTACCATACCAAGTAAATCGGAAGATGAGGTTTTTATCTGATCTAATAGTTCGGAAATCTGATCCTTGGTTAAGGTTCCAGCTTCTCTGATGATAAGATCAGCAGAACCTTTAATTACCGAAAGAGGAGCTCTTAATTCGTGAATAATCATCGCCAAAAATTCCTCCCGTACCTTCATGACCCGGTCCCCATCCCCTGCATGCTTTTCAAGCTCTTCAATCTGTCTGTGCAGTTCAGTTATTTCCTGGAATTTTTTTACATAGAGGAAAAGGAATACTAAAGCGAGTATAGTTATTGAGCTGGTGATAGTAATTAATGACTCAATCATTTTGGGCAGGTATTTACTTATTAATCACCTACAAATTTTACTGCTGTATCGGCACTGTCTCCCAAGGCTATTGCCACTCTTTCCGCCAGTTCGTGGGGAACTACGTTGTATTTCATAATGTAGTCTTCCGCTCCCAACTCAATAGCTTTATCGACATTAGCATCAGTACCAAAATTTGTGAGCATAATGACTCTGATGTTTTTTGTTTCTTCCATTTCCTTAAGGTTCTGCAATATATCCAGTCCGCTCATTCCTGGAAGAACAATGTCCAAAAGAACCAGATCGGGAGATTCACTCTGAATCCTTTCAATTGCCTGTGAACCGTCCGATACATGGACAACATCATAACCTTTTAACTTAATGGCAGTTGCACATACATTGTAAAAAGACTCATCGTCTTCCACTATTAATATCTTTTTCATAATAAAATGATATAGGAATTTTTCTTATATAACAAGAATAATTCCAATTTTTATAAATAGAATTACTTAAATCTCTCCTTTATTTGGCGTTATTACTTCATAAAACGATTTATTTAAACGGATAAATCCATAATATTAGTTGGTGTTTATCCATCACACTATAAGTATAGTACATTTAAGATGGGTTGAGTATCAGCAGTTTATGGTTCCAACTCTGTCTGAATAATATTGTCAGGAGCAATTCCGTAATATTTAACCAATTCCGCGGCAATACTCATCCAAAGAGGTACCGCAGTCTCCGCAGCATAAACACTTGTTTCCGGTCTGTCCAATCTTACTATCATGGAGAACTTTTTTGTATTGGTAAGAAATCCTACAAAGGTGGCATTAGTCTTTCTCGGATCATATTTTCCGCCTATAGGAATCTGGGCTGTACCGGTTTTTCCAGCTATTTTATATTCTTTAAGATTAAAATATTTCGACTCTCCACCTTCCACCGCCTGTGTCAGCATATCAACCATAGTATCAGATGTTTCTTTTGATATTACCCTTCTGACTGTTTTTAAGGGTACTTCAATGACTTTTTCTTCATCAATAATTCGGGAAATAATTTTCGGCTGAATGAGATTTCCTCCGTTAGCCATCACATTAAAAGCAGTTAAAACCTGTAAGGGAGTAGCGGAGATTCCCTGTCCAAATGCAATGTTTGCCAAATCAATATCGGTCCATGTTTTATAATCTCTGAGAATTCCAGTGTCCTCTCCTTCAAGATCAATACCATGTCTTGATCCCATGCCGAATTTACTAAAATAGGTATAAAGATCTTTTTCCCCGACCAAATGCCCTACCCAAGCCGCACCTATATTATTTGATTTCTGCAATAACTGAATGATAGTTTGTGTTCCATGGTGCTTTCCATCCCAGTTATCAATGGTGTAACCTGAATAATTTACCGGCCCGTTGTCTTCAAATGTTGTCTGCGGAGTGACTTTCTTTAAATCTATTGCCGCAGAAACAGTAAGAGGTTTTAATACCGAACCAGGTTCATATGTTTCGGAAATTGCCAGGTTTCTTTTCTCGATACTTTTTCTGTGTGGTGACTCGGTTGATTCCTTTACATCATCTGTAAAATTTGCCGGATCAAATGTGGGGTAATTAGCCAACGCCACAATTTCACCGGTAAAAGGATCCATCACAATAACACTTCCTGATGCTGCATCATATCTTTCCACACCATCTTTAAGTGTTTTTTCCACCAAATACTGGACTGAACGATTAATAGTTAATACCACACTTCTTCCGTTTATCGGATCTACTCTTTTGTGTCCGCCAACAAGAATAGGAGTACCCAAAGCATCTTTTTCCTCAATAATTCTTCCCGGTTTTCCCTTCAGGTCTCCGTCCAGCTGACCTTCAATCCCGAAATACCCCTGTTTTTCACCTTTTTCATTGCTAGCCACAAAACCAAGAATATGTGCACTCAGATTTCCTTCCGGATAATATCTGACCGGTTCTACTTCAAACCCAATTCCTTCCAAGCTAAGTTTTTCAATCTCTTCTTTTTGAGGGGGTGTGAGGTTGTGTTCAAGAATTGCCCATACAAGATTAGATTTAAATATTCCCTGAAATCTTTCCTGATACTGCGTCTTTATTTCATCAATTTCCTCCGGTTTTGCATCTTTTTCCACCTTAAAAGATGCCATTAGTTCTGAAAGAACCTTTGCTGTTTCATCTTTCTTTAATATTTTCTGAGGTTCGGAAAACAAAAGGAAATGATTCTGGGTTGTAGCAAGAACAAAACCATCATTACTTAATATATCCCCTCTTCGTGCCGGAAGATCGTATAAAGTCCAGTATTGTTCGGAAGCCATAGCTTTATACTGTTTGTGCTGTAAAACCTGGATTTGGAATAACCGGGCAATAAATAATAGACAGACCAGTATGAATACTCCCTGTATTACACTTATCCTCCAGGTGCTGTTTTTCTTTTCACGTGATCTGTTCATGGAGTTTTATTTTATCTGATACTAACTGCAGCTGCTGTAGAAGAGCTTTTGATTGCTAATACGTTTTCGGTCATTTTTACAAATCCCATTTCTGATGATTTCTGTTCCAAATAGGAAAGAGAGGATAATAGTGAATCTTCGTATTCAAGTGCGGCAATTTCTTTTTTCAGTGTTTCTCTTTTTGTTTTTAGATCCGTTAGTTCCCCGCTTCTGATTGCCACATTATTCGTAAAATATACCTGGGCGAAAACACTTAGAATCAGCGAGACCAGGCTGATTTTAAAAAGTATTTTCGACAGATTTAATCCGGCCGATTCATTTTTAAAATTGTTTTTAAACATGGCAGTTTTTCTTTAAATATTCTTTAATCTATCTATTTATAGTCTCTTTCCGGTTAAAAGGTAGTATCAATGTCGTTAAACATTAGATACTTTTTCGAAGACCCGCAGTTTTGCACTGCGACTCCTGATGTTTTCTTCAGTCTCACTTTGGGACGGTACCAGTGGTTTTTCCGTCACCAGATTTAAATTGGGCCGAGCGCTGCGGCCAAAGTCTTTGACCGTCTTATCTTCAAGCGAATGGAAACTGATGACAGCCATTCGCCCGCCAGGCAGTAATAGCTTCTCGGCCCGGGGCAGTGATTCTCTCAGATTGTCAATTTCACTGTTAACCGCAATCCTTAAGGCCTGAAAAACCCTGGTTGCGGGATGAATCCTTCCATGCTCATAATTTAAAGGAGCTACAGAAGCAATCAGATCGGAAAGTTCTGTTGTAGTCTGAAACTTCTTCAAATTACGATGCTGTACGATAGCTTTAGCAAATCTTTTCGAATACTTTTCATCGCTGAATTCATAAAAAATTCTGGCCAGCTCTTTCTCACCTAGGGCATTAACCAGATCCGCTGCAGTTACTCCTAGACTTTTATCTAGCCGCATATCCAAAGCCTGATCCTGTAAAAAGGATATTCCCAGTTCTTCTACACCAAGCTGGTATGAACTGTATCCAAGATCGTACAAAATTCCGTCTGCCTGACTGATCCCTACTTGTTGAGCAAGCTGATTTAGATCCCTGAAATTACCTTTCAGAAAAGTGAATTTCTCTCCCAGACCTTCAGTTTTAATTCGTTCCTTAGCACGTTTAATTGTGTTTTCATCTACATCAATTCCTAATACATTTCCTCCACGTCTGAGAATTTCCAGGGTATGTCCACCTTCACCCAATGTACAGTCGATGTATATACCGTCAGGTTTAATCATTAATAACTCAATGACTTCCCTGACCATTACGGGTATGTGATACGCCATATTATCTGCGTTGTTCATAAATTACCCAGCCAGTTCGGCAGAAATTTTTTGTAAATGTGCATTCCAGGCATCAAAATCCCAGATTTCTATATGATCTCCCGCTCCAATCACAGCCGTTTTCTTTTCTATCCCGGCATAATCCTTAAGATTGGCGGGCAGGACCAACCTTCCCTGAGAATCTACGGCGGCTTCCGTTGCAGAAGCAAACATATATCGCTTAAGATCTCTGGTCTTTACATCTGTTATCGGACTGTCAACCTGCTTATTAGCTTCGTTAACCCAATCTTCTTTATCATAAATAAAAATACATTTTTCAAATCCCCTGGAGAGAACTACTTCATCTCCGTGGATCTGATCCCGAAGTTTCTTGGGCAGGGCAATGCGTGATCCTTCGGTTATATTCGGTTGATACTCCCCAAGAAACATTCTCATGTCAAAGTATGGGCAGTCGAATCTTAGGCAGCTTACGTTAAGATTCGACTGTCACCATTCATCACCAAGTATATCCATATTCCACCATTTAACATCCACTGTCAACACAAATAAGACCCGAAACCTAATAAAAAACAGGCAGATATAAATAAATATCTGCCTGTTTACTCCTAAACAGAATGGATCAATTATCTTTTTACTCTTTGCAGCCAACCATCCTCTCCAAACCGCATAGGGTAACGGAACATATAAAAGATAGGTTTACCTCTGGGTGAAATATATCCAGGTATTGCATGGTGGTAGCACCAAAGAATATCCTGTTCATCAAACACTACCCGACCGTTTTCTATCGGGAAACTATGATGCCCGGGTGCAATCCAACCGCCCTCCAGGTGGGAACCCGTCAGAAGATAATCAGAAACATCACAATTATCTGTCTCCGATGGCCGAAAATACGGACCAAGCAGATGCATGCCTCTTGCCTGCTTAATCACATATGTAGGCTTTCTGTCACCGATCCAGTAATGAACACCGGCAGAATATGTAAGATTATAGAGTCCGTCAAAAAATGTTAGAGTGGGTGCTTCAATCCAATAAGCTTCCGATTTGCACCGTACCGGATCGGGTTTGAGTATTACTTGTGGACGTGTACCCGGTTCAAAATCCGTCACCTCCTCATTCATCATCTGTATCTTAATTTCTCCGCCGCCCCATACCAACCACCATCTTTTTGTTATTGGATCGTAAAAGAAATCAGGATCAATTTCTCTGTTTCCTTTCTTTCCGTAATTACGTCTTAACCGGTGAGAAGGTATCAGTGGAAGATTTGAATACTTCCATCCCTGACTGATAATGTTAGACCTTCCTAAAACAGGTCTGATTGATCCTTCGTCTTTGCTTCTGACAGTTACACACATCCTGTACTCGTCGGTTACAACTTTACAGACAGAAGGAGCCCAAACATCTCCTCTACCCCAAGCCGGAAGTTCCGGCATGGAATCACCTAGATAGACCCAGTCCACTCCGTTTCTTGATGTGTAGGTGGGAACATTTACATGCTTACTACTCAGTATGATCTGGGTACTGTATAAAAACCACCAGGAACCGTCTATCACAACTTTAGGATCAGGTACCTCCAGAGTCATCAAGGGTTTCATGCTTCTCTCCTTGTCCACACATCACTTAACACCGGATAAAAATTTTATGATAACTGGAATAATTTAAAGTTTTTTTAAAACCTAGTAATAAATAGATTTGAAAAATCAGATTAATTCATGGATATTTTCAATTTTAATCCGTTTCTGTTCGGTCGTATCTCTGTCTCTGATCGTAACTGTACCATCTTCAAGAGTCTGGTAATCAACTGTAATGCATGATGGTGTACCGATTTCATCCTGGCTTAAATAACGCTTTCCGATATTTCCTCTATCATCCCACGCACAAGAAAATCCCTGTGAAATCAAATTGTTGAATATATCCCTGGCTTTTTCCACCAAATCCGGTTTATTTCTGACCAGAGGAAATACAGCTGCACGGTACGGAGCAACTTTTTTATCCAGTTTCAAAACAATTCTTTCGTCTTCCTCACAATATGCATTTTCTAAAAGGGTCAGAAATACTCGATTAATCCCAAAAGTAGGTTCAATCACATGAGGAATCAGTTTTTCTGAGGTGGTGGGATCAACGTAATAAAGATTAGCTCCCGATTTTTCGATATGGTTTTTTAAATCATAATCCGTCCTATAAGCCAGGCCAAACATCTCCTTAAAACCGAATGAATATTCGTATTCCAGATCCATGGTCATTTTTGAATAATGGGCACGTTCCTCAGGTGTGTGTTCTCTCCATCTTAGTTTTTCCTCCGGTACGCCAAAAGACATTATCCACTTCTTCATTTCCACTTTCCAGTAATTAAAGAAATCCTCCCAGTTATATCTGGGATCTATAAAGTATTCAAACTCCGCCAGATTAAACTCCAATGTTCTGAAAATAAAATTACCAAGTGTAATCTCATTTCTAAAAGCCTTTCCTGACTGAGCAATTCCAAACGGAAGTTTAGGGCGCATAGTATCTACAACATTAGCAAAGTTCACAAACATTCCCTGTGCGATTTCTCCCCGTAGATAAGCCAGTGACTGATTTTCAGGAACAATTCCGATATGAGTTTCAAACAGTAAATTAAAAGTACGGGGTTTGGTCCAATTAAATTTTCCACAGTTCGGACAAACTATCCGGTTTTCATTGATCAGTTTTTCCAGCTCTTCTAGACTTTTCCCTTCTACATCATGTTTAAGACCATCTTTTTCCAGATAATTTTCGATCAGATGATCTGCGCGGGTTCTGGTTTTGCATTCCTTGCAATCTATAAGAACATCGGAAAAACTTTTTGTATGTCCGGAAGCCTCCCATACTTTCGGAGACATTAAAATGCTGGTATCCATACCGTACATATCACTTCTTTTGGTCACAAATGTTTCCCACCAACTGTTTTTAATATTTCTGATCATTAACACACCTAAAGGTCCGAAATCGTAAGTGTTAGCTAAACCTCCATATATTTCAGAACCAGGAAAAACAAATCCACGTCTTTTACATAAAGATATGATTTTTTGTTGAGTCGATATAGATACTTGTTGTGGCATAATGCTGTAAGTATACTATAAAATATATAAACATTGGGAAATATATTGTTTACTGGTTTTTCGGTACAAACTTAGTCTTTTTGGTATTTATCGAAATATAACCGTCAATATTATCAATCAACCCATCTTTGGACATTTTGCTTAATACCCTGCTTATAGTTTCCCGGCTGGTACCCAGCCACGAAGCCAGCAATTTATGGGAGAGTTTCTCTTTTATAATTACATAATCACCTTTCTGAATACCTACTCTTTCTGCTAAATCAAACAGTAGGTTAGATGTCTGTTCATATGCTATACCGGAATTACATCGGGCATTTCTTTCTAGAAGATTTCCATATTGTTTTGAGATCAATGACATTATTTCAAAAGAATAGACTGCACAATCTTTTATCATCTCTATACATCGTTCCGTTTTTAATGCGGATACTTCCACTTCCGTTAAAGCCTCGAAGTAAAAGATATTTTTATGTTTACCTCCAAGCGACCAGATTGGAAATATTTCGTTGGAGGTAAACAAACCGAGGGTAACCTCATCACCTTTCTCGCTTATACTGAATATCCTTACCAAACCAGAATTAATATGAAAGATACATCCTTCGTTTTTCTCAGGAGAAAGTATAATATCTCCTTTTACAAAAGACATATTGCGACCATCTTTAAATTTATCTTCAATCCCGTAGGACATATCTTTTAAGAATAAATTGAAAATATTAAAAACTTGTGAACCAGCGGAGAAAATAGTCGTATGTGCTGAGATCTTGGTAATCGTAAATGATTTAGCATAATAGGTCAAGTTTCCCAATAATTAATGTTGTGTGATTTTCATCACTGAATTTATTTGTCCTATACATCACAATTATTTTGTATGCCTGCCAATAAATTTCATATTCTCTATAAACCAAATAAGTACAAAATACTCAGTCTAATTTTTTTTATCGATGCAGGAATAAATTTATTGGTATTCTCCATGTATCTGATTCCCATTTCAAAAGCCGCAACTGCATCGGATACAGTGCAAGTAAATGTCACAATCGGATCAACCATCTCCATTTCATCTCCGGCTGATGTAAACCTGGGGTCAACCACAGGTACCGGAGATACAGGCCCATCGGGGGGGTCGGCTTCCTGGACCGTTACTACCAACAATTCAACAGGATATAAACTTGAATGGTCTACTGATACAGCCGAAATGTCCAGTGGATCGGATGTAATAAATGCTTATTCTCCAGGTTCTGCGGATACACCGGAAGCATGGTCGGTTGATGCTGCAGATGCAGAATGGGGAGCACGTCTATCATCTGCTTCAACAGATGCCAATACCTCTGAATGGGGTACTGACGGGGATGATGAAAAATGGCTTAACGTTGCAACAAGTCCAAGAGAGATTGTTACACGCAATTCAGAAACAGCAGGTTCAACAGAAACTGTATATTTTAGGGTACAGGTCGGCGCCAATCATACCCTTCCTACGGGAACTTACAGCACTAATGTCACAATGACGGCAACCACCCTTTAATGCCCGTTTATAAATGAAAAAAATTACACAGTTATTTTCAATATTTATCTTGTTACTTTATACTCTATCATTGCGAACTGTATGTGCGGAGGAAATAATAATTAAAGAAATTTTTGAAGACCCTGCAGGTATACCGGAAACTATACCTGAAGTGGAGGAATCCACTCCCACAATTGAACCGCAGATCAGAATTGAACATCAGGAAGGTACGGAAATCAGAAATGATTTTGTATTGGGGCCAACCAGATTCATTTATGATCTTGAGCCGGGTCAGGAAATCTGGACAGAAATTCAAATTACCAACCGGATGAAAAACAGCACGGAATTTGAACTTCATGTTGAGGATTTCACATCATCTCTTGATACAAACAACTACACTCATTTTCTTGGAGAAGGTGTGGGACAGTTTTCTTCAAAGACATGGTTTCAACTGGGAACTGAAAAAATCATTTTAAAATTCGGAGAAAGAGCATATATCCCTATTAAAATTACAGTTCCTAAAGAAGTTGAACCTGGTGATCATTATTCCGCTGTGTTTGTTCAGACGGCTAAAGAAGATGATGATGCAAATACCACCGGAATTACTCTTACTTCGCGTGCTGGTGCGCTATTTCTATTTAATACAGGTAAAGATAAAGCGGTACTAAACGGCTTCCTGCAAAGTTTTAGGACATCAAATAAAATTTTCACAAAACCTGCAATAAATTTTCTTCTGACTTTTAAAAATGAAGGTAACGTTCACTTAATCCCCTCCGGAAGAATAGTGATCAAGGATATATTCGGATAAAGCGTTGATGAACTGTATATTAAGGATTGGGTTATTTTGCGGGACTCCATCAGATCACGGGAATTAACATGGGAGCCGAAATTTGCCATAGGAAAATATTCAGCAGTGTTGGAGCTAGATAGAGGTTATGATGGTAAAAAAGATACCCAATCAATAACTTTCTTTGTCATTCCCGCTCAAACCATTTATATCATCCTAGGTGCTATTGCTCTGATTGCCGGTTTAGTCTTTGCATTCCTGTCCAAATTTGAAATCAGAGTAAAACCAGGAAAAAAGAAAATAGAAATAGTTGAAAGAGAGCAAATCACAAAGCTCTGGTAATACAATGCTACGGATACTATTAAACATGTTTCGTTTCATCATACCTTCCCTCGTTGTTACCGGATTTCTCTGTGTAAGTGTCTCAATCTCCTCAACATATGCAGAAGAATCTAAAGAACCTACTCCTGAAGAAATTGAATATTTAAGAACAGAGTCATCAAAAACTTTTCATCTGGGTGGAAACAATTACACAACCAAAATATCTTCCGGCCCTATTCATTACCAAACCGAGGATGGAAATTGGGAGGATATAAAACTGGAAATTGTCGAATCAGATGATGAAAATTTTGATCTAATGAATAAGACAAATTCTTTTAAAACATATTTTTCAGAAAAATCTTCTAATGATAAAACTATGATTAAAGTTGAGAGAGATGATTATGTAATCGAGTTATATGGAATAAATAAAATTGAATTCAATGACTCCGATAAAGACATCGATATAAAAATAGACAGCGGTATAGAAAATTCGGATTTTGAATCTTCAGAAAATCAAGCTGTATATAGTTTTTCATTACCTGATAAAAATAGCTTTAATCTTATTTATGAACTGAATGAATTGAAACTCAGTGAAAAGATAGTTTTGGATGAGTACATAGGAATACCTAAAATTACGCAGAATATCAGACTCAAAAATTTATATTTTAAAGAGGAGGATGGGAGATATCTGTTATATAAATCTGATGCCGATGAACCGTTTCTTTATTTACCTAAGCCCTATATGTACGAAAAGGATAATGAAGAAAATCTCAGTTACGGAGTTAAATATCAGGTGGAGTGCCTGGATGAAAATCAAAATCTACGAAACTGCAGTGAAGTACGGATAGCAAAACATCTCAGTGACGAGGGAATTGAATGGCTAAAAAAAGAAAACCGTAAATATCCGGTAATCATTGATCCAAATTACGGCTCATTAGCCGCAGATGGTTACATCAGAGGTCAAAACACTACATATTCAACTGCACGTAATACCTCATCCAGTGCGGATTCAGTTGCTGAAAGCATGGTTATTGGACAGAGAGTACAAGTATCTGAATACCTTATTTCCAGATCATATATCAGTTTTGATACTAGTGTACTTCCTGATACGGCATACGTTTCACAGGTTACTCTCACAGCTTATGTCACTGGGGATATTTTTGCTAATGTTGATTTCGATGTTCAAATAGCCCGCTATAACTGGAGCGCCGTTCAGAATTTTGCAAATGCAACACAAAGAGAAACTGCATATGATGGATGTTTATCCGCCGCTGCAGAGCCAAATATACTGCTAGATACTTCCACAATAGGTACCCTTCCCGATGCAGTTACCAGCGGTGCGTTAACCACAACCTGGGTATCTAAAACAGCATCTACATACTATTGCTTAAGATCTTCACGTGATGCAGCGGGAAGTGCCCCAGGAAGTAGTATTTTAAGCTCACAGGAAGTTTCAATGGGGACATATGAATCCGGAGCAAATAAACCGATACTTTCCGTGACATACTTGGCATCCATTCCTCCTGTAAATAACTCACTAACATTTGTTAATCCCTATGGCGGATCAGGAAATGCAGCAGTAGCTGATAATTCAACTACATGGATCTTTCGGGCAGTAGTATCCGATGCTGATAGTGGTAATACACTAAATTATGTCCAACTCAGGCTGGCTAATTCCAGCGACAACTCAGCCCCGTATAATGCTTTGATGTTTAGATGGACGAGGTCGACTGACACGTTTTCCGAAGACGCTGATACACAAAATGCGGCAACTATTTTATCTACAGCAGCAGATTCTACACCATCCGGTAATAACTGGACACTAAATTTTGAAATACGGTTTAATAATAACTTTCTTAATAAAAACACAAATTATGGTGCACAGTTATATACAATAGACAATACCGGTGTCAGCGCCACAAATAGTTATTCAGCATTTTACCAGGTTGACCCTGTTTCCATCTCAGTTTCTTCACCAGCAAATGTTTCCATGGGAACAATCAGCGGAACCGGAACATCCGGTATAGGTGAAGCTACCTGGACTGTTATCACCAATAATCCTTCCGGTTATAAAATAGAATGGCAGGCTTCGTCGGCTGCAATGACAAATACATACGGTGATACCATTAGTGCCTACTCACCCTCTGTAGCAAACACTCCCGAGTTATGGAGTATACCGGCAGCAAATTCCGAATGGGGTGCCCGCTTAAAATCTACATCTACAGATTACAGTTCAGCTACGTGGGGGAGTAATGATACTACTGCTGCAAAGTGGCTTAATGTTAACGCTTCCTCTTTATATCAAATTGCTCAAAGAACTAGCACAACAACTGGATCAAATCAGATTGTTCAATTTAAATCGGAAGTAGGAAGCAATAAATTCCAGCCAAGTGGCACATATAGTGTTAATGTAACAGTGACAGTTACTACTCTCTAGTGGTAATTATAAGTTTTTTTATATTTCCAAACTCTTAAAGTCCGTATCTAATACTTCTTTCACATAAGCTTTTAATCTTTCATTCATATGTTCTTTTCCAAAGCTTCTCAATTTTTCCAAACTGAGTTCATAACCCAATATCCTCATTAACATAAATTCGAATTTTCCAATCACAAATCCAATCTTCATTTCCGGATCATTTAGTTTTTCAAGCATAGTCTTTAATAGTTCAAACACCTCATACCCTTCCGATTCCTCCTCCACTGATTCATTTACTAGCTCTAACATATAATATCCTGCCAAAGAACGATCCAGATCCTCTTTCACATTTTTAAAACTATTGATGCTTTTTACTTCAGTCAGAGTCATAAATCCAGCAGAATTCTCTGCTATTCCCACCACTACCTGATTCATCGTGTCTAAACTACCGCTTCTTTTGGAGTTAATTCTTCTGACACCTTTTGCCAATACGGATATTTTCCCCCTCTCTTTTGAGAGGAGGGTATATATCCGATCCGTATCTTTATAGTTAATCTTTTTGAGAACTATCGCTTCAAAGTTTTTTAGAGATTTCTGCATCTTTGGTTAAAGTGATATTTTCCGTTTTTCCGTTTACTATCACCCGATGGATTTCACCGTTGGTTCCCGACTGCTTTTGGATGTATAGATTGTATACTCCGTTTTTCACTACACTATCCGCAAGTTCATATTTAAAGGTCATTTCTGCAGATTCTCCAGGTCCCAGTTCGATATAACCCGTAAAATAAGTTTTGTTTCTCTCCTGATCGGTTACGGCTTCTTCCGCAGAACCGGTTACATTAATCAGTCGTGAATTTAGCGGAGCATAGACCCGTACCCAATCTCTAAATCTCTTCACAAAAGGAGAATATTCAGCTCCGGGTTGTGGATAAGAATACTTTATAGTTACGGTATCTATATACTTATTGCCTTCTTTGGAAAGGGTGTGATCAATTTCTTTTTTAACAAACCAGTTGGTTTTATCTCCACCTAAGTTTGTAGATACTACATAGGAGTAATCGCCTTCCACCGGATCAATGATTCTTCCGCCAATTTTATATTCCTCAATCAGTGCCTGAGCTTCCTGATCGAATGAATAACCAATGATATGCTTACGGTTGACTAAATCAATTCCGGTTTCAATCATTTTCGGCCAGAGATTTCTATCGGACTCAAACACATTTTTCATCATACCTTCCATTAGATCACCCAGTACTTTCTTTCTTCCCACCTGTTCTCTTAACTCCAGAGAAGCTGTTCTTTCAAGCTCCAAAACCACATTATCTTTGTTATATGTCACACCATTTACAGTCACCGGTCCGGTAACATTCAACAGCTCTTTGATCACTTCAGTATCAATTGCCACAATCCCGTCAATCGGTTTAATTTCTGCCGGAGCCAAAGGCATGGCGAGTTTGTAGAAATACATGAATTTGTCTACTGCTGTTGGGAAATCAGGTGATATATTAGCATCTCTTGCATACAGTCTTTCGACCTTCAGATACCTCTGATATGCAGCAGGAGCAGTAGGGAAGGTGTGTACAGCATCTATCAGGTCTAAGGTCAGATCAATACTATACATATCTTTTGAGGAAATATCATGGTTTACCAACATGGCGTTGTTGATTCTAAATGTGGCATAGTTAGTCCAAAAACCTCCAGTAGCTCGAATTTCCTTATCATTCTGCATGATAATCATGTATCGTTTTTCACCGCCTACCCCTAATAGTTTAGGAATAATAGTTAAAGCTTTTTTAATGTCGGGAGCATACTGATCAACTGAACTTAATGCAGTCTGTGCAGCTTCAATGTTGGTTCGTACCGCAAATCCTCTGATGCTTTCAGGATACTTGCTTGCATCAATCGGTTTTAATTCTTCTCCTGCTTTATCCAATAAATTTAATGCAGGATCCATCTGATCTGCAATCTGCGGCATGATAGCTACCCACTGTGCGATAGCGTCTGCAAGTCCGGTTTCAGATGAAGAAGTCTTGGTATCTCCTGAAACTTTTAGACCGGCTGCATCTGCGAAGGGCATAACCAGTTTGACGGTTTCTCGACCTGCAGCAACTACATATAATCCGGCATTAATAAATCTTTCCGAATCTGCATAGTATTCTTTAGTAGGACCGAAGTTTCTTGCCCAACCTACATTCTTATCTCTGGCAATTTGGAATTCCTTGAGATCTTTCTCTGTATTGTTTAAAGCTTTCTCCATAGCTTCTACGTCCCGATCTACTAAAGCTTTATTTATTGCTCTTCCGTCTGCTCTTAAGGCACTAACATTTGAACCTAAAGATAACAAGGGTTTAATTACCAAGATAAAACCGATTATTCCGACTACAGCTACAATAGCAATCAGCACCCCACTGCCGACTCCTAAACGTTTAAGCCAACCATTCTTCTTTTTAAATCCCCGGTTATTAAGATTAACCTGAGGTCTTGAATTGTTATTAGGCTGCCAAAAGTTAGTAGACATCAAAAAGCTCCTTTTCCTGAAATTACTACATAAGGTGTTTTCAGAATTATAAATATATCATAAAGTAAAGATTGTTTATCAGCGTATGCTGCATCCATTTTTACCCTGTCCACAAATCCTACTTTCGATCTTCCACTGGTCTGCCATACTCCCGTAATACCCGGTTTGACGGTTAATGCTTTATCTAAATATTCTTTTACTTCCGGATGCATGCATAACTGCTCATCTAGTTCATATCGATAATAGGCCCTATACCCAACCAGACTCATATCACCTTTTACTACATTAATAAACTGTGGAAATTCATCAAGACTGAATTTACGAATGATTTTTGCCCCCTTGATCCATCTGGGATCAGGATCCAGTTTATAGCCGTTTTCCTGATATTTTTTATATAGTTCCGGCTGGTTTTCTAGCCATTTTTGAGCGTAAGGTATCATAGTTCTGAATTTATACATGGGAAATTCCTTGCCGTTTCGACCTACCCGTTTTGCCGCTTCCACAAATACAGTACCGCCGGGGGATACTAATTTAATATAAATAGCTGTTCCGATCATGAAAGGGGAAAATAATATCACTCCTATTAATCCCCCAATAATATCTATTAATCTTTTTCCGATAGAATAAAGCGACATAGTTGAACGCTTCTAGTTACGTCTAGAAAAGTATACCTCATTTACATAACGTTGAACACTCGTTAAAAACTCATATTTGGTAAATCGTTCAGCTGATTTCTTGCAAATATCCGGGTCATATTTTTTTGAATCAAAAAACTCCAATACTTCCATCAATGAATCTGCCGTCTGTTCGTAATAAAATTCACCAGTTATTCCCGGCTCTACAGTTTCACATACCCCTCCATTTCCGTATGCGATAACCGGTTTTCCGTGAGCCATTGCCTCCACCGGCACAATCCCAAAATCCTCCTCCTGTGTATTTATTAAAGCAGTACACTTTCCCAGCATTTCCGATTTAACTTCCTCTCTGACATATCCCAAAAATTCCACAGTATCCCCAGCAATTCGTTTCAGTCTTATCAAATCAGGTCCGGTCCCTATAACCCTTAAGGGTATCTTTAGCCTTGTACATGCTTCCACAGCGGTATCGATTCTTTTCCAGGCATTCAGTCTGCTGATTACCAAAAAAAAGTTTCCGCTGTCTGTATTTTCGAAAGGTTTTATATCCGCAAACGGGTGAATTACGATCGAGTCCCTTCCATAATATTTCTTTATCCTGTTTTTTGATGTAAGGGAATTAGCAATAAAATAATCTACTCCCTGAGCTGAAGAATAATCCCCCGCTCTTAAAAGACTTAAAGGAAAACTAAGAAATATTTTTGAAAAGTATCTTAACACTCCGAAGTTTTCTTTTCTAAAATATAGATGGGGCTCCCAGATCATTCTTCCGGGACTGTTCATATAGCAGATATGAATTGTCTGTGGTTTGGTGATAATGCAATGTGAATACCGGGCAGATACTGACAGAATCACATCGTAACCTGTGAAATCAAAGCTCTCAAAAGCCAACTGATGAAAAAGAAATACCGAGTAGAACCGATTAAGTTTCTCGATCCAAGGAAGTTTCTGCATAAAAGAAACTTTCAGTAATATTTTCTTTTCCTCACATATCTTCTTCCATTTTTCAGATACCACCGAGGTAAAAATGGGTGCATCAGGCCAGAGTTCATGCAATGCCAATATAAGGCGTTCCTGACCGCCAAACTGAATCAGATCATCACACACCAGAGCTATTTTCATATAATAATTGTACATCCTATAAGTATGCATACAAAAACACCAATATGCTTCTATTTATTTAATTAAACAAAAGTATTATAGTGAATTTTAATACTACCGGTGACAAACCGAATCATCGGATCGTAATTAATGGAGAAGAGTAAAAAGGATAGAGCCTTATGGTTACCTACCTCAGTACACAGGTGTCATCAGAAGAAAACGGTTTACCTCATCGCCATTGTCAAAAAAGCTGTCCGATATCCAACTTTTTCAGAAAGATTCTTGCGGATTTTCTGATCGCGTACGCCAAGACAGATAAACCGGTCATTAGTGAACTCATCAATCAACTAGAGGAAATCCTGGGGGATAATGGTTTAAACCTCGAAATTAAGCAAGGACATCCAGTCAACGGTAAAGAAACCATCTTACAGGTTTGGGTGGGATATAAACAAGTAGTATGTATTTTTATCGTAGGAAAAGAGTGCAAGAAAGCCACAATTTATGTTTACGAGCAAAGAATGGATCCACCCTGAAAATACCCCTATAAAGCTAGATTTTATAGGGGGTTTTTTATTTACACTCATTCCGATAGTGATATAGAGGAAATACTGATAAAATCTAGAGGTGATGACAAAATCCTTATGGAAAATTTCATTTGTCGGTGTGGGGAACATTTTAAATGCAGCCCTGGGGTTTTTATTCTTAACCGCTCTGGCAAAAAGTCTTCCGCTGGATGATTTTGGTAGATATACACTTACAACCAGTCTTCTGGTAGCCATTGCAAAAATAACTGATTTTGGTACCAACTCACTATATGTTGCCAAAGCTTTAGCTCAAAATGAACTGATCAAAGATAAATTCCTTTCTTTAAAAATAATTCTATTTGCTGTCACTCTTCCTATTTCATACTTAGCATTAAGATTTCTGAATTTTTCAGATACCACAATTTATCTTCTCTTTTTATTCGGACTGATCGTATATACTTTGAATTTTGCATTATTCGGTCTGTTTCAAAAAATAGAAAAATTTGAGTACCTGATTTTATTAAACTCCATCCCGGCATTTATTAAAGGAGTAGTTGCAGTATTCATTCTGCTTGGTTTGTTTAGTCTTAATTTTACTCAGGGTTTTTTAGTATTTGTAGGTTCGGTAGCTCCTAGTATCATTCTTTTCTTTTTTCTTCCCAAAGATCTACAATATTTCAGACCGGATTTTTCAGGACTAAAATTAATTTTCAGTCAGAGTTTTCCTGCAGGAATATCACAAATCATTGCAGAAAGCTGGTCAGCAATTGCAAACAGCATCGCAAAAATTGCTCAGGGTTTTTCAGATGTAGGTATTTTTTCTCTGGCAGATAAAATCTCCACAATTTTTTCTCTGGTGTCCTTATCCATATTCACGGTACTACTTCCAAAAAATGCCAGAGGTAAAAGAGAAAACAAAAAGTATGACTTTAAGGAAACAGGATTGATCTCCGCAGGAATACTTTTGTTATCACTATGTGCCATGATCTTTGCTAGGTTTTTTATACCTTTCGTTTTCGGAGAAAAATTCCTGGAATCTCTCCCACTGCTGAATATTTTAATCTTTACGAGTGCTTTAACAGCAATTCATACTTTCACGGAAAATTACTTTTTTGTGGAACAAAAGACAAAAGCTCTTTTCCATATTTCCGTATTTAAGCTTCTAGTCTTTCTACTTGGATCCCTGATTTTGGTTCCTAGTCTGGCTCTTACCGGACTAGCATATTCCTCTCTAATAGCAGGAATATCAGCAGTCGGATTGACGTATGTTCTGATGTTTGTTAAGAAGTAATCCACAAATACTAATGCATTTACCACATTTAAATTAAGGAGAGTAGACAAAATGGCAAAATCCAACTTTTCCCTTGATTCAACACTCAATAGTTTACTTAATGAAACTGAGGAGAACAAGGAAATGAATGAGGCTTTGTATCATGCACTCTTAGCAATCTATAATAACAAAACAAAAAAAGACAATTTATTAAGCTGTAGTAATAAAACAGAAGTGTATGAATCAATCCTCAGACAATTAGAAAAAGAAGAGAGAGACGTTTCTAATTTTCGTCTGATAGTTAGGACGATGAATATTACAGAAGCAATCAAGTATATAAAAGGAGAATTAAAAAAGATTAAAGAATCCGAAAGTAAAAAAGTCGGCTATCATTAATCCGTGCATAAATTTAAAAGTGTCCGCATTATATTCATAAGCGGACACTTTCGTCATTTTCTTTTCAATTTGAATAGATTATTCTTCCTCAGGTTGTATATCCCGCAGCATCACATCAACTCTTTCCATATCTCGTGGGAATGCAGATGCTTCTCTGATGTTTTGAAGACCTAAGATATTCATAGTGATTCGTTCCGCACCTAAGGCAAAACCACCCTCGGGAGGCATGCCGTATCTGAAAGCTTGAAGATAAATATCTAATGCTTCAGGATCATTTCCCCACTTTTTTGCATTCTCCACAATATGTTCATAATTATTGATTCTTCGACCGCCAGTAACCCATTCCACACCTCTGCCGATTAAATCAAAGCTGTCCGTTATCTCCGTATTATCCTTATTTGGATATGTATAAAAAGGTCTTTTTGCTGTCGGATAATGAGTCACAAAAATCAGTTCACTTCCGAACTCTTCATATGCATACTGACAGATATCTTTTTCACCTTGTGGATCAAGGTCAGGTTTTTTTCTTATATCCCTGCCTGTTCTTTTGAAAATTATTTCCTTAGCTTCGTCCATAGTAACTGCAGGAATCTTATCCGAAAACTGAGGGATTGTTGCTCCATACAGTTTAAGGTATTTTTCACCTTTCTCGCTAAGATCTTTAAAAATCCTTCTCATAACATACTCAACCATATCCATTATTTCCATAAAATCATTAATAAAACCGAATTCAGCATCAAGAGATAGATATTCAGTCAGATGCCGGGTTGTCACAGACGGTTCAGCCCGATATACCTTACCTACGGTAAAAGCCCGTTCAAACGCTCCAACCATAATCTGCTTATAAAACTGTGGGCTCTGACCTAAAAAGGCATTGTAGTCAAAATAGTCAATCTTAAAAACTTCCGCCCCGCCTTCGGTAGCTGTAGGAACAATAGCTGGAGCAACAAATTCGGTAAAATCTTTTTCTTTTAGAGCATTACGAAACGCATCTACAATAATTTCCTGCACTTTAAAAATTGCCTGCACTTTGGGATGACGTAAAGTTAAAGAACGATGATCCAGTAAAGTTGGAAGCTCTACATTTAATTCCGCAGCACCCATATCAATAGGTAGATCACCCGCTCTCTCCAATACTGTAAGCGATTCACCGAAAATTTCTATTGACCCTGTTTCGATTTCCGTATTCTCCGTTCCGGCTTTTCTCTGCTGCACAGTACCCTCAATCACTACTACATCTTCACTGCGCAGGGATTTAGCATCGGCATTACCGACAAACACCACCTGTATCACACCAGAAAAATCTCTCACATCCACAAACGTCACTTTACCGTGGTCACGCACCAGCCTAACCCAACCATAAATTGTGGCTTTTTCTCCAACTTTATTTAAAGTATCTCTAATAATAGTCCTCATAGGGATAAACCTAGATCGACCCTAAATTTATTTATTAAATCAGCCGCAGCGTAGGGTCTGAAAAACAAGCCCCGGCTAACTCTGCCAGGGTCCAATATTGGACGGTGCCACCCGGTACTTTTCACTCATTGAAAGCTGTAACGGGCTCACCCGGCAGGTCTTACTCAGCATAAAGCCTTTTTACCATGCAGTTCAGGAGGGTCACAGTCTCCGTCATCACTATTATTTTTAGATTATCATAAAGATCCTACAACGACAACAGATACAGGGATAAACCCGGGTTTATCCCTGGAAATCTTTACCTGATTACAACTTACATTTAAAGCTTATAGTAGATGCTCTTTGTATGAACAAGCTTAATACTTTTGATTTAACAGCACTAATCCTAACTATAGTAGGAGGTATTAACTGGGGGTTAATAGGGTTATTTGACTTTGACCTTGTTGCATCAATTCTAGGACAGGGTTCCGTACCAACCAAATTCATATACTCTCTGGTTGGTGCATCGGCTATATATCTGTTATTAGCAATATTTAGTTTTGGAAGAAAATCATAACTACTTTAGTAAATCTATGTAATCAAGGGTTATTTTGGATTTGTATTGGGGTATCTACGGGTGGAATCAATGGTTGATCGATAGGATTCACCTCTTTAGTTGAAGAGTCATAATCATACCCATACGAAATGAAACCCATAACCCATTCTTTATAACCGGATACCTTTTCTATTCTGGGGTAGCTCTCCTTTAGTTTTCTATAACGACTTTCTTTGGTTATAAAGATAAATTTATCTTCAGGAGTAAGTACGGATATTTTCTCATTTAAGGGTGCAAAATCGACGACTTCAAACGGACTGTCGGAGTAATATAAGATCAACGGCAGGTCAATTCTATCTGCATACACTTTCGTATCGGTTCCGAATATCTGATCCTTCTCTTCCAAAAGTAGTGCCTGTGCTCCCGTCAAATCCGTTTCGTAAACTAGCTCCCTGTTCACAAATAAATAAAACAAGCCGAATACCACCAGAGAGTAGAGGAACATGGTTTTAATTATTACCGGGTTTAATACTTTCACCTTATTGAATAGAAAATCTAAGGCTCGTTCAAGGAAATACCCAACCATTAAAGATGTAGCAGGATAAATCGGAATAATGTACCATTTTAATTTTGATGTAGCGCTGGAAAATAGGAGAAAAATGAAAACGAGCCAGATCATAAGGAATGTATTTTTATCTGATTTCTTATAAATTCCGTACATAATCGAAAGTAAAGCAGGAATTAATACCACAAACCAGATTCGCATACTCACTTTCATGACTATCGTGTACCAGAAGAACGGTCTTCCTTTATCTTCTATGGACGATGTTGCCCTATCCAGAACATGATATCCAAGATAATTATCAATAAACGCAGCACCAAATCTCCTATACATTTCCAAATGCCATGGCATAAATACCAATACACTGAATATGAAGAATGAGAAATATCCCAAAAAAAGTCGGCTGTTAAGCTTTTGTTTCTTTATCAGGAATAGATATATTTCAAACATACCTATCACCGCAAATGGTATAAAACCGACTACCCCTTTTACCATAATACTCATTCCAACCGTAAGACCGGAGATTACCCAATACATAATCTGATTTCTGTTATTATTTTTTGCCAGCCAGTATAAAAACAGAGATAAAGTAATAAAGAATGTAGAAGTTACATCAAGCATTGATGCCCGGGAATAATATAAAAAGTTAAATGTGGTCAATAGAGACAATGCCGAAATAAAACCAACTGTTTTATTAAACATTCTTCTTCCGAAGAAATACACAATTAATACCGTACCGATTCCAAATATTGCTGAAGATAATCGAGCTGTAAATTCAGAAATTCCAAATAATTTGAATGAAACTGCTATCAGCCACATACCAAGCGGAGGTTTTTCATACCATACCCTATCCGGCCACCATCTCTGAACAATAAAATCTCCCGATTGCACCATATTTTTAGCAATCTGTGCATATATAGCCTCATCCCAAGGCAATAGGTGGTTTTTCCCTAAGTTAAAGAAAACCAAACCTACTGAGATAATTAGGATCAACCAAAAACCGATACTATTATGCTGGGTGTAGTGAGAAATAATTTTTCCGTACTTATCCCGCCCTAAAATGTTCAATCCATAGATGAAATACATAAAGAACACTAGCCAGAAAAACTCTGAATTGTATGAGTAAAATATTCCGGCAGTAAGCCATCCTACCAAACCGGCTAACATAGCTGAAGAAATTAAGTATTCTTTTTTATCTTTCTGATTTTGTGATAGATATAAAAGGGGCAGCAATCCGGAAAGTATAAAAAGGATGAATACTGCCAATCCGGTAATGCCTGTTTCTGCCACTAATTCCCCCCATATGGTATGAGCAGGTACACGGACATTTAGTGCCGCAGGATCTCTACCGAAAAATTCAGCAGCTACCTTTGTCTTGGAAAAATGTTCAAAGAAACTACCATAACCGCCACCAATATACGGATATGATTCAAATACCTGAAATGCACCTCTTAACAGTAGCAGGTGCGAATCAAACGAATCTATTCTGTAATGGAAATACTGTTTTACCCTGGCTCTAAAGGGACTGGATTTATCCTGATACTCAATAACAAACGGTATAGATATCAGGATCAATGCCAAAACAACTGCAACCACACCTTTTACACCCACTCTCCTCACTATCATTAAGGTGATAAATACCATCAATGCAATAAAGGCACTGATCCAGGAAGTACGTGAATTGGTTAATAAAAGAACCAGTGACATCGGAATAATAAGCAACATGTATCCTAATCTTTCCTTAACACCTTTTGAGACCAAAATAAATATACCTAATACCGGAAGAAGACCAGCTAATAATCCCCCGAAATGGTTCACATCCCAAAATAGTGATCCGACTCTTGATAAATGTCCGGGGACGTTCCACAATGCTCCGTAAATTTTACCTGTCTGTGCATAAATAATCAGCTGAATAAATGCAAAAACACACAAACCAAAAACTACAAAGATATAAAATTTAATAAATTTAATTATTTCCTGAGGTTTGCTCTGAAAGTAGTAAAAAAGATAAATACCTAGAACCACCATAGAGGTAAAAAAACCCAAAAGCTGAATACTGGACTGCATGTTCTTACTAAAGATCAAAGATATTGCACGAACCAACCATAATGCTAAAAGGAAAAGAATAAACGGATTTGCAGCATGATTAAAAACACTCTTAATGCGTTTCTCTTTAATGAACCATTGGAGACCTTTAATACCTGCAAAGATTGTAAATGCTACCATAAATAGTCTGACCGGAAGAATATCCCATCTGAAAATGCTGAAAAGTTCTTTATGTAGTAAAACAGATAAAATTAGAAGCACATAAAAACCAGCTTTAAAGTTGGTTAATAGAAGGACTAAAGATATTATGAATAATAATCCAATAACTATTAATTCGGGGTGCACACAATTATTTTATCAGTTTGTGATAAACCTCCAAAGTTTTCTTTGCCGCATTTTCCCATGTATATTCCTTAAACATATTTTCCGGAACTGTAGGACGCTGATTAAAATATTCAGTATCTATAGCTTTCTGGATGGAATTGACGTCTCCCGGATCACAATAGCTCACCAGATCACCCAGATACTCCTTAGCCCGTTTACCTGATGCGACAGCATTACTACCACAGAATAAAGCTTCTAGGCTGGTCAGTCCAGTTGTTTCAAACCAACTGGCAGAAACACCGACTTTTGCATATTTATAATATGCAGGCATTACATCATAAGGAACTGATTCTATATGTTTAATCCATGTGTACTGCTTGAGAGTTTTGCGGAACTTGTACTTATACTCAAAATGTTTTTCGCTGTTCATAGATCCGATAAAAACCAGTCTTATATCCATGTTCTTTTCTTTCCGTAAACAATTTACTGCTTCAATCACTTTAATCTGATTTTTTCTGGGCTCAATTCTACCTACACAAATAATATAGTCCTGAAAACCCAGTGGATTGGGTAATTTACTATCTGATTTATTTGCCTTTAAGAACGGTTCTCCAACTCCGTTTGGTATTTTCACCCATGAAAAATCTACCCCATATGTATCTTTTAAATCCGTTGCTTCTGCTTCAGTCTGCACTAGAATAATATCTGCCATACTAAGTGTTCTGATATGCATGTTCTTTAATCCAATATTTATACTTTGCAATGTGGGTTTAAGTTTCTGAGGATTAATCAAAGACCTGTATATATTTTTGAAAGTATCCCTTTTATGCTGTTCTTTGAACAATATTTTTGATAGTCTGCGGAAATCGAAAACATATTCATCATCAAATCTCTTTACTTCCTTCACGCTGTGATGAATTGGGGATAATACAAGTGGTTTTCCTGCATCTTTAGCATTTTTGGCCAGAAAATATGTTTCTGGAGTCCAGTCAAGTTGAAATAAATGCACAAGGTCATAAGAAGAAAGATCCTTTACAGGACCACCAACAATATCAACATTTACTCCCAAGTTTCTAAGTTCCTTAGCAGTATTTTCAATTTGTACTTTGTCGCCGCCGCCTTTAGCAAGAAGTTCGTACCGGCCTTGCATGAGGATTTTCATTTGCCTTTATTATAACGTGAATGTAGTATTTGGTCACTTATAAATAACAATAGAGATAGTGATAAAGAAAGGAGAAAACCATGGCAAAAGAGGCGGCGCTAGCTGGTGCATTAAATAACGAATTAGGACCAATTCTTCATGCGTTGCAAGAAGCAGTTAATGGGAATGATGAAGAATATAGAAATGCTGAAAGTTCCTTTCGAACCAGCTATCGGAGAATATCCTGGCATCTTAATGCTCTGAAAGGGCTTCTTTGCAAATAGGAATCCACTTTAACCCAAAGCTTTTTTATTCCGTCAGGACAGGCATAGCACTTTCATTTGCTTTTGTTACATCAAGGTTGTATTATCTGGTCACCTAATTATTATCTTAGTGCCAAAATATATAGGAGAAAGACATGTCTGGTAAATTCACACCTACTGGTAAAGTACTTTATACACCGTTAAGATTAAACGATCAGAACAAAACAAAAAAGATTCTCAGACAACTACTCCTTCCTCTTCCAGATAATTTTGACCGTAATTTTTTTATGGAGTTGGAAGAGTTAATGTTTGCAATATTTAAAAAGAGTAGCCCATATGATAATAATTCAAAAGAACTGGCAAAGAAGGTCTTTAAAAAAGTGGCTCATATCATTGGAGTATACGATAGTGGTAGTAAAAAAGGAAAAGATGTTTATTCCAAAAATTACTGCTTCCTAAATAAAAATATTAACACTTTACGGGATCAGATTTGCAGATAATAGATAAATTAACCTAAAGCTTTTGTCCTGGTGTTAAGCTAAAGACAAAAGCTTTTTTTATGCATGAGGGTTTAAGAGATTAAAATACAGATTTTCGTAGTTATCCCCGAATTTTTCATAAGTATACAGTTGTTCTACCCTTGCTCTTGCACTTTCAGTCAGCTCTGTCAGTCGGTCTTTTTTCTGATAAAGATTCATCATTTTTTCCGCTAAATCATCTGAATTGCCAACCTCAAAATACATCACAGTTGAACCTCCCACTTCCTGAAGCACTTCCAGATTTGAACAGACGATCGGTAGTTTTGAATACATAGCTTCTATCAGCACCAAACCGAAACCTTCCGTTAATGAGGGAAAGACAAAAATATCAATGGCAGAATAATATTTAACTTTGTCTTCCTCCCTAAATACTCCCGTAAATATCACTCTTTCTGATAACCCACATTCTGATGCTAATTCTTTCAATTTTTCTTCCAGTCTTCCACCCCCTACCAACATCAAATAAATATTCTCCTTATTTAATAAGGAATATTCCAGTAATTTCTTAAATGCTTTAATCAATACTTCATGACCTTTTTCTTCTGTTAGTCTGCTTACCAGACCAAAGATAAATGCATCCTTAGGAATCTGGTGCTTATTTCTAATTTCAAAAGAGTAGGATTGTTTCAGCTGTGGAGAGATATCAAAGTTTTGGGTATCCAACCCGTTGGGAATTATTTCCAGTTTTTCCTCTCTAATCCCCTCGTTTTTCTTTATTTCCTTCCGTGATTCTGTAAGAGCAATCTCTTTTGTTGCTAAAATGTTTACCACCCATGTGTTCACTAATGTATTTATCACCTTTGCTGCTGAACCGATTTTCCAAGTTGATATCGGAGTATGTGTATGAGTTATTCGAACTTTAACTCTGGAAATAAATCCTGCTATCACACTATTTACTACCGGTTTTAATTCATGAGCATGGATAATTTCAATCTTTTCCTGTCTGAGAAACTTTACCAGCTTATAAATATATACAGGATCAATTTCAATATTTATGGATATGGTTGTTACCTGTGCTTGTGCCTGACGATACCAGTCTGCCACTACACCTTCCCTACACCACACATATACTTTATGACCATGATCAGTCATATACCGAACCAAATCCAATACATGCTGTTCCATACCACCCGGATTACCTGAATTTAGAATATAGAGTATCTTCATTTAGGAAATTATAGCTTGAAGGAACAATATCTGCACGAATTTCATATTTTCAATAAAGTATTCATTTGCTGGTATTTAAAATATGATATGCCGTTTTTGCTCGAGAACTTCGAAGCATCAACGGCACAAATAAAGAAAAATTATCGCTTTTGTTGCGCTTTTTTCTATCCAGGAGGCTTCCGAATCATTTCAACAATTTTATTTACAATACCTTCTAAACATTCTTCTTTAAGAGAAAGTGATTGCATTACTTCACTCTTCAACCATTCTGCTATCTTTGCCCTTAATTCATTGTCTTCGACATTAACCCTAAAACTACTTCTTCGAGACGCAGTGGTAGGCCATCCGTCTACATACAAATCTCTTACAAGGTCGACTCTGACAGACTCACCACAAAAAGCGATGAACGGTATCATTTCAATATGCAAACTGCACCCTTCACATGTTGCAAATATTGAAGAAGTCATCTTATCCTCTCCTATTTCAGTCCCATCAGGCAAATACTATTGATCTTTGTATAATACTTGGCTGCTCAATAAAGACAGCATTGTTTCAACCTTACCCTCCCAGGAATTCTGTTTGGCAACCTCCTTTCTGGATCTGGTTCGCTCACCATTGTCTTCATCCAAAGATTTCGTGATATTAGCAATAAAATCGTCATCAGTTTTGGAAATATAACAGATATTATCAAAAGGACGGTATGCCGGCAAATCGGTAACTACCGTAGGTAGACCAGCTGCTAGAGCATCATGAAACTTTACAGGAAAGCAACCGCCTACTGTATAGTCATTCAATTGATAAGGAATGATAAACGCATCAAACCCCTCATAATATCCTTCCAATGTCTCATAGGGTTTATAACCCAGAAAATAAACGTTGGGTAGGTCAGACAAACCAAGGTCCGAAAGATCAGTAGATTTATCCTTTAGGGCAATCTGACCAATCAGAATGAAGCTGTAATCGGGATGTGCCATCGCAGATTTTTTGAAAAGTTCCAAATCGAATTTATATTCATCCAAAGCTCCGGTAAATCCGACTCTCGGTCGTTTGATATTTTCTAATTCTACGGGCACTTCAACTTTTATCTCCCTGGAATCACTTCTTACTACTTTGAATTTTTCATAGTCTCCGACATTGGGAGTAAAAAACACCTTATCTGTGTAATTTTTCAGCTTATCTACCAAACCCGGAGCCGTAGCAAACACAATATCCGCTCTCTCTGACAGCATCTTCTCCTGTTCCATCACTTTTTCTTTAGGAACGGTTGCTGAATAGAATGAACTACTGGAAGGGAAACCCTCATAGTTGTCCACGCAATCATAAACAAGAATATCGTATTCCAGCTTACTGATGTATTCAATAAGATAAGGGATCTGAACATGATAAATCCACAATATGGTTTTTAAACCTTTATCAAATTCTTTATTTCCCAGCTTATTAATTCTTTTAATATGCCAGGAAGATGTGATTTCACTAAAAGGAATGACATTAAGGGGTGTATAAATTAATGCTCCTATAGTATCCCGATGGGTCTGAGTCAGAATTCTTCGAATATTCCACAATCCTCTTTTTATCTGTCGGAAAAAGACATTACCAGTATTTAGAGGAGGATCAACAAACAGGACGTGATGGCCGGCTTTTGCTAGTCTGGTCATCACATGACGTTTATTGGTCCAGTTGGGAAAATCCCATAACTGATTAGATAAACAAATGATATTGTATCTTTGATTAGGATTTTGCATATATTATCCGGGAAGACATCGTGGACAGGCTTGCTCCATTAACCCTAGTTTAACTAAAATTCTTCTGATATTAAAGAGGAATTCACTATTTTTGATAGACCATAGCCATCCGGTATCCTCATATCCACCATCATATGCTGCATGCCAGATACCGTCAAAAAAGATAATACCGAATATCTGAACCAGAATGGAAAAAACCAATAAGCCAAAGAATATCTTTTTTGTTTTTTCAAACAAATCAGACCGGATATACGGAATCATCAGAAGAACTAAATACGGAATAATATCCGCACTCATCCGATATCCGAATGACCACCCACCGTACCAATGCTTCCACTTTCCTATCACTAATGTATGAATCAAAACAATTAAAGCAAAAACAATAAAGTGGATAGATTTTTGCCAGTGTTTGTTTTTAATTAATAAGTACAGACCGATCAGAGAAAATACGATTACCGGAGAATATATAAGTATCCCTTTGCTGGGAGAAAACCAGACACCCAAAAAACCTTCGGGAAATCTACCAAGCCAGCTGTCTCCTAACTGATCAGAATAACCCTGATTATTAATGGATAAATAATAGGTCTGGTTATACCACATAAAGAATGCAGCGACCGGAATCAAACCCATGGTGTAAAAAAGAGATCTGTTAATAAGATTTTTTACAGAATGCTGATTGGCAAAGTAGATAATGACATATATAAATATCCAGGATAGCGCGGATGTCGGACGGGATAAAATGGAAATTCCAAACATCAATCCTGCCCAGAAATACTGAGATAAAGTATCAGACGTTTTTTCATTTATTGCATTAAATAGAAAATACAGACCAAGAATAAGAAACAGCTGCATACTTCCATGCTGCCAGAGTGCCTGGGATATAAGAGCATAGTTAATAGTCCCAAACAGATAAACAATAGTCAGAATAAGTGATTTTCTTTCATCAAGATCAAAGTGCTTTTTCAAAAGCAGAAAGAAAAATCCACCTGAAAAAGCAATAATTAATGCCCCTGCAATATGTCCTAGAAGAGTGAGATTTTCCCAGGTGATAGGCATATCAATTAACATCGGAATAATATAGACAGGAATAGCCAATAGACCACTGATAACCGGAAATGCGGATATATAGTGAGGTTGCACATCCAAATAAGTATTTCCGAATTCATCATCTTTATACTGAGTAAAAACTACTCTTCTTAAATAAAAAGGAGTCATTTTAAGTTCTCCTGTCGGATCATCGGGATGTGGGTATTTTTCACGAATCATTTCATAGTATGAATCAATATAGAAAGTTCCTTCTTTTAAAACAGTGACAGGAAGAAAAAGAGCAGGAATAGTGTCCTCCGACTGTAAGTTTAATTTGTTAATCCCCAATTTAAAAACCACAAACCAAGATAAGAAAAATACCATCAAGGATAATAAGACTATTTTCACAAACCATTTCATAGTGTTATTTTACCTTACCAAAACTGCTAATAGTACTACAAAGTCCTAATAATAAGGAATAGATCAGAGAGAAATAGGTATAATTGTGTTAATTTATTCTGTATATGAATGCGCTATCTGTCTCATCAACGCCTTCTATTGAATAAAACAAAGTCTTTTTGTTTGTATTAGCTTCTTCATTAATATCAGAAATCAAAGTTAACAAAGGGCTATTATTGAAAAAATCTATTTCATTTGCGTCCTCGTTATAATAATAGACAACATAATCCACGCCATACTCTTTTGCTTTTTGTATTCCAGCCGAAGTTGGCAACTCTTTAGTAAATATTGCCGAGTTAAAATCACCTCTCTTTTTATAGAGTGGATTAATTAAAATTGGATCTAAATATTGAAACCAATATACAGCATCACTTGTTTTTGAATATGGATAGAGTGCAATAATTGAATCCTTAGGAAGATGTTCTTTGATATATGTATATACTTTGGGAGTAGTATGTAAATCTGTAAATCTAAATGGAATATAGAATTCAGCTAAGTTAAATAGTGTTAACAACACTAGTACAACTATGACAACTACATTACCCATGTTTTTATTCTTTACAGATACAAATTTTTCTTTCAAAAACTCAATAATGGCGATAAAGCCAAAACCTCTAAGGATCAATAAAGAAAATAATATAAAAATGCCTGTTCTGGATAACACTCTAAACATAGGAAAAAGCAACCACATTAAATAGCTTGGCGTATAAATCTTCAAACCAGAAACAGTAAAATATGGAGGTAACGAAATTAATACAAAAAATAATGCTGGAATACATAACATGATTATTTCTTTACGATTTTTTAAATCTGGATGCTTTTTTATGTACCCTATGCCTAATAAGGATAATAAGATACCCGCCCAACCCATGAATGAAACAGAATGCTCACTTTTGAAATAGTTAAGTGTAAGAAAATATCCCCAATCATGTTCCATCCAATCCAATACTTTTTGTGTAACTCCTCCAAAAAATGGGTTATCAACAGAAGGAAGAACATAGTACCAAGGTCGTGTTGTAAAGTAAAAAAAGTTTTCTAAATTTCTTTCCACTATCAAAGTGGAATCAATTTCTGAGGAATCCACTAACGAAAGCCTATTGATGAAATTAGCCTTTAATACAGGATAAGCAAATATTGTAACTACTAATAAAAAGGGTATAAAAACTAAAAACAGAGATTTTACAAAATTCAAAATAAAACTTTTTTTTGTTTCTAAAGAAAGAAATTTACTAAGCAAGAATATTACTATAAAAATTATGGTAAAAAAACCTAAATAACTATTTATTAATGTCCCAATACCCAAAATACACCCTAATATTACATAGTGAATACTAGTTGATGCCTTCAATAAAATTAATAAAGGTATGAGAAATATCCATAGCTGTATCAACTCCAAATGATTTCTCGAATGGTAGTAAAAATATGGAGACATAACAAAAGCTGCGGAAAGTAATAGCGATATATACTTTCCAAAGTAACGTCTAAATATCGTAAATGACAAAAAGCTTACCAATAGTAGTGTCAATATTGTCAGTGAGTTATACAAAACCAAAGGATGTAGATGCTTTAATAGAAAAAAGTAAACGGCTGAAAATATGGGATGCATCCTATAAATTGCGGCCATACCATATCGAATATTACGACCGTCAATCCAAACTACATTTTTTGTTACTAAAAATACGTTATCTTCAATATATCCAAATAAATAATCTTTTATCATTTTTTATATTCTTTAGAATTTTGCATTTCTTACTATTGCATTAATTTCAATTAACTAAGTCACGAAAAGACTCAAAAACTACATATAAATATCACTATTTCGTTAGCCAATCTAATCACCTCTAATGTTTTTTCACGGTAACATAAAAAATCTTACCTAATAAAACATCCGGCAATATTTTATTCATTACTTTCTCAATTAAAATCACTAGCTTCTGCATGGTTTCAAATTTAAATTCATATAAAAAATCAGGCAGTCTGAATTTGGTGCATATTTCCAAGATCTCAAATCCTTCAGATGAGATAATTCCGTATAGTTCTTTTAGATTTGTTTTGTATTTTTTAATAGGATAAGGTGCAAACCTGGTAACGGAATTTTCATTTGGCATGGTAAAAACAAAAATTCCACCCGGTTTAAGAAGTGTCATAAGATGTTTCAGATCGTCCTTCCATGTATCGCTGTACTTTAATACTCTGATTGCTGTGATTAGATCATAATTTCCGCTTACTTCTCTGATGGAATCAATTCTTTTAAATGATACTGTTGAGTCGGAAAACTTTTTACTCAGAAAGGAAATCATTTCCTGGGAAATATCCACCCCTAAAATATCGGAATACCCAAAGCTTTTTATAATTTCCTGTATTCGCCCCGTTCCGCTTCCTACATCTAGTACCTGTTTATTTACCGGATCACCCGCATAACCTATACCTTTCATAATGAAATCCTTCTCCTGATTATTCATCCATTCCTTGCCCACTCCTTTCCAGGAGCTTGAATATTTTTCTCCTAAACTATTCCAGTGCTGAGCAACTTCATTATTCATTGGATAATTCTCTAAGCAAACTCATTATACTTTCAGTATTATATCCGTTTGTTCTAAGATTTAATATTTTAGTATCCGATAAAAACCCGGTAAATATATCTATAACATTATTAACATCATAGTCATTATGAAAATACATCATCGCTGATGATAATGACTTTCCAAAATAAGAAATACTTTCCAATAAAGGATAGCTGTAAATATTTTTTATTGATAAATCCGTTTTCTGAACTAATTCTTGGTCGGAAACATTAAACCATATTAGATAGTCTATTTTATCTTCTACCTTATCCAAGGCCTTTTTCGATTTTGTATTTATTCCAGAATTTCTCCCATAGTTATGACTATCCCAGGGAACACCAACCAGACAATCTTTACTAATAAAAACCAAATCCTCCGCAATGTATTCTGCATTTTCTTTATTTACCAGAAAATCAAGCAGCATGCTTTTCCCGTTAAACGACGGGGAAATCAGAAGAAAATTTTTTTTATTAAATCTAAAAGCACAGGATCTTATTGCAATGTAACCAAATTTATACAGTTCATAAATGATGATGTTGGAAACTTCATAACCTAACGGGTAAAAGGAGTTATAAATAAACGGAATTTTTCCTATAAAGCCCGGATAATATGTAAATACTTTTGAAATCTCGGAATAAGAATAATTTACTTCAATAGGACCAATCTTTCTTTGATAGTACCAAACTGAGTCCTTGTATATGTAATTTCCTTTACGGAATTCAAAAGACTTGGGAATCGTGATTTCTTCCAAGACAACGTTAATATCCAATAAATATATCTCAGACTTTTTTATGTTGTCCCAATTATCTAAAGATCCAATACTAAATCCCGGGAGATTATGATCATACAAACGTATTTTTACTAAATTAGGATTAAGATATTTTTCAATCATATTTTATTTCATTAACAAATAGTTCCCGATACACTCCGTGAGTCAGTTTTCCGATATTTCTACTAGACCATAACTCTTTCTGACGATTAACCATATTTAATAGCGTATCCTTGAAATTATTATCCAAAAAGAACTTAGATAGTGCGCTTCCCAATTCTTCAGATGTGTTCCCAAATATCAGAGTATCATCCACTACATCCCTAAATACTTCCGATAACAGTGTAGGTTTATTTGCGTTAACAGAGTGAGCGAGCGGTCCTGATGATGCAATACCCTCAGAGTATGGTACAACTACAATATCAGCATTAATAAAATAACTCTGAATCTCATTATCAGGAATAAACCTCTGATCCCAGATAATATCCTTTGATATTTTACTGGATAATTCCTTAAGATCTTCGAGCCATTTTAAATATTTAGGATCATTTACTAATCTTTTTGGGATACTTCCTGATATAAGTGCAACTGCATTATTCTCACTAAGATTAAAAGATTGGAATGCTTTAATAAATGTATCAAGACCTTTATAGGGAGCAAGATAACCGAAAAAAAGAATAATTTTTTTCTTTTGATCTTTCAATTTCTGTAGTATATCGGGATTCTTTTTATTTTCCGGATATGTATACAAAGGCAAGGGAATTACAATAATTTTATTCACATTGGCACCATAGTCATTTATCAGATATCCCTTAATTAGTTCGTTGTGTACTATGACTTTATTTGCTGTTGAAACTAACCCATAATATAGTGTTTTCAGACCGTGTCTTGTGATTATCAGCGGAGTAGCAACTTTATTATTTTCAGTAAAATCTTTGTTTATATAGGCCAGAGGTACAACACCATGGATAGTAACAATAACTTTGATACCGAGAAGTCTTAATAACAACTGTAATAATACTAATAAATAGGGTGAAATATAGGGAGCGTATTTGGGAGCAAAACAATAAACCTCCTGTTGAATGTGAACAACCTTGAAACCTTTTCTCATGACGTAGAAAAGAAGTTCCAGGAAGAATAACAGGTTATCTTTTCTCCAAACTCTGGACACCAACAAACCATCATATTCATAGCCGGTTTCATTCGGTTCGATTTGTGCCAATACTTCGATATTTTCTCTATCTTGTGTATTTAATGTGTTTAAAAGAGTTTTTGAATAGCTGCCGATAGCTGAAAACTGAGTGCTATCGTGACCTTTACGAGCAAATGCACTGATAAATGCAATTTTACGTTTTTTTATATTTTCCATTTAAAGTATTTAGGAGGTTATGTAGATTAAGACTGTGCTATTCAACAACATCGGAAATCAAATACAACGGCCTGTTTATAACCTCCTGATAAATATAACTGATATACAATGCCACAATACCTAGTGCACTCATCATCAATCCGTTTAAAAGTGTATTAAATACCAGCAGATAAAATGTGGGTGAGAAATACAATGCCCCTTTTATAAAACTGATTACAGCTCCTAAAAATAATATTGCTATAGATCCTATGGTTAAAAATACACCAAAATATCCTATATATTTTAACGGTTTTATGGAAAAAGACATAATGCCTGTTTTTGCAAACTCGAGATTTCTACTGAAGTTGTACCAGGGTGTTCCATGTAGACGCTTTCCCGCTTTGTATTCCAGGATTGCAGACTTAAAACCCAGCCAGGGAACCATACCGCGTAAGAAACGGTTATGCTCACGCATACTTTTAACTTTTTCCAGCACTTCTTTATCAAGTAGTTTAAAATCGGCAAAACCTTCTTTTATTTCCGTATCAGATAAAAGATTTATGAATTTATAAAATAATTTGGATAATAATTTCTTAGATGTGCCTTCTCCGTCAGTAAAAGTCCGTCTTGTATGTACAACTTTCACCCCATCTTCCCAAAGTTTTAACATCTTTGGAAATAATGAAGGCGGTTGCTGTAAATCAGAATCGCAATATATTACAACATCTCCCTTTGCCCGATCCAAACCGGCTGTCAAGGCCATCTGGTGTCCGAAATTTCTTGAAAAATTTATTCCTTTTACCCTGGAATCTTTTTTATTCTCCTCACAAATCACTTCCCAGCTATTGTCCCAACTTCCATCATTGACAATGATATATTCAAAATCATATTTATCACTTAAAGGTAAAAGGCTTTTTTTCACCTCTTCTACCATCAGGGGTATATTTACATCTTCGTTATAGGCTGGTGATACGATTGAAACCAGTTTCTTTTTCTCAGACATATTTTTTTATTAAATACACGATATATATTCAAACAATAGGAGCGTATTCCTATTATCCTGATTCTATAGAAAACATTCAATGTGTCAAATATATATTTGGATTTGTGTGTTTTTGTAACTATGAGAAAAATGAGCGAACCGTGTTTATTATGTATTCAACCTGGGCCTCCGTCATTTCCGGATATATCGGAAGGCTGAGAATTTCTTTAGATACCTTTTCACTAACAGGTAAATACCCCTCCTTATAACCTAGATATTCAAAACATTTCTGAAGGTGTAAGGGAAGCGGATAATATACTCCGCTGGAAATACCATTTTGATTTAGATGTGCTAAAAGGGTGTCTCTATCTTTAGTTAAAATGGCATACTGATGATAAATGTGTTCAGCGTCTTTAATTACATAAGGAGTCTGAACCAGATCTTTTAGTGATTCAGAATATTTCTGAGCAATTTCAACCCTCCTGGTATTCCACTCATCTAGATATTTCAGTTTAATGTTTAATACACCTGCCTGAATAGCATCCAGTCTTGAGTTTATTCCGATTACATCGTGGAAATACTTTTTTTCAGAACCATGAACACGTAATTTTTTAAGTAATTTGTAATCTTCTTCATTTTTGCACGTTATCAACCCCCCATCGCCGAATCCGCCTAAGTTTTTAGTCGGGAAAAAAGAAAAACATCCGAATCTACCCATTGTTCCTGCCTTTTTATCCTTATATTCTGCACCTATCGCCTGACATGCATCCTCAATTAAAGTCAGATTACGTCTTTCGCATATTTCTAATACAGGATCCATATCCACAGATTGACCAAAAATATGTACAGGAATAATAGCTCTGGTCTTATCACTTACTGCTTGCTCAACTTTTACCGGATCAATATTAAAAGTCTTTTCATCAATATCCACAAAAACAGGTACAGCTCCCAACCGTGCAACAGCACCGGCAGTAGCAAAGAAAGTAAAAGGAGTGGTTATTACTTCATCCCCTTCTTTTATATCGGATGCCATCAACGCCAAAAGTAGAGCATCACTGCCGGATGCACACCCTAAAGAATAAGCATCTAAATAAGAAGAAATGTTTTTTTCAAATTCTTCAACCGGTTTTCCTAAAATAAACGTGCCATTTTCAATGATTTCAAATAAAGATTGATCAATATCTTTTTTAATATTTTTGTATTGTGTTTTGAGATCCACAAAGGGTATTTGCATGATTATTTTTCTTCAACTTTAGCGTCTATAGGGACAGCGGCAGGAATTTCCTGTTTCTGTGAAGAAAAGTGATTTCCTAGAATTATAGGATGAGCAAGTTTTGAATTTATTGGTGCAATAGAAGAGTTTCTGATCATTTCCACCAGTTCTATGGATGGCCTGGCATATTCCATACCAAAGCCATCACCGGCGATGGCTTTTTTGTATATCTCAGTATGTAAATCGGTAAATCCGTCGGTAAAAGATAATTCTTCTCCATCAATAGTAATGGATCTGTATGCTTTATTATTCTGCCTGTACGTTTCTGGAAGATCATTTCTGTCCAGTGACAGGTACCAGCGCACTCTGGCTTTTTCCAGTTCAAGGTGTCCTGAAGCTTTTGTATCATTCAAACAATAAGTTGCCTGGCTTTTCACACCTCCGAAAATCCATGTAAGCATATCAAAAAAGTGAATACCAATATTCATCATCACCCCGCCGGATTTTTTTGAATCCCCTTTCCAGGAGATGTAATACCACTTTCCACGCGGAGTTATATAAGTAAGATCTATATCATAAGGATGGTCCCTGGTTTCATTATTAATCCTATCTTTCAGCTGCTGGAGAACGGGGTGAAGTCTAAGCTGCAATACAGTATTTACCTTACCCATACCCAGTTCCATTTCTGTTGCCTGAAGGTTATCCAAGCTTTCTGTGTTTAATACTAAGGGTTTTTCACAAATCACATTAGCTCCAAGCCTTAAGGCAGAGATTATATGATCCTCATGTAAATAGTTGGGGGTACAAATACTGACATAATTAATTGCTTTTTCCGGATTGCTTCTCTTAAGTTTACAAGCGAATTTTTCAAATGCTTCAAAATCAGTAAAAAATTCAACTTCAGGGAAATGGCTGTCCAGAATACCGACTGAATCATTTTTATCAACAGCAGCTACCAAATTATTTCCCGTTTCTTTAATTGCTTTAAGATGTCTTGGAGCTATGTATCCACCTGCTCCGATTAATGCAAAGTTAAGCGACATATATTAAAAGTATCATATAATCTATTATAGGGTAAAGAGAATTACAAGCAACTTAAATTAGTTCAAGACTTTAAAAAATATCTATATATTTAAATTTATGATAATCTATGAGAATCATTTACTATGTGCGGTGTGTTCGGAATTATCCATAATAATAGGTTAAACAACCAAGATCTACAAAGTATCTCAAACATTATTATCAAGCTTTCAGAGTCAAGGGGCAAGGATGCATCCGGTATAGCTGTAGTCACAGATAAAGATATAAAAATTATAAAAAGTCCAATCCGAGCTTCCAATTTTATTCGGACAAAAAAATATAATGACTTGTTTACTCATGACCAGAAAATACTTGCTGTAGTCGGACACTCAAGAATGGAAACAAACGGAACCTTTGCAGTGGATTACAATAATCAACCGGTTGTGAAAGAAGGAATTGCTTCGGTTCATAACGGGATAATTGTTAATGATGCAAAACTATGGGAGGAATTTCCTAATTTAAAACGAGAGTATCAGGTTGATACTGAGGTATTCAATTCCTTATTAAGGAATTTTATTAGCACAAAACATAACTTGAAAGACGCAATACTTGAAACGGTAAAATTACTTAAAGGTGCATATACAATCATTTCCCTCTTTTCCGATTTAAACCATATTGCCTTTCTTACTAACAATGGATCTTTATATGAACTTATAAACCCGAACAACGATATCAGAATATTCGCATCCGAAAAATATTTTCTGGAACAAGTAAAAATTAAATTTCCAAAACTATTTAAAGAAGATGATCCAATTATACAAACATCCCCCTATTCATGCAGACTGGTAAATATTGATACAGATGGAGAAGTATGTTTTACATTTAATGAAACTACTCAGGATTTATTTGAAAACAAAACAAAAGAAAGACAGATACAAGTTGAAAGTTTAAAGGTAAATGTAGTACTGCCGACAACCAGATCCCAAAATGATAAAGATTTTTCAGACGTTCAAAAAATTGAAGAAGAAGAATATCAAAAAAATAAGGAAGCAATCGCAAAGCTAAGAAGGTGTTCTAAATGTCTACTCCCAGAAACTATGCCATTTATTTCCTTTAATGAAGAGGGAGTATGCAACTATTGTGAATCATATAATGTTCCTACCCCATTAGGAAAAGATAAGTTTATGGAAATTGCCGAACAATTTAGAAGTACAAGCCGACAAGCTGATTGCATTGTTCCTTTTAGTGGGGGAAGAGATTCAAGTTATGGATTGCATTATTTAAAAAAAGAGCTTGGTTTAAACCCGGTAACGTATACTTATGACTGGGGAATGGTTACTGATCTTGCAAGACGTAATATTGCCAGAATGTGCGGAAGTCTGGGGATAGAAAATATCCTAATCTCTGCGGATATTCAAAGAAAGAGGGAAAATATTAGAAAAAATGTGACTGCCTGGTTGAAAAAACCCAGTCTGGGTACGGTTCCATTATTTATGGCGGGAGATAAACAGTTTTTCTATTATGTGAATGTAGTAAAGAGAAGAACGGGAATTAAAATGGATGTGTGGATGAGCAATAGACTTGAAGAAACCAATTTCAAGATAGGCTATTGCGGAATATCTCCGAATTTTAATAAGAAAAGAATTGATCATTTAACCCTTTCACAAAAAATTAAATTAGCAAATTTTTATTCAAAACAATACCTAATAAACCCTGCATATTTAAACACATCATTACTAGATACCATAGGTGCCTACTTTTCTTACTACATTGAACCAAGAATCAACTACTACTCGTTTTTTGATTACATCCAATGGGACGAAGAAGAAATAAATAAAACACTAATTGAACAATATGATTGGGAAACCTCACCTGATACAAAATCTACCTGGAGAATCGGAGACGGAACCGCTTCCTTTTATAACTATATTTACTATACAATGGGCGGGTTTACAGAAATTGATACTTTTAGAAGCAATCAGATAAGAAACGGTCAGATTTCAAGAGCAAAAGCTTACGATTTACTGTTAGAAGAAAGCAGACCTCGTTTGGAATCTATTAAATGGTACTGTGATACTGTAGGATTACACATAAGCGAAGTAATTAAAATTGTTAACAGTCAACCCAAGCTCTATAATCCAAAGTAAATATATGTTTTATAACTTCCTATCATATCTAATACTGCTGTATATCATTAATGTTCTTTTTACGGGAATTGTGGCTTTGTTTATATATACATTAGATAAGAAAAAAGTCTTAAGTTTACCCCAACTTTATCTAATCTCAGCAGCAATAGCTCCTTCTATCTGTAGTCTGCTTATTTACTACCTTCTTATCTTAATACCTAAACAATCATCTCTTTTTTATGTTTCCGTTGTGTTTGCTGTGTTTACTTATCTTTTGATAATCGGAAGAAAAAATTTGCATAAACTAAGGGATAGTACCCTAACTTTCCTTCAGGAAAAGAAAAAGACCGAACCAAAAATTTTTCTCTTTATCGCTTCTGCTTTAACAATATTTTTCCTTGCCTGGCAAATTATCGTAGTTAAAATTCCGATTATAAGACACGATACCTTTGAATATGGGACATGGGGTAAGGTATTATCTGAACGAAAACAGATTAACTATTCAAATCAAAGGTTTGATCCAACGACCGGATTCTACTTTGTTGGTCTTCACGGGATGAACTTTCCAATTTTTGGGACCTGGGAAAGATTCTGGAATGATATCACCAGTAGTCAGGGAGATTACTACTTTCGCAGTGTAACAGGGTGGTACTGGATCATTATTGTGCTGGAACTGCTGTACTGGTTAATGAAAAAAGATAAAGTAATTGCTTTTATTGCAGCTACAGCTCTGGTTCTCACACCAGCCTTCGGTGCCTCATTACTATACTATCACTTAGATACTTACAGGATAGCCTTCCTAGTTATAACACTAAGTCTTCTTCTACAGGTAATTGAGAAACCAAATAGACTATTGGTACTACTTTTCGGAATATCGGGGGGATTTATGGCAAATGCCCATTCTTTGGGTTTTGCCTTAGCCGGAATATTATTTATTCTTTATGGGTTGTTTTCTAGAGAAAGTATTAAAAACAAAATCATTAATCTTTTAATCATCGGAATATTGATATTAGTGTTTGGAGCAGTTCATTATTTATTTGATATCCTCTTTGGAGATGTCTGGGTCACATGGCTCAAACTGCAATGGAAATTAATACAGGAAAGTTTAAAGTAATTACCGGAATATCAATCATCGGATGCATTTTTTTAGCATACCTTGTTGTATTTAACGTGTATTCAATAATTAATAATACAGATGTCTCTGAACTAAGCTTGCCAGAATATATTGCTGTTTCCGCTTTAACAGAAGAATCACCAAATAATGCTGCATTTAAACAGCAAATATCTCTTTTGAAAAAATACTACCACCCGGACCCTATGCACCCGGAATACCTTTATATCGATCCGAATGTTAGTGAGGAACAAAAAATCCTGATTAAAGATAATTTAATATCACTTGGGTATTACTCAGACCTAAGCAGCACAGACAGAGATGTAGAGACAGATGGAAAAATGTTTTTCAATGGTAATTTGGGTCAGTTTTTCCGATTTAAACTTTTAGGTAACCTGAACTGGTTAGCCATTCCTCTCCTCTTGTATGGGATTGTTACAATCAGGAAACGTAAAAGATGGGAAATCGCGTTTTTCCTATATTATATTGTTTCAGTTATACTGATTTTCAAAGACCCCTATAACTATCGCTACCAAATGACTAATCAACCAATTACTCTTGCCTTGATTTTTTACCTTATAAATGAAATTACTTCTAATGTATTTATCCGTAAATATAAATCTATAATCCTTGTCAGTATTTTAATTCTTGTACTGATAAACTCTTTTAAAGCATTCATTGTACTTAATAAGGAAAATAACAATTATTTAACCGGTAATATTAGCACTGAAAATAAAGACAAGGAATCACAGTTAAAGGATCACCCGACTAAGACAATATTTGACTTTATTAATAATATGCCATCAAATTCTCATGAATGGTTCGTGGTAAATAACTTATCCGAGTTTTACTACTATACGGATAAACCTGGATTATACTGTTGGTTCGGCAACTGGATGGGTGCTGTTACATGTTATTGGGAAAATAACAAAATTGTGGTCATGAATCCTGACTCCGATACTATAGATAAAACACCAACACCGGGAATAAATATAAAATATATTCTTCATAATACAAAATATGATGCTTATAATAATAAAATGGTTGAGTTTCTCCGCAGAAGAACAGATATAATTTATACGGCGGGAGATTATGTCATATACCAAATCAAATAGAAAAACTGTATTAATTATTACTTCATCTTTTCCTGCATCTAATAAAAAAGATGAGATGATGGGCGGATTTGTGATGAAACTAGCTGAAGGGTTGATTAAATATAATAGGGTATTAGTTCTTACTCCTCACAGTAAGGGATTAGCAAAGATTGAAAATTGGGATGGAATAGAAGTATATAGAAATCCCATTACACCTTTTGGGGATTTTGGTTTATTCTATGGGGACGGAATTCTTCCTAACCTGCAAAAAAAACCTTATTTATTTGCCATACTCCCCTTAGTTTTCATCTCTCAAATATTTGCCATAAAGAAACTTACTAAAGAAAACCATATAGATGTAATTAATCCACACTGGCTTTATCCTTCCGGATTAAGTACGATCATTTTTAAAAAAATTTTTAATCCCAATGTTAATGTCATTCTTACCATACACGGCAGTGATTTAAACAGATTAACTCTGGCTTTTTTCGAGTATCTGGACAGATTAATTCTTAAAAATTGCAATTATGTATCAACTGTAAATTCTTATCTTAAAAAGAAAATATTAAAACTCCACGATAAAGCACTAGTGGAGGTATGTCCAATGGGTGTAGACAGAAGTGTTTTTAAACCGGTAAACAATATTGAAGATCTAAAAGAATCCCTGGATCTTAGTCTGAATAGCAATATCATTATTTTTGTAGGCTCAATTATTCAGGCTAAAGGTATCCTTGATCTTATTAATAGCATGCCAAAAGTATTGGAAAAATATCCTGATACCATCCTTTTTGTTGCCGGCGAAGGTCAACTCAGAGAAACTGCACAAAAAAAATGTGAAAATCTTTGTATAACTAATAATGTGAGATTTTTGGGGTTAGTCCCAAATAATAATCTTCCCAAGTATCTGGCGGTCTCTGATTTTCTGGTACTTCCTTCCTACAGTGAAGGCTGGCCAGTTGTGATGATGGAAGCTTTAAGCTGCGGATGCCCAGTTCTGGTTTCTGATCTGCCCCAATTTAATGATACGGACCAGACAGATAAGTGTATATTTACGTTTTCAAAAGGAAATGTAGATGAACTGGCAGACAAAATCACATACCTTATGGACTTAAAAGCAAGCAATAAATTACAGGAGATAAAACAAGATAGTATTATTTATGCAAAAGAAGAATTTGATATAAATAAAGTTTCAGAAAAATACCAAAGGATAATATGCACTATCTGAAAAATAATTCAGAATTAAGTTATCTGATAGGAATATTGGTGATAGTTTCATTTGTAATGCTGTTTTTCCGAACTCCAATCAGTGACGAAACATATTATCTTCGGGAAACGGTACTTCTTTCCGAGTTAATTAAAAAAGGTATATGGCCGGGAAATTATGGAGTCAGCCTGCACGGAGTGCTGTCAAAAGTACCGGTTGCCATATTTTATATTTTTACCGGGCCTTCGGTTGCGGTAGCTACAATTTCAACCTATATATTCGGAATATTATCTCTTGTTTTGTTTTACAAAATACTAAAAGAAGATTTAAAAATGGAAAAATTAGCCTTCTTCGGTACTTTATTGCTTGTATCTTCCTATCATTTTGTTCTTAACTATTTTACTTATTTAAGAGAAATTCCTGTTCTATTTACAGTTCTTCTTCTCATTCACGCAATTATCAGAAAGAAAACTCCTATCGTTGTAGGATTAATATTCCTGTTCATGTTCGATGCAAAAGAACATGTTTATTACAGTATTGCATTAGGGTATTTTATCTGGTTTGTTATTACGAAATTAATAGCATCCAACTGGCTTAGAATAAAACCACTTAACACTTTAAAAGACATGACCACCACTCTTCTTTTCAATTTCACACCGGCATTGGCTGCATTAATTCTAATGATGTATACCGGTTTAATACCTTTGAATATCTACCACGCACATATTTTCTTAATGACTGAAGAAGATATTCATGCCGATACATTGACGGGAAATTTTAATCCGTACTCTTCAACCAGAAACTTTATGGGAATAAACTCAAGAAAAATCCCCACTTTTTATGTGGATAGAGAGGATAATTCCCCGAAAGGGTTGATACTAAAATCTGTTAACATTATTCTCCTGTATTTCGGAAAAACATTATATCCGAGAAATTTTGGCTACACGTCTATACCACTTGGTATCATTGTGCCTTCATTTTTTTCATCAATATTTATGTTCCGACGTTGGTTAAAAGAAAAGGAATTCCAATTATCTTTCCTTTCAGTGATTTTTTGGACATACCTATTGGTATTTATGTTAATGAGCGGACACGGAAGATACCTATTTCCTATCGCGCCTTTTGTATTCATATTTTATTTATATCTGACAAATGAAGAGAGAATGAGTTTCAGATTTAAAATATCTGTTCTGACTATTACTTCGATTATGGTCATTCTGAGTCTTTTATTCGAGGAAGGATATTTAATGATAAAAATAGGACTTAATATCATTCTTTTAATGGGTTTATTCGCAATTCTTTTTCCCAATATCATAAACCAGTTTCTGTCTCCGATTTGGATATTAATCCGGATAAAATATGCTCAAGGAATTTTTATTCTTTTATTATCGATATGCACTTTTTTTCCAAGCATTGCTGTGTACTTCAGCTTAAGTCTTCAAGGACAAATTGCAAGCACAATGGTTTACGGACGAAATTACAATGCAGAAAAGATTGCCCAAGCTATAGGAGAATTTCCGGTGCTTATGAACTATACTGCAGGATTGGAAGAACTTATAGGTTTCTATATTAATGATACTTACATGGAACAAGAATGGGCATGGAAACTTGATCCTAGAATACCGAAAAAATATATGGGAAAGACCTTAGGGACACAAAAAATTTATACGCACCTTAGATATTTCTCTATGCCTACTTATGAAGATTTAAAGAAAAATGGAGTTAAAAATATTGTACTGATAAGCTCCGATATTCCAAGCAGCTTCTTCTATTCTTATAGAGATGTCACGGGTGCTCAGGATGAAATGCTTAGTTATATAAAAACATTACCTGTAAGTATTGAACCTCATGTAACTAAGGTGAATAATATTGTGATTACAAAATATCCAATACCATATGATTAGAGAACACATTATCGAAAAACTAGTTGAAAACAAGGATGTCCTGGATATCGGAAGCATCGGCCAGACAGAAGCATATAGTCTATGGAACCAACTGTCAAAAACTAATTGCAAGTCTTTAACCGGAATTGATCTTCCAAACATAGTTGACTCAACAACAAGGACCTTTAAATTGGAAACAGAAAACTTACCCGATGATGAAAGAATACACTGGGGCAATATGGAAACATATAAATTTAATCAAACATTTGACGTCATCATAGCGGGAGATGTAATCGAACATGTGGCAAACCAGGAATTGTTTTTAAGAAATATTCACAATCATTTATCCGATAAAGGAATCTTTGTGTTAACCACCCCTAATGCAAAATGGCCGACTGTTTTTTTGAAACCCAATCCTACACATACTTTATGGCATGATAAATTTACATTAGAACGGATACTAACTGTTTCAGGATTCAGAATAACCAAATTAATATACTATCCCGGCAATAAACCAAACTATAATATCATTCAAAAACTCTTGGCATGGCAACAATCAATGTTAGTAATTTGCGAAAAGATTCAATAATAATTCTTACAAACACAGGATGCAAATATTTGACTACGTAGTCTTCTCCATATTATATTTGTCTAATGCTTAAAGGGAAAACTGTTGCTGTAGTTGCTCCATGTCATAATGAAGAAACTCAAATAGGCTTTGTTATCGAAACCATGCCTGATTTTGTAGACAGGATTGTTATCATCGATGATTACTCCACGGATAAAACAGCACAAATAGTTGAAGATTTCATTAAAAAAGAACATAGGGAAGTAACCCCTTTAAAAGACAGCAAGGAAAAAATTACTCAGACAAAATACAATCATGCAGATATTATTGCCCAGGAGTTAGAAGAAAAAGAAAACTGCAAATATGTACCCAGTGAAATCATATCAAGCCCTACTTCCAGAGTTGTTCTAATTAAACACTTAAGCAATGGTTATGTGGGAAGAGCGTATGCTTCAGGATACAAATGGTGTCGTGATCATAATATTGACTGTACTGCAATCATGGATGGAGATGGACAAATGGACCCTTCCGAACTTGAAGATGTGTGTATGCCGGTAATAAACGGAGAGGTTGATTCCACCAAAATTAACAGATTAACCCATCCGGCAGCCAGTGTAGTTATTCCGCCAGTCAGGTTATTCGGAAATTCTGTTTTATCTTTATTAACAAAAATTGCCAGCGGTTACTGGAGAGTATCCGATACTCAGACTAGCTATACGGCAGTAAATCTGAAATGTTTAAAATTAATGAAGATATTTGATATCTATCCTTACTACGGATGCCCAAATGATATTTTAGTTAAGTTAAATATTGCCAATTGCACAATCAAAGAAATCCCAAGCAAACCTGTTTATAATGTAGGCGAACATTCCAAAATGAAAATTGCCAAAGTGATTCATAAAATTTCCTGGCTACTGTTTAAACTGTTTTGGAAACGTCTTTATACAAAATATTTCATCCGCGACTTTCACCCGTTATTTCTCTTATATCATTTAGGTTTTATTCTACTTCTTATCGATACAATATTCTTTGTGAGAGTCATAGAATCTTTTCTGATCGGTGCATACTTATCAGACAAGAGTACTATGGCTTTTATGTTTCTTACCATCACAGGATTTCAATCCCTTCTGTTTGCTATGTGGATGGATATGATGGATAACGAAAGACTTCAAAAGTAATATAAAGATACTTTTTAGTCAATAAAATCAAATCTTATTCCGTAGTGACTAAAAAATGAATTTATTTCCTTGGAAAAATAATTTGAAGGAAGCTTTGCTTTCTTGTTTTCAAGATCAAACCAATATGCTGTTGGCGGTTCAGAAATAGAGTGCATGGATATCAAGACGTTGCAACTACCAACATCTTCTGTAACTTCTTTAATCAACAATCCTTGATAATCTCTATCTTTGTATTTAATTCCAAAGGTTACCTTATCCCCTTCTTCCTGATAAAAACTATCTATTCCTTGATAATCCTGAAATTCAGTAAATTCTTTAATGATTTTTTTTACTATCTCAAACTTCTTCTCCTCGTTTGGAACTCTTAAAAATTTCCCCTTATCCAAAATAACTTTAGCAGGAGAACCGGATGCTAAGGATTTTTCAGGTATGTCCGCAGTCACTACAGATCCTGCTCCGATTACGGAACCTTCACCTATTGTTACATTGGGCATAATAAATACTCTCCAGGGAAGCCAGACATTTTTCTCAATTTTTACCGGACCGAAAGTTGCCGGATAACCTTCTAATACAGACAACCAGGAACCGTGAGTGAAGATATAACTACCCCCACCTACGCCTGAATCATCTTCAATAATTACCGGTTCAGTAGTATTAATAAAACTGAAAGGAAAGATTCTGACTCTTTTTCCCATATAGAGTTTTGATCTGGGAGTTAGCATTCCTCCGATAGTAACCTGCTCCATTATTATGGAATCTTCAGCCATCTCCAGATCCCCGGTATCCACAGCCGACATCATCTTTATCTGAGCCCGTTTTCCAAGCTTCACATTTTTGGCACAGATAAAAGTCATCATTCCCATTTTCACTCCGTCATCAATTTCTAGGTTTTTACAGTCAATAACTGACAAAATACCTAAATTAACGTTCTTACCGATTTTTGCCCCTCTTGATTTGTAGTACATCTTTTTTATTGGAGAAGGAAGAATGCCTATTGTTGCTAATTTTAATATTGGGACTGCCATATATTATATCATTCTTGTTTGCAATTTTCACTGATCAGGGCCACTGCAGCTGCATAACCCCGAGCATGAGACATAGAGATTTTAACATTAAATTCATCTGTAATCTTACCGTTTTTATATATCCTGCAACTTGGAACCTTATTTTCACTATTAATAATCTCAATATCTTTATAGGTAATATCAAAGATTCCCATTAATCCTAAAGCTTTAATAACAGCTTCCTTTGCGGAAAATCTTGAAGAAAAGTGCTGAGCTGGTTCTCCTTTCTGCAGACAGTATTCTATTTCGTTATCGGTAAATACTTTACGGAAAAAAGAATCACTTTTATCCTTGAATCTTTCTATCTCTGCGATATCAATACCTACTCCCTGAATACACATATTAAGAAACAATACTGACTTCTCTAGTCAGCTCATCAAATAAATTATATCCGTCCCATACCACATCAAATTCTAAAGCTTTTCCGATTGGTACTACTCTGGAAATACTCCTACAACCTTTATTAAGACAATCAGATATCTCCTGATTTGAAAACCCGTAAACACTCAAGGTTTGATCTTTTGAACTGAAAAAAGAAGAAAGTTCATTTAAATCTTTGATACACACCTCATAAAATAATCCCAGTCCACAGTGGTCATCTCTTCGAACATCCTTTAATGAATCAAATTGAACTCTTGTAATACGGTTAGTGGATCCGTTTATAATCTTAACTTTTCCCTCTGTTGTTACAGCCGTAATAATTGTGGAATTTAGCTTTCGTAAGGAATGATCCTGCTCCAGTATCCCGCTGTAACTTTCTACAACTTCATTAAAACAACTCCAGAATTTTTCCTGAGCTTTTTGGTTATCCTCAGAACTACCTATCCAGAATATCATCCTAGGTGATGAACATGCATTCTGATCAAAGGTATAAACATCCTTATAAAATTTATCCGTTAGTTCAAAAGGATGATTTAAACTCAGAAACTCTTTCGACTTTACTGCACAGTAAGAAAACCGATCAGGAAAAACAATCTCATGTGCCGAAGTATTCAAAGGTAGAGATCTAATTTTATTTACCGTCTGGTCCCCTCCCCAGATCACCCTAACATCACACCTCAAAGAAAATTCCGTGGTTGTATCATCATTATGTTCATACCTGACAATCAACAAATTATTTCTTAGGGATTTGAATTCCTTTAATGATAGAATGTCATTAAGTTCAGTTATAAGTAAATCCAAAACCAAAGAACTTTGACTTGATACCCTTACGATATTTCTATTTCCCATCAGAAGTGATACAAAAAGAGAGTAAGCAAAAACAGTGTCTACATTCGACGGTGCAATATGAAAGACCAGACCTCTTGCTAATTTTATATTGTCCTTTGTGGTTTCTTTTTCAAACACGTCCTTTTGCATCTTAATAAGATTGGCTTTTCGTAACCAGAAACCTAAGGCAATAATCTCCGGATATTTCTTATAATTACTATTCTGAAGAATATTTTTAGAAAGTTGCTGAAAAAAATCCACCACAGCGGAACCGTACGGAAGAAAATTTTCTGATTTTAAGACATCTTCATATGTTCCATTTTTCGGGCATAAAATATCAAACATAGTTCTGAACCTCCTTCAGTTCATATGTATCACTGCATCCTCTTACTTCCGCTTTTTCGACTCTGCCTTTAACCGTAAAGTACTTACCCATTCTTTTACACTTACAATCATCCACTCCATGAATTACCCCAATGTCTTCTGTTAATAAAACATTTCCTGGATAACTTTGCGGAAGAACGGAAATTACTTCAATAATTCCCTCTTTACCATTTTCCTCTACAGACCAATCAAGGTGATTTCGAATGAGAACTTCTGAAAAATTCGAGGTATGAAAATAACCTTCTTCACATTCCATAAATACAGAACCTACCTGCTCTACCATTCCATAGAAGTTATGAACTTTTTTGATCCCTAATTCTTCTTTTAATATATTCTTGAAAGTTATGTTATCAACTTTTTCATTCAGTAGTTTTTTCCAGCCCCCGCTATGTATTAAAACAGCATTATTTAATTTATCCTTTAAATTTATTTTAACCTGGCTATTTTTCGTTTTTATCAGTTCCTGATAAAGATACTTCCAAACCATAAAAGTAAATCCGAAGATAATAATTGGTTGACTGCCGTATTTATCTAAAAACACCTCCAGTCCTGTAATATCCAAAGTATCGTCATCCTTTAATAAGTAAAAGTAATCTTTACCGAAGGTAAGCATACCTACTATACCAGCCGCTCTGGCTGAAAAATTGTTTTTGTTTGTAATGGTGGATCTGGAATCCACTATAATCATGGGTATTCTGTTCTTTCCGATAAAGTCATTCACTATGGTTGTTAGTGCTTTGGTCTGATTGGCAGAAGTCATAGCATCAAGATATATTTTTGATTTCTTCATAGAAGTAGTTCCCGAAGAGTAAAGAATTCTCACCACATCTTCATCTTTAATACTTTTTATATCAAGTTCTTTAAAAATGGATACGGGTAACATGGGAAATTCCTTAAGGCTATTAAACTCGCCCTCACTAATACCTAAAGCACGGCAAATGCTTTTGTATTCTTTGCAGTTTTTTGAATGAAACTCATGAAGTTCATTCATCTCCCTAAGTAATAGGTCATCTTTTTCGTTGGTTGCGATTTCATAGGGTTTTTTATCAAAGATAGTTTTTAAATACTGACTCATATTGTACTTTTCCCGACTCATTTCTCTCAATTTTATCTACATTGACGATTTTAAAAGATTTATGAAAAAAATGATATTTTTCCACTAATAGATCCTTTATTTCCTCGTTGCGAGAAGAATCAATACAGGCAATCATTAAAAGGTCATCCTTTCCACCGCAGGCACACTCAATCCCTAATCTTTTTAACGATCCTTCCAGCTCATCCAAATTTGTCCTCTGTCCATATATTTTTAGAAATCTCTTCTTTCTGCCTGTGATATAGAAATACCCATCCTCATCATAATGAGCAATATCTCCGGTTAACAATCTTCCCTGCATTTTATCCCCTTCCGCCAACTCTTTTTCTTCAGTTGCATAACCAAGCATGACATTCTCTCCTTCATAACAAAGTTCCCCATCTACAAACGGTTCTTTAATATCTTTCCCCTCATCATCAAGTACACTTAGGGTTCCACCAGGGATAGCTATCCCCATACTGGCATACTTTTCAATGTTATGCTCGGGTGGCAGATAGGAGATCCGGGCGGTTGCTTCTGTCTGACCATACATAACGTAAAATTTTATTCCTTTTTTGTGTGAAAACTCAGCATACTCTTTTACCAGATCAGGATGAAGCTTACCTCCTGCCTGTGTGAAGTATCTCAAACTGGGAAGATCCATATTAAAAAAATTTAGCTTCTTTAAAGTTTCATAAGTATAAGGGACACCGGCAAACGAAGTAGCTCCTTCCCGTTTAAAAAAATCCCAAAATTCCGAGGTTACTATAGAATCCTCAGTAAGAAGTACCTGAGCTCCAACTGTTAAATGACTGTTTAGAACAGAAAGGCCATACGTATAATGATGTGGCAGAGTAGTAATAGGTTTTTCCGACGAATCAAGCTGTAGATATTGCGCAATAGCTTGTGCATTGCTATTCAGATTCTTCTGCGTCAGCCGAACCAGCTTAGGACTACCCGTACTACCAGAAGTAGTTAATAACAGACTTAAGTCCTTATATATCTCAAAATCTCTCTCTATATTATATTCCGTCAATACATAATCATTGTTATCCGGACCCGGCTGCCAGATATAATCAGGCCGGTAGCAGTTTATTAGATTTTCCTTTAGTGTTGGATCAATATCCACAGTTAAGAGCCATGCCGTATTTCCTGAACGAATTGTACCTAAATATGCCTTTATGGTTTCAATATTATTTCTGCAAAGAATTAATACCAGATTCTTTTTTCCGCTTTTAAGATTAGATGCAAAAGAATCAGAAAGCTCTATTAAATCCTTGTATAAATACTGATTTCCAAAAGAATCAACAAGAGCAGTATTATTACTGAATTTATCTAAAGTATGAAAGAAACTCATATAATCATTTCACCGTCCACCCCGATTACTTCACCGGTGATATAAGATGATAGATCAGAGGAAAGGAATAATGCACATTGAGCAACATCTACCGGTGATCCGATCCGACCCATTTTTATCTGGGTGAGACGTTCATTAAACTTCTCCTCAGGGATAGAACGGGACATTTTTGTATCAATAAATCCCGGAGCAATGGCATTTACCCGGATATTATATCCTGCCAATTCTTTGGAAGCTGATTTTGTCACACCGATTAAAGCCGCTTTACTACCTGCATAAACTACCTGCCCTTCGTTTCCATGAGTTCCGATAATGGAAGAAATATTTACTATACTTCCCGACTTTTGTCTCATCATCATTCTGGATGCATACTGCATCATGAAAATGGATCCGAATACGTTAACTTCATAAGTCTTTTTCAGTATCTCTTCAGTAATCATAGGAATAAGAGCATCCCTTAAAATTCCTGCATTGTTTATCAGAATATCTACTTTCCTGTTTTCCTTAACTAACATACTATAGAAATTTTTTACTGAGTCATATGAAGAAATATCAAAGTAGTAGGGAATTACCGAAACTGAATGTTCTTTTGATAGTCGTGCCGATACTTCATCAAGACTTCCCTTTGTAATACCGATTGACATAACATCAGCACCGCATGTTGCAAATAATTCCATAGTACTTAATCCAATACCGCTGGCACAACCAGTAATAATGGCAGTTTTTCCCTTTAATAGGTTAAAAGTCGACTCCATACTTTTTTAGAATCTCCTTAGCTTTATCAAATGAACTTAGGTTAATAACATCATCAGTATCTAACATAGTACCGAATGCGTCATCAATAGCTGCTACTAAAGTCATATGTGCAATAGAATCCCATTGAGGAATGGAATGATATTTCAGGTTTTCTTTAATATCATCCAATTTAATACCAAGAGATGAGGAAAATATTTCTTTAAGCTTATCTTCGTTATTCATAGAACAAATATTAGCTCAAATATAAATAGAAGTCTATTTCAGCGTATATAAATACAGGTCTGAATACCCAGTATATTTCACACTGGGGAGGAACCAGCAACCGATATAATCAGAAAACGGGAGTTTTACAGATTTTTCTATAGGAAGGTATGAATATGAATGCTGTGTGCAACCACCTGGTGTATTAAAATAATCGTATCTGAATCTTAATGTATCTTTATTTGGAGTATAAGCATACATCTTATCATCTGTTGCCGTCAGTAAATATACATGATTATACTTTTTTGATAGTTCCTCAATTTCCTTTGTATTAATATCTTCATTGTAATAAAAGGGGAAAACGTCATAATCGTAATAATACTTAAGAGGGGAAACTGCTGCATTACCAAAACGGAAGTTTTTATTCACCAGGAGTAAGGAATCACTTTTCACTTTCTCCTGAATTTTTTCATAAAAATCCAAATTAGGCATTTCATTTTCTAATACCGGAAGAGGTAGGAAATACATATTATAAAGAAGAATTCCGCAGGCAAGCAGAGTCGTAACAATCTTATGTTTTCCCCAAATTTTTGTTAAAAATACTGCAATAATCAGATATGCAAAAGGAACTATTTCGCTCAAAAAATATCGTGAACTATAATAGTTATAGATGAAAATAAAGGTAAAATAGGAATTTAAGGCTATAAAGTACCATACATAAACAATAAATGAATTTATGTAAATATCCTTTTTCTTTTTAAATAATTCATAAAATGAAGCAATGATTAACAGAATAAAACCAAACGGTGATAAATGTGTGATTATACCGTATAAGGTAATATGTCTGAGTGAATCCAATCCTTGCCCGGCAACTTCCCATCTATAAAAAAGATTAGAAAGTACATAATCATCGGAGTAAACCAACATATTATATTGCCTATAGGTAGTAAATGCTAATACTATCAAAAAGCAGAGATAAAACACCCATAAATATTTATGTAAAGTTGCCACCATTTTCTGAACAACCTTCTTTTTCGCAACAATGTCAAACAAGAAACTTAAAATTATCAGCAATCCGAAAACACCGATAATTTTTCGGGTAGAATACTCTCCTAAAAATTGTTTTAAATAACCCAAGTAAATTTCATAAAACAGCGGGTATAAAAACTTGAAATGGACAATGTATGATATAAGAACGAGTATTAATACTGACGCCACATAGTACTTGAGATTTCGTTTTACAACTGTATCTTTTATTACTATGGAAAACAGAAAACCGGTACCTAAAAATAAGGGAATATACATAAAAGAACTAAGTCGGGTATAGAAAAATGCATTGAACAATAGTACTGAAAGTATTAACTTCCAGGGTGCCTGTACCTCCGTGTCTGTACCTCGAATATATGAAATAAGATAGTAAATACCAAATGATGTAAATGCCAAGGCAACAGTTTCCGTCACAGGGAATTTAGCAAAAAACACATGGATAGGACTAATAGTCAAAAACATGGCTACTAAAACAGCAACACCTTTTTTACGGGTAATAGCCAGAGCAACTAAAAAAAATCCTAAAATGGATAAAAGAGAAAAGAATGTTAATGAATAAACCCGGTTATCTGCTCCCAACAGGAATGAGAATATTGCCATCCAGGCTGGATGCATGGGATAAAGTTTCATAATCTGTGCGGATTTTTGATGATCCCATTCCTGGAATTCCGGCATTAAATATTTTCCATGTACATCATACATTTCTTTTTGTTCATCAGTTAATGTATTACGAAAATGATCTGTAGTATATAAACTCCCCTGCAATTCAAACTGGCGTGACATATTTACATAAGTCCCCTGGTCCTGACCGCCCATTACATACAGATACGGTTTTAATCTAAGTACTAATGCGATTATTAAAATAAAGGCTATTTTCCAACCTAAACGATCGTCATGGATAATAATGTGTATATTGAATACCTTCAAAGTGGAAAATAACAATATAAACGAAAGTATGAGGACATATAACGGCTTAAATACCCCGATTACTAACAGAACGATTGAGAAAATACTGATATAACAGATTAGTAATAGAATAATATCAAGTATCTTCAAATCTAGTTTTGGGGTATGTTTATTCATGGGATGTGATAATTAATGGCTTCATAATGAAACGGAAGTAAATAAATTATAACTGAAGATGGATAAACTTACCAAAGAACAGGGATTATTTTATTAATTTTCATCAGCTTTCCCCTGCAATAATTCTCATTTCGAGGTCTTTATCATCTACCCACTTTCTTTTATTACCATCATCGTAAAATTTTAGTATGTTGATCCGATAAAAAACTTCGAAAGTATCAATCAGCATTTTCCGAATATTGTAATCAAAAAAAAGAGGTCTACTCTTTTTAAATTTCGAATCAGTGCTGAATTTCAAGGCGATATCCACCGGTGCTTCCATAATCTTTATAAATCCCAGGTGATGAGCTACTGCTAATAGTTCAATATCAAAGGCAAACCCGTTGATAATTAGTCTGGGTAATACTTTTTCCAACACTTTCCGCCTGTAAACTTTTAGGCCGGTCTGCGTATCATGCACTTTTAATCTGAACAGAATACGTACAAGAATCTGATAACCCAGGCTATACAATATTCTCATTGTTGAATAATATTTAACTTTGGAATCAGGATGTCTTTTACTTCCGACTACAATATCAGCATTATTTATTAATATCTGTTCCATTAACCTAAGTATTCCTTCAGGATTTATATCCATTCCTGCATCGATAAAGGCAATATACTCTCCCTGTGCTCTGGCTATTCCATACCTGACGGCATATCCCTTTCCCCTGTTTTTTTCGTATCCAATCACATGAATCTTATCATCCTTAATTTCATTAGCCTGCTGATATGTATTATCTATATAGCCATCTACCACTACTATTATTTCAAAATCAAATCGAGATTTTTCCATTACTGAACGGATACGTTGGATATCTTCTTTAATTGTTTTTTCCTGCTTGTAAGCTGGAACGATTACGGTGACTAACATCGTAGACATAATACAGTAAAACAGCAGCCAGTAAAAACGCAGCAACGGCAATATTTATCCATATTACCTGGCTGAGACTGTTATGAAATAATACGATTAAAAGATACTGGGCAGCTATTGCCGGTAATTGGAATAAATATACTTTCGTCTTTCCGATTGCTAGAAAATACATAATCATAAAATTTATCAGAACATACAAAGCAACAAAAATTGAAAATTGGGGAAGCATATCTACAGAAGGTAAAAACTTCGAACCAAAGAGCACAAGAGTGATTAATCTGGGAAATAGTGCAAATATGGCCGTTCCACCGGCAACTAGCAGTAATTGCAACAGAAGAAAGTTTTTAAATTTCTTGGAATAATCAACACCTTTACTACAATCGGATGAAATCTGGGGAAACATAACAACAGCTACAGTTCCAGCTCCGAATAACAAAATCTTTCCGATTGTCACAGTACCCGCATAGTATCCTGCTATAGACTCAGAGAAAAATCTCTTTACCAGAATAATGTCAATATTATTCAGAAGCATCATTCCCAAATTAATTAATAACACAGGAAGACTGAATAATAGAATCCGTTTAAAAATGTGATTTACTTTTTCTTTTTCGTAATTAATAAAATCTTTCTTAAGAATTAGGGTTGAAAAGAGGTATATGAGAAGAAAACTGATTGCTAATCCATAAAAAACACCTCTTACTCCAAAGCCTAAAATAACCAAAATTACAGGAGCACCAAAACGGATTATTCCCCCTAAAATATTGGAAAAAGCATAGGCTTTAAATTTTAATAGTCCTTGAAGATATGCAAATGGAACCGTCATTAAAAAAGAAAGACCTATATATACCCCAAAAGGTATCATGATAAAAGTATCACTGAAGTTTAGGTTTTCGGATAACTGCCTATTAAAAATACTGAAAATCAAAAACAAACTTAACCCGAATAATAACGTTAACCAGGAGAGTTTCCAATAAATATGCGTCAGCTTATTATATTGTTCTTTCGCTTTCAGTTCCGCGGATATTTTGATAATTGAAGTAGTAAACACGATGCCGGGAACCCCTACAATATTAGCAATGGCAAGAAGCGCATTAAAAGTACCGTAGTCGGATACCGTCAGAAGTCTTCCGAGGACAAACTGTAGCAGATAACTGAAAAAAGATCCGATAAAAATACCAACAGTCACAATAAGAGTACCCGTTAGTACACTATCTTTGGATATATACTTGATTTTACTTAGTGAAAACATATCTAACTCCATCAAACATAATGCAATAATACGCCATTTTTAACTAATATTCACAAATGATGATTATTTACCATTTAATAATATTGAGGCTCTTACCTATTTTAAGATAAGAGCCTATTATTTTTCCTAACTATTAATACTTTTTTGGTAGTCATCGACAACCGAATCATAGATCAGAGGTTTAACCTGAATCAATTCCTCCAACACTTCTTGTATATGTTTATTTACTGAATAAAGGTTGTATCCTCGGGCTTTGTCCAGTCTTTTCGGTTTGGATCCCACCAGTGTCTCAGGTAAATGTTTAACAATTTCCCATTTTGCATATATTAACGTATTTTGCCCATCTGGTTTCAGAGCTACACCAACAATATTACCTTCAAATACATCATTAATTTTTATCGCTCCGGGAATAAGGATAATATGATACTTTTCCATTTTTTCATCTCCTTGCTTCTTTACCGATAGTTGTGTGAAATACTATAACATAGGAAGGCAAGCGTTAATCTACTTATAAATCCTCCTGTAAACGTTGTAGACATCAACTCCCCTGACTCTGATCGTCCCTACTCTTTCCAGTTGAAATCTGTTCTCTTTAGCCCCGGCATCATCCCACACGGGATAGACAAAAAACTTAGAAACATTTGCCTGTGCAGTAATGTCCTGAATAATTGCCCATGCCCCAATTTCTCTGATAAATGGCCAGATCTGAGTGTAATACTTTTCATCAAAACCGATAATCATCTTGCTTTTTATTGCATCTTTATCAATCATGGCATCCAAGGACTCTCCCTGATTAAATGTTTCATACTCCCCCTTTTCCAACTCAATCATAAAATAGTCTGTAATCTCCTTTTCCCCCACCAACCATTTCGGCTCAATCACATGAATCCCTTTTCTTAAACCTCCCGTCAACGGGTTGTAGTAGGAGAAGTAATCAGGATGAACAACCAATGGTGCAGCAAGCATCACGATAAAAACAGGTATCATAGACGTATTAAATTTTCTTGTTAATGTTTCAAAAAATACAGAAGCAACGGGAATTAAAAATATTAAGATGGGAATAATATAGCGATCAAGTTTTTTGGACGGTATACTCAGAAAAATCAAATAAGTAATTGCAAACAGCAATAAATACGAGATAAATTGCCTTTTCTGAGTATCCTCTTTTTTGAATATGAAAAAGTATCCGATCAAACCGATCAGTAGTTGAATTGAAACCCTGAAAACAAACACCACCAAATAATAGGTCCAACCCGGATCCTCCGTATACATACCAAAGTAGAACTGTTCATGTCCTCCTTCCACCCCGATATCAAAAATTCCCCTCCACAAAGTCTGAAAAACTAAAGGTGCATGCGTCCACATTGCCGGCCACAATACAATAAAGGAAATGATCACGGTTAACAGCCATTTCCAGTAAATACCAAGAGACTGCTTTAATGCGGATACAAATCCCTGTCTGGGGTCGAAGTATATAAAGGCAACAAGTCCGATAAAAGGCAGCATAAAAAGAGAAGATGTCTTAGTCAGGGCAGCCATTCCGGTAAAAATTTCCGATAAAATTAATCTTTTGGTTTTTGTCCGGTCTGCAAGAAAGTAAAAAAACCATATAAAGGAAGCCAGCATAAATGACGTCATTAATCCCTCAAGATGCACTACTCTGGTTAATGCCAAGTAAAACGGTTCAACCGTAATAAGGAAAACGACAATATAGGCAAATAGATTACCAAATAGATTCCTTAATACATAAAAAACGGAAGTTAATACAAGAGAAATTGCCACTACCAGAAAGAGTTTCTGGACAAAATCAAGCTGGAATATGGTTGCAACATCATTGTCAGCCGGTGTTCTTCCCAGTATTACTTCATAATATAAGTTAAAGACCTTGACGGCTGCTGTGCCGATCCACATCAGCATCACACCGGGATGGTATTTCTGAATTGTCTGTTCGAAATTTAAAGAAAATACTCCGCTTCCAAAATCATATATTCTTGCCTTCCACTTCCATACATCTGTATTGAAGTTGTCATGCCCTAGATGTGGTAAACGGGATAGAACAAATAGAGTAAAAACTATCAATTCATATTTAATTTGATTCAGTTTCCTTAACATAAATCTTCCAGTATTCTAAACCATTTATATAAAAAGACGAATCATGTCTGAATACTGCTTTGCTTTCAGCTACTTTCTCCGGTATCTCTTCATTGATACCTAAAACCAATAAATCATAGTCCGAAGTACCACAGATTCTGATATCACAAATCCTGCTGTTTCGATAAATTGCTCTCATCGGTTTCACATCATAAAAACCCAGCCTTGGATATTCTCCGTATTGTTCAAATATGAAGTTCTTTAAAGCCGGGACCCCCACTCCAAAAGGTTTCTGAGCGAGTATTCGATTGGCATTTTCAGCAGAACCGAAAAACGGACTGTTGTATGTGAAGTAGTAGGGATAAAAACTGAAAATCGGGTAGATGATGAATGCTGAAATAAAGGCTCCCAGGATGGAATAAACAATCCGAGGGTTTAATACTGCTTTCAACTGTTCATAACCATTTACAGCAATTAACGCCAGAAATGGAAACATCGGAACCATGTAACGGTCAATCTTTTTTGTGGGATAAGACATCACCAGAAAATACCCAATATAAAAAATGGCCAAAAAAAGAGTATGGGAATCAAAGAATCTTCTCTTGATAATTCTTTTTGCACCTTTAAACAGGAAAAAAACATAGGTAATTAATCCCGCCCAAATCAATGGGGATAATTTCATAGCCAAAACTAAAGGATAAAATTCAAATCCCGCTTCCCTGGTGTATTCCCCAAGAATAATTTGCCCATGTCCGTCCCTTACCCCAACTCTTTCTCCTTCAGAAAATATTTCAGTTATTACAAATGCCGGATCTGTCCACATTGCCGGGAAGAAAACAAATGTGGATGCCAGAAATACCAGAAGAAAAACCGGAAGATAAAACAGAGTCTTTTTTCTTACTGTTGTCTCTACAAAAAGATAAACTGTAGTGAAAAATAATATATATAACACAGCCCCTATAGAAATACTTTTGGTTAGAAATGCAAAAGAGATGAATAATCCGGCAAAGGCAGCTTTCCACCATTTGAACTCTCTTAAACCCCAGAAGGCAAGCAATAAACCGTTAAAGAGAAACAAAGTCATGAGAACATCAAGATGAAGTAGACGAGAATTCGCCAAAAAGAAGGGTTCAAAGCTAAACAAAACGGATACAATCAATGCTTTTTTCCAAGCCATAAAACGGGATAAAAGATAGATCGTCATAAGAGTAAGTACCAACTGTACCGCAACCAGTGTCAACTTAGAATAAATATGGAAGGTGAGGAATGTGTTTTCGTTATAGATTTCATAACCGGGAACAAACTGTTTGATAATCTCCACTACAGGACCCATGATCCACATCAGAGTCACACCCGGATGATAGTGCTGATATGTTTTCGCCCAGTCCATGCTTTTCAGTCCTACTACAAACTGTTCAGATCTCCAATGCCAGTTTACGGCATCAGGATTTATAATATCAGTTCCCAACTTAAATATATGAGTTGCAAGGAAAATCAGGACGAATACAATAATATATAAAAGCTTTTTCCGCATACATCAAGATTAATGTCGTTTTGACCAAAGGTCAAATATTTTGATGTTCAAAAAATACGGATGTATATTTCAGAACATCCGTATATATAGAATTACAACAAAATTTCCAAATACCACAACAAATGTATTACAAAAATAACAGAGCCTACAGTCAGTAAAGATCCGAATAAGCAAAGCAATAACACAGTTAATCCAGTTTCTCTGCCTATACCTTTAATCACATAGTAATTTTTTGAATGAAATAATACCTGCCTCCCCGATACCAGAATTATCACTAGCAAAGATAATTCCACCAATAGAAACATCAGAATATCATCAGTAAACATTATTCTCTCTCCCTATTATTTCTCTCTACTTTCCTATTTGGTAAGTACCTTTTAATCACTCTTACCCGATGCGTACAAAACTCCACCGATTAAACTCACAAATAAACGACTGAGGTGATAGATTATGGATGCACTGAACGCTGCCGCCGCACCGACAGCCGTTCCTCCGAATAAAGTAATATAGGTTGCTTCACCGAAGAATAATATATATAAACCATCCTGTACTCCTACTCCGTTTAAAGACGGAATAAAAAAACTAGCCAGAATTACCAAAGGAATAATGAAAAAAGTATAAAACACCGGTGGAGTTAAACCAAGAGCAAGAAAAACCAGGTACTGAGTGAAAATAGCAAATAATTGTACGGCTATGGAAGTCACCAAAGCAAACACAATAATATCATTCCTCCCTTTATATTGAATCAGTGATGTATATATTTTTTCCAACTTTTTGATCTTTGTACTGATGAATTTTAGAAAATATAATCCTGCTGCCAGTCCTACCCAAAACCCAATAAAAAGAAGAAGCCCCCGTAACTTTAATAGATAAACCATTGCACCTACTGAAATAAGAACCAAAGCAATAACTCCGGAAAATCTTTCCATGAATGTCGCAGAAAATGCATTGGCGGTACTATCAATCTTTTTTCCCAGCTTATAAATCTTATACACATCACCACCGATGCTGGTGGGCATAAAGTTGTTAAAGAATGAGCCAATAAAATAAAGGCCGGTCAGATATCCCACTCCTACTTTTTCTGTATTAGGATAAATCGTTAACAGTTTTTTCCACCTGACAGAGCTAACATAGTAGTTTAGAATCAGAAGAAGGAAAATTAAAGGAACATAACGGTAATCAAGCAGTTTGAAATTCTCCACCTGCATCTGTCGACCAATCTTTAATAGAATAAAGGCAAGAAGGGCAGTACTGACTACAATTTTAATGATAGTTTTTTTCATGCTTTTTTAATTTCCTTTCTGCTTAAAATTTCACGGGTTTTCTGAAAAACCAATGCATACTCCTCTTTTCTCACAAAACCAGAGATTAAAGTACCCCATATAAAAAGTAATGTCAGTACTAAATAAAGAGGTATCTTAATATATAGATTTCCCATCACCCAGCAGGCAGAAATTGCTAAGCCTTCCAAAAGAATTAACCAGTGATCATGATTAATAAACTTAAAACCAAGTTTAAACTGGGAAATTAAGGCTAAACTTAAAAAGGACAGGAAACCACCGGCAACCATTCCGTAAGCCATGGCTTGCAGATTTCCCAGCCATCCCTGAGTCATAAAGTAGAACAATAAGGTACCCCCGATCAGAATTACAAAACTGAGAATCATTTCCTTCACCAGTTTTGCAGGAATAATCACACTTGATTTCACAATATTAACAAATGAATAAAAGATGAAAGCAAATACCATGGGAAGCATTAAGGGCAAGGAGTTGTTGTATTTTTCACTACCTACTACTATGGTCACTATCTCATAAACCCAGAAAACGGCACTAGCTCCGATAAATACAATCAATGCATACAACCGATTGAAATTTCTGGTAAACAGTTCATGAAAACCCCCCCGATCATGCACGAATTTATCAGAAAAAACCGGAAGATTTACATCAGTTACGGCATCACTGACATTCATCAGTTTTTTAGCATATAAAAGAGCAAATCCGAAATACCCTACAATTTCCGGAGTAACGGTTAAACCTAGAAGATTAGGACCTATTTTTTCCCAGTTGGTATAAATAATTTTTACCAGATATATGCCTAGGCTGATGGAGAACAGCTCTTTAAACAAACGTTTGAAATCTGATTTGCTGGGCATTTCAAAAAACCCTTTTAATGGTCTAAAGGCCATAATTGTCAAACTGAATGTTGAGATGATATTAAAAGCCAAAAGGGCAAAGAAATAACCGTTTACTCTGTAAAACCAAACCGCAGGAATATACAGCAATACACTAACTATAGATATTACCGCCTGATAAATAAAAAGAAGTTTAAATCTTCTGGTACCTGAAATCACCGAATTTAAAATACTCTGAAAACCCTGAAAGAGAAGGACGATTGCATAAAGTTTCAAAGGAATCTCCAGCTGAGGATTGTTATATGTAACCGTAGATAAATATCTTGAAAACCAGAAGAGACCAATGGCAATAGGAATAGTAATTACGTAACGAATAAAAGCGGAGGTCACAAATATTTTAAATATTTCCTTGTTATCTTCGGCCGCAGATACTTCCCTGGTACTGGCTGATGCTAAACCCAGGTGCTGATAAATTCCCAGTGCCGCTCCCAAAGAAACAGCAATCTGAACTACTCCCCACTCAGTTACACTTAATAACCTTACAATAAAAAAACTTTGAACCAAACCAAAGAACATTGCAGCTCCACGTGATATGAAACTGATAAGCTGCCACTTTGTGAGATCTTTCATAGATCTTTGTATATTACACCTTTTCTAGTTAACTTTGACATCCCCCAGATAAATACTTCTGGTTCTTATCACATTACTCATCCCGATAAATGCCTGATATTCACCAGGATCAAGGTAGCTGGGCAGAACAAGCTCTATATCTTCCAGGTAGTAAACATCCTCCTGCCAATTTTGCAGCTGTAAAAGACCAAAAGATGGAAGATTGGCTATCTGATATATTTCTCCAGTTTTTTTGTTAATAAAAGTCATGAAAAGAACATAAGCATCCAAAGAATTGTTATCTCTTTTGATATATACAAAGTTAGCTTTTGCGGGCATTGCCCGGGTCAATTCCCGTGGTATGTTGTAGTCAACCACTGCCACACTCTGGAAGATCTCATAATTGAATTTTTCCGAATAAGTAAATTTTTCCTGTAAAGGCAGCAAAGTAACTTTGTCATGAGGTCCCACTTTTTTAAAGACAAATAGATTTCCGCATCCGGTGGCTAATTGATAATCGGGATTCTTGATTACATCCCCAACCACATCTCGAACCAATGTAATGTCAGCTTCCAGAATGGTCAGAATTTTTCTGGAAAACACATCCACAATGACATAATCTGCTTCCTGATACAATGCCGGGAAAATTGCATAAGTCTCCCTCAAAGAAAGATGAGCACCTAAATAATCAGGACCGGAGACTGACGCATTATCAGGAATCATACTGATTATTTTTTGTGCACATTCTCTGTCTTTGTTTTCAAGTTGTGAGAGTCTGAGAACTTCTCCGATCTCAATATCATTTCTTTTTGCAGTTTCTTCATCAAACTTGGCATAGGCTATCGAACCCAGCAGTCTTTTTTGTACTGCCTGTGTCAGCCATAAATAGACAGGATTGTTGTATTCAAAAGTTGTATAAATATTCATCCCCAACACTAATGCACATAAGGCATAGAGGGTGTGAATATTTTTCCACTTCCCATAACAGATTTTCCTGGAAAGAAATCCTATGGCATAGATGACAGAAATAAACATCACGGGAATAATCATAGAAATTCTATGGTTGGATATTTCCGCAGTTCCGATACCCCCAGCGGTGGTCAGGTAGTTTATGGCAAAATCAGGAGCAGCCATTACAAGAAGCGGAGGAAATGCAAGCGGAAGATATGCTACAGGTTCGAATGTTCTTCGAAGGTTGTCCAATTTATCACCACCGAAAAATACTTGCACCAGCATTTTCGGACGGGTTAACATATTAAAAGCAACTTCCATATAAGAATCCCCAAATTCTTCATACCTGCTTAAAAAGTAGTTATCATTTTCCACATCCCTTGTCACAGTAGTATCCAGATTAAGTGATTCAGCAAACTTCTGATACCCGTCAACCCGGTAATGGGCAAATGCGGGAATAATTACCAAAAAAGCCACCAAAAACCACAAAATCCCTACAACCATCATGGTAAGTCCTGTCCTGAAATTCTGTCTGAATAGCCAGATAAATATTCCGTAGAAAAACACATACATCGGAAGCTGTTCTTTTCCGGTCATGAACAATATCAGAAGTATCCAGAAGATAACTAATCCTTTACGGTTAACATTATTTTTTACATACAACCTTTCATACACATAAAAGGCTGCTAAAAAGAAAGGTATGGCAGCAGATACTCCGTGAAATCCTGTCTTTGCTGTTAAAAATCCCAAAGCCGGATACAATAAATATGAAAGAGCCATAGCCAGTGCCGCTGGCTTTGATTTCAATTCCAGATCAGCAATCAGATACACTAGAACAGAGGAAAAAATCACTAAAAACAACTGGGAAACTACTAAGGTCAACGGATGTTGGAATATTGCAAAAATCGGAACAAATAAAAGAAGAATCGGATCTACATGGCTCATCGCCCAGCGAGGAAGATTTGTTCCGAAGTAATCTGTCAGCCAGAGTACTCTTCCATGCAGGGTATTCCAAAGCATCTGTGACATATTCCCCAGATCAAACTTCCCAAAATCAAAGTTGTTGTAGCTGAAAATATTCATCCGAAGATTTATCAGCAATACCAGAACCGAAAACAGTATGAGAAAACCCAGATATATATTGGTTTTGATAAATTTAGACATAAAACTTATGATATTTTATCAGACTTATATCCGAATATTCACTATTTATGAGTAGCTTTGTTGAGTCGTTCGGATATAATAACGATATCACTAAAGAAAGGAGATGAAAATGACCATTAACGGTAATCAGGCGGGTGAGGATGAAATGGCCAGTGCCCTGGCTAAATTAATTCTGGAGTGTATCAACAACAGCAGTCAGGTTAATGAACAAACAAGTAACGCCGTATGCAAAGCTTTGGATGCACTTGAGGGTTGGCATCACATCGTGGTAGATCTGCAAGGACTATCATCAAACCCCCAAGCTCTAGCTACGTCACTTCAACAGTTGTTTTCGGATGGTACCTATGTAGTTTTGGTAATAAAGGACGAATAAAATGTAATGATTGATATCGGTATTTAACGGTTTAAGGAGGAACCTGGTAATGAATTTGGGTATTGTATTGTTAGTTACGTCTTATTTGTCCGCTTTGAGTTTGGTGATTTATTTCGGTTTTGTGAATAAACGCTTGGCCAAAGTACACAAAAAGAAAACATATCTGTGTGATAATCTCCCACATGGTGTGGTTGTGTTAATGATTTCCGACAAGATATTTTATGAGTCGACGAAATGCATACCACCCTGGGCTCCCATGCATATTCCCTGGGGAACATATCAGATGCCGGGTAGCAACGATATCTTCAGAGATCTCGAAGGACCCGATTCGTATTCAACAACTTTTTACCTGATGCTGATCCCTGGACAGGTTTATTATCTGACAAGAAACGAGGAAGTGTCTATGTACGGACCTTCTAGGGTGGTGTTAAATCTGAAAGATGCGAAGGACGGAGATGTGTATTGTTTGCATATCCATAGAGACACATATACCGTTACAAATCTACTAAGAACACCAATCTAGTGGAGTAAGAAAACGAGAAGAAGGTTGTTAACTGATACAAAGTTGAGTTTGCAGCTTGAACAAAAACAGGCTGCAAACTATTTTTTTATATAACTTTAATCTACAAATCTGAATTTAATAAGAGTCCACACTGCTGCAAATCCGTCTTTCCATGTAATCTTTTTTCCTTCACTGAATTTACGTCCCTGATAGTTTATCGGTACTTCCTTAATTTTCATTTTCGATTTTAAAATCTTGGCAGTGATTTCTGGTTCAAAATTAAAACGATTTGATTTTATATTCAATTTTCTAACAAATTCACCCGGTAGTAATTTGTAGCAGGTTTCCATGTCAGTCAGCATCACACCATAAAATATATTTGTTAAAAGGGTCAGGATTTTATTCCCCCAATAGTGTAGAGTAGACATCTGTTCGTAGCTTCCGGAAAATCTAGATCCGTATACTACCTGCACTTTTTCTTCTTCCAATGCCCTTAACAATTTTTTGTAATCCTGAGGATCATATTCCAGATCAGCATCCTGAACAATTACATAATCACCGGTTGTATGTTTGAAACCATCCCGAAGAGCGGCACCTTTACCTTCATTTACTTCTTTATATATGATTTTCAGATCAGGCTGTTCAGATTCTAGTTTTTTAAGAATTTCTGTAGTTCCGTCTTTTGAGGCATCGTTTACCAAAATGATCTCTTTATCAATATCTTCGACTGCTTTAATTCTTCTGATAATTTCTTCTATTGTATTTTTTTCGTTGTACACAGGAACGACTACTGAGAGTTTCACACAGTCATTCTATATTAATTTCAAGCGTTTTGTATAGCCGGTAAATATAAATGCGGTTTTCTATAAATATGATTAATAAAAAATTAATAAAATTTACGATATAATCTCGTAATGAATTACCAAAAAAATATTATCAAAACCATAACTGCTTTTCTTCCGTTATTTTTAATTTCCCAAAGAGTACATGCGGTATGTCCGGTATGTACCGTAGCTGTCGGTGCAGGTGTCGGATTATCCAGATGGCTGGGTATTGACGATACAATCAGTGGGCTATGGATAGGCGGTCTTATGGTATCTATGGGTTTGTGGACTGCCAATTGGTTAAGAGATAAAAAGAACATTCAGAATAAGTATCTGGATGCAGTATCAGTTGCTTCAATGATTCTCTTAACTATTGTTCCTTTATACTTTGCAAAAATGTTTAGTGACCCGTATAACACCTTATGGGGAGTAAATAAACTCTTGTTAGGTATGATTGTAGGTTCAGCACTATTTATCGGCTCTGTATTAACGGATAAAATGCTGCGAAATACTAACAACGGCAAAGTATATGTACCCTATCAGAGAGTTATTCTACCGGTCGGATACCTATTTCTGTCCAGTCTGTTCATGTATTTTGTTACGGCTTAATAAATGGTATATAGTAGGAGCAGAAGGAGGATTTTATGAAAGAAAATATATCTGAAGATATCAAACATTTCATGGATAAAGTGAAAGAAATTGAAAAGAACGAACAGGTGGATCTTTCATCAGATGAAGATCTTTCCATAGGAATCATGAATCTAATCAGCATAGAGGAACATCTTTTTTTCACAGCAAACAAGACAGGCAAGTCACAATACTATGATCTCTTAAATGAAGTTAGGGAAGTTCGAAAGGATCTTCTAAAAAAGATCATCAAGGATTATGAGGGTGAAGTATGGTGTATCAGTAAACATCTTTTAGCGAGTTCCATGAGATTGATGGAAGTGGGAACAAAGTTTTTAGGTAAAGGGGATAAGAAAAACGCAGAAGATCTATTCAAGAAAGCTTACAACTTATACAGCCTGTTCTGGGGTTTGAATTTAAAACTTATTGATCTGGGAGATACAGAAGAAGTGGCAAACAGTGCCGATGAAAAACCGGAACCGGAAGACGTGAAATTCGTCAGCGAAAAAAGCAACGAAGCTGATAAACAGGGCAGTGTAAGTATATTTGAAAAGCTTGGTAAGGTTGTACAAAAAGCAATTGATTGCTGCCGAGAATAATAAATATTATTAATTGATATTTTTAAGCTCAGAAATTTCTTTTGAGGTAAGAATTCTCCACTGACCGGGTTTTAACTCCCCTATCTTAAGACTTGCTACTCGTACTCTTTTCAGATACATCATCTTATGCCCAAAATACCCAAATATTCTTTTCACCTCATGATTTTGACCTTCATGAATAGTAATGTTTAAGCGGGTCTGACTGTTTGTACTACGAATAATACCTATTTTTGCCGGAGATGTTCTGAAATTATCCGTTCTAATACCCTTTTCGATCTCACTTTTTTCTGACGGAGTTAATAAACCGGAAATTTCCGCATAATATTCTTTTTCCACTTCAAACTTCGGGTGAGTCATCCGATAAACAAGATTACCGTCATTGGTAAAAAGCAGTAAACCTTCCGTATCAATATCCAGTCTGCCTACCGGCACCAGATGCGCATATTTATCTGGAATCAAACGATAAACTGTTTTTGGATTGTTTGGATCATAACGAGTAGTCATATAACCGGACTTTTTATTCAGCATGACATACTCAATCTGCTTTTCGCCTTTAATTACCAGGCCATTGACCACCACATCATCGTTGTCAGGATCAATTTTTAATCCTAAAACTGCCTTTACACCATTCACCACTACCCTACCTGAAGAAATTAACTCTTCTGTTCTGCGCAAAGATATTCCTGTCAGATCCCTGATGTATTTCTGTATTCTTATTTCCGTCATATGGGAATATTAGCTGAAACGCTTTATCTACAGCATAATATTATTCGTATATTATCAGGCCTAATCGTTATTATCTACACCGAACAATGAAATTTACTTAGGTGGTAGCTACTCTATCCAACTGTCGAATCTGATCATCTAAACTTCCCAGATCAGTATTGTATGAATCTATATATTTCTGATTTGTTTCTTTAATTCTTTGAATATCCTCAATTCTCGCCTGTGTTTCAGCCACCTGTTTTTCAAACCCGGCAATCTGTTCATCCAGACGCATATTCTCTTCTGTTTTTACTTCAATTAACTCTTTTATTTGAGCCTTTTGGATATTTATTTGAGATTTTCGGATTTCCCGTTCTTCATTAGTCATTTTATTAAACTGTCACATAAATATAATTAGTCAATTACCATTTTGTGTGGATTAAGTTACTAAGATACAAATTATTCGAAACTAACCGATTGTTTACTCTTGGATATCACTTTACATACATATTTTTAATAAAATGTATAGCTCATAACCAGCAGACCGGAGGGAGAAGATGAACATTAACCTATGGATGAAAAATAAACTTCTTAAATGGGAGGTGCAAAATGGTTCGTTGACTACAATTCAGATGGAATACCTGCAATTTCTGGTTGAATATTACCGGGACCAGGACCAGGAAGCGATAGATCAACTTGTCTACCAGCTGTTGTTTTCTGACACAAAGGCTCTTAACTCCTCAAAAATTTTGGAAGCATGGGAGTTTATTAAACCTTGTATACAGGAAATTACACCCGATGTTAAAACTGCATAAATGTTTTTACTAACAATTTATATCAGACGTATATCTACCGAAATATACGTCTGATTGTCATTTTGTTATATAAGTTACCTTCATTCCAACCTAAATCTATATATATGTAAAATGAATTAAGAATTAGACTAAATGGAAAAAGAGAATATTTTTATGAGAAAAGTGAATTGATTGGGCGTGAATCACTCTATCAGCTGGAAAAAGCTTTATCCGGATTGGCAAGATTACTTGAATAATAACAATATGAATGTTATTGATTTTATAAAAAGTCATCAAGATAACAGCATGAAGAGTGTGTAAATCAATGTATTAATATTTAGATCATTTTTATCCCATAACTAGATAACCACACATGTGTTTGACTAAACCCCCATGCTGCAATACAATCAATTCTGCAGAAATCGTTATGAGAACAAGATATATTGCCCAACAGAATATTAATCGCTTTAAACCGTTAAATGCATTGTCATGGGGTTTTTACCTACTGGAACAAGCAAATCGCGGATTTGAACGTTTTCAACAACCATCATCGCCTTACAGTACCGTTACGGTATAAGGCAATATACGACCTTGTCCTATTGTTTCTCATAACATAAGCATTAAGAAGAAATTTAATTGAAGTATCCGGCAGTATGGCACTGCCAGGAACCTTGTATTGAGGAAATACTCAAAAGGAGTAAGTATATGTTTGAGAAACTATTATCGATTTTTATTAAAAAGCCTGAAAGAACGGCTGATCAACCTGTTTCCCTACCCGAACAGCACAACGATACATCTGTCAGACCAACAGTCAGTGCGCCTGTTACGATAAAAGAAGATGTTATCCAGAAAGAAAGCATCATTCAGGAAGCCCAGATCCGCGCTAAAGAAATCATTCTGGAAGCAAAAGATCAGGCTTTAAAAATTAAAGCGGATGCGGAAGCCGGAGTGAAAAAACTCCAAGAAGAGGTGCTTAAACTGGAAAAAAACCTGAATATTCAAAAAGCCCAGTTGGAGACAAAGGAAAAAGAGCTGGAGGAAAGAACCAAAACCTTAAGACAGGCAAAAGAAGCCATAGAAAAGAAACAGACTGAAGTTGATGAAATCCACAGACAACAGAAGGAACAGCTAGAAAAAATCGCTTCATTAACCCGGGATGAAGCCAGAAAACTGCTGATGGAGAAATTTGACAAAGAAATGGCTGAAGAAAAAGGCAAAAGAATCAGACAGATGGAAGAAGACATCAGAAAAGATGCGGATACCATGGCTCAGGAAATACTGATTGACGCTATGCGTTTCGGGGCCACTGATGTGGTAGTGGAGCATACAACTTCTAAAGTAAAACTCCCTGATGATGAAATAAAAGGAAGAATTATCGGAAAAGAAGGACGAAATATTCAGACTTTTGAAGAAGTAACCGGAGTTCAGCTGGATATGGATTCAGCACCCGGTGAAGTGATTGTTTCCTCTTTTGATCCTGTTAGAAGAGAAATTGCTAAGGTAGCTCTGGAAAGACTGATTACCGATGGACGTATCCAGCCGGCAAAGATTGAGGAAATCGTAGAAAAAACTCAGAAAGAGATTGAACACATCATGTATAAAGAAGGCGATAATCTCTGCCATAGAGTCGGTGTCTATAATCTGCCAAAGGAGCTGATCCAAATGCTGGGCAGGTTTAAGTACAGATTCTCTTATGGTCAGAACATGATTGAACACACTCTGGAAGAAACCAGAATCGGTGTATCAATTGCTACGGAATTAAAAGCTGATGTGGAAACGGTTAAACTCGGATGTCTTTTCCACGATATCGGAAAAGTAGTTAATGATGAAGAAGGAACTCACGTACAACTCGGGGTTGAGTTACTAAAGAAATACAACATTCCTGAAAAAGTCGTAAATGCGGTGGCTGAACACCATGAAGACAGACCATTCAGCTCTATAGAATCAGCAATTGTGGCGCTAGCCGACCATATAAGCGGAGCCAGACCGGGAGCCAGATCAGAAGATTACGAATCATATATTAAACGGATGAAAGATCTGGAAGCAGCTGCTACGTCTTTTGACGGCGTAGATAAGGCATATGCGATCTCAGCAGGACGTGAAGTCAGGGTATTTGTGAAACCTGATAGAGTCGATGATTCATCTGCAGCCTTGATTGCAAGGGAAATTGCGCGCAAAATAGAGCTTGAACAAACCTATCCGGGCGTGGTAAAAGTAACAGTAATAAGAGAAACGAGATTTTCGGACACAGCTAAGTAAATGAATATTTAATCTCTAGAAAGAACTTAGCATGCGGATACTTTTTATCGGTGATATTGTTGCCAAACCGGGAAGAGATGCGGTAAAACAGACTCTTCCTACACTAAAAAAAGATCAGAATATTGATTTCGTGGTAGCTAATGCAGAAAACCTTGCTCACGGCAGAGGAGCTACCGTTGAAACCATCCGAGAAATGCAAACATATGGTGTAGACTTCTTTACCGGAGGAGATCACCTTTTCTGGCATAAAGGATTCGAAGATCAGATTGATGGGCTTCCCTTAATCAGACCCGCTAATTATCCCGATCCCACACCCGGAGAAGGTTACTCCTTAGTGCAACATAAAAACGGTACAAATATTCTAATCATTAATGTCATGGGAAGAAGTGCCTTTGGCGGTTTATATCACCTGCTTGATGATCCTTTTAAAAAATTTGATGAAGTACTGAAAAAGCATCGTAATACAAAAATTGATTTTGTCTTAGTGGATTTTCACGGAGATGCCACCAGTGAAAAGATTGCATTCGCATATTATCTTGATGGGCGGGCAACTGCAGTAATCGGGACACATACACATGTTCCGACTTGTGATCAAAGATTTTTGCCCAAGGGAACAATGTTTATCACTGATATTGGAATGACCGGAACAATTGATTCAGTACTTGGTGTCAAAACGCAGATTATAATAAATCAGTTTTTAAGTGCTAGGAATCAGAAATTCGAGTGGGAAGAGTCTGGTCAAAAGGCTTTCCGCAGTGTAATATTAGACACAGTCGAAAAAACGATCGTTCGTTTTGATAAGAACATTTAGTTCACTGCCTACGGTTGTATATTCACAACCGGAGGATGATAAGCTTTACGCGAGTGCATCCTCACCTTTTTTGAAAGGGGGTGTTTTATACAATGAGCAAACAGGATTTAATAAACGCCGTAGCCGATACCGCCGGTATGACTAAAGTTGATGCTGGTAAAGCATTAGCAGCTTTAGAGGAATCTATCACCAACGCATTAAAGAGAGGTGAAAAAGTTACCTGGACTGGATTCGGTACTTTCGAAGTTCGATCAAGAGCTGCAAGAATGGGAAGAAATCCTCAGACAGGAGCTCCTCTCCATATTGCTGCTTCCAAGACTCCCGCTTTCAAAGCTGGTAAAAGCTTGAAAGATATGGTTAAGTAATTTACCTGGCAGCGAAAAGCTGCCCTTTTTGTATCTGACAGGACTTAAGCTTGTCTAAGATACACGGATGATAGCTACATCCGAATAGAGTGCACTCGTGAAGAGGCGGTGAAAGCCGCCTCTTTCAATACCTCCCTTATTTATTTGACCATTAATACCCCATAAAATAGAATACCAGCATCCAAAATATCCCAAATAAGGAGGAAGAGATATGACTTGCATTGTGGGTTTAAAGTACCCCGAAAAGGGGGTGGTAGTTGTAGGTTGCGATTCACGAAGGAGTATGAGTAGCGGAGTTTCGTTAACCCTCCCTGAGAGCGCCGCTAAGATTTTTAAGTCCAGCGGATTTGTCGTAGGTCATTCTGGACAAGGACGCACTAGAAACATTACCTCACAGCTTCAAATCCAGTTTGGTAATGAAGGACCAAAACCTCAATTTAACCTTGAGCAGGAGATTATCGATGCTATTGGTCCGGCTTTAAGAGGTTTGGCAAAAAAAGGAGGTTACCTTCACGAAAAAGAAGGAGTAATCGATCTTGGCGGCACTGATGTCCTAGTAGCCTTTGGTAATCAACTGTGCATTATCGGCAATGACTTTTGCGTAACTCCTGTAGATGGGGAATTTGTCGCTATCGGAAGCGGACAAAAATATGCTCTGGGATCACTAAGAACATCCGAGGGGTTAATCGCAGATCCTTATGATCGGGTTAGGAAAGCCCTGGAAGCAGCTGCAGAATTTGATAACGCAGTCGGCCCTCCGTTTGTGTTGATGGAAACTAGCCCACTACCAAAATAAACCTTAAGAACAAGACCATTTAAACGCTCTGATTTATCACTCAGGGCGTTTTTATATTAATATAGAGGATTTAACTTATATGTAATAAGCTATTGTATAGTAACCAGAACGAGTACCTTTCTTGCATTTATATTCAAAAATTTAGGATAAAAAACCCATCACTTATATACACGATACTTGCCTTCAACACAACCAATGACTATAAGCCATTCTAGTAGTATAATTCCCAAGGATGAAACAGTTATGAGGCACTAAAGGTAAAAGTTTTTTAAGCACTTCAACAAAAGACCTCAAGATATTATCCTTATACTGGAAAATATTCAATACGCTATTAATGTAGCAAACATATTCAGAACAGCAGAATCGGCAGGTGTAAAAAAATTTATCTTACAGACATTTCAAAACACACGCCGTTCAGTAAAGATCTTAAAAAGGTGTCAAGAAGCGCTGAAAATAAAATCCCGCATGAATTTCATGAGAAAACCTTAAATATCTTTCCACATTTTAGAGAGGATGGATAATGAACCTCCCTGCGGCAAGACCGCAGGGCAAGCACCAGTTTCTCTATCGTTTACTACAAATATTTTTGGAGTATTCATTACCCATTTTCTACCAAAAAACTCGTTTAGATCTTTGATAGATTTATCATTGTATTCTTCAAATAATTTATTGCCAAACGGTGATATTTTGAAAATAGATCCCATGTGTGAATGGTAGATAATAAGATTTGGTAATACAAACAGAACAAGTCCTTTAATCCTATGTCTCTTATTTAGAAGCTCGAAACTACAAGAAACTATTTGTCTTTTCTTAAATACGTATGCTTACTCACTTACCACCAATTGCGTGATCTTTTTCACATTACATGCAGGAATAGAAAGAAGATCCCGAAACTTATTTTCGGTTAGGCTGACTTCGGCAGCCATTAGGATTTTTTCATCTGTTTGTTCAATAAGAATTCCTACGGAAGTAATTAGTTTTGGGTTACACTCACGTTTAGCAGCAAGTTCAGTGTAAGCGTTACCGTACTTAGCGGTATCTTCCCAGTCAACCATGACCAGGTTAAAAGCTTGCATATTTATATTTTACTCTTTAATGAACTAGGGAACAAACTTTCGTATTTGGATCAGCAGAGGGGAGTGTAAACCAGAAAGTCGCACCTTTTCCTAATCCTTCGGAGGATGCACCGACTTTACCACCCATTTTCTCTATTATAATTTTTGTAATATACAAACCTAATCCGGTACCTCCGGTTTCTGCTATTGTGGTAAATCCATTATCCAGTCTTCCAAATTTATTAAATAATTTGCCTAAATCTTCTTGTTTAATCCCTTTACCGGTATCAATGATGGAGACCTTTACATACCCGACACCATCATTCTCTGCAGTAATGGTTATTCCACCCTCCGTAGTAAATTTTGCTGAATTACCAAGAAAGTTTAAGAATACTTCCCTGAGTTTATTTTTGTCAGCATATACATTATAGATATCCGGTGCCAGTTTGTTTTTTAACCAGAGACCTTTTTCGTCTGTTTTCACTTTAAACTCATCATCAAACTCCTTAAGAAATTCTGGAATATTCACCTGCTCAATATCTATTGTTACCTTGCCCTGCTCAATTCTTGATATATTTAAGGTATCGTTGATTAAAGCCAACATTCGTTCTGCCCCTTTGACTGCTTTTTCCAGATATTCTTTCTGCTTCTTGTTTAACTCTCCGTTTTTACCGCTGTTTAGCATCCATAAATAACTTTTGATGATGGTAATCGGAGTTCTGAGTTCATGTGAAGTTATGGCAATGAAGTCATCTTTAGTCTTATCCAGTTGGAATTCTTTCGTAACATCCACAATTGTTACAACACATTCAGTCTTTTGGTTTTCATGGTAAATATTAGAAGTTTTTACATTAACATAGAACTTTCCATTCATTGTTTCCAGAATCACCCCTTCGAGTTCTCCCTTACTGTTATCATCCTGAAAACAGTATTCCTCAGCTTTAATCACCTGCCCTTTTTCGGTTGAGATTCTTACAATATCGTTGAAATTTTTACTTAATACCTCATTTTCCGAAATGCCTAAGTAACGGGCAGCCGCATGATTAAAAAAAGTGACTTCATAAGTTATTCCCACTGCAATAACAATTTCAGAAACAGAATACAAAAGCTGTTCTGTTCTTCTTCTTTCTTGAAGCAATTCCAGATTTTTCCTATATATTTGTTCGGTGATCTTATCGGGGTTTAAGTTGGGGTTGGATGTTGCAACCTTCATTGTATCAGGTTGGTTATCACCTTGTATACTTGTAATATTGGCAGTATTGTTATCAGTATTATTCACGGCAGTATTTGAAATATATCAATATTATACTTTATATAAGTATAAGTGAGAAAACTTATTGTGTTTAGGATTTTAGGGGTAGTAAAAATATCTTACTTAGATCTACTCAATCTCTGATTTAATGAATCCGGCAATATATCTGATATCTCTTTACTACCAAAACGATGAATTACATCTATGCATACTTCAACTGATGTATTACCAAATAACATTTCGTATGAGTTTATTATTTTTTCAAGAGCGGCACCCTCTCCAGGAGAAGTGATTGTCAGATCATCTACATTTGTAGAATTGAATTTTACAACCCCTGAATTTATTGCTATCTGTCGCGCAAGTTGTTCACCAATAATTTGACTTTGTTCTTTTATAATTTCACGTACAATATTTTCTATATGCATTTGTAAAAATAAAACTAAACAGCTTGTTTTGCTGGTTTTATTTCTTCATCTATACTAAAGAATCTTATTAATCCCAAAGTCATGATGAAATAAGATACAACAAACATTAAATCACTTAATCCACCTGCATACCAATTCTCTGATCTGGTTTCAAATATGAACATACTGTCTGCTATATATTGAAAAACCAGAGCAAAAAGTACAAAAAATATTTTTCCTCTCATCAATCCACCTAAATATGAGCGTGTTGTGAAATAAGTAAGCAAAGCCAATGAAACAAAAAATGCCTGCCCAATAGGATAGATGTAATCTAATAAAACTACTGAAAAGGGAACTTCTTGCGAATCATAATTAATCAAAAATACATGATAAGAAACCAGTATCATTAGAAACGGTAACAATATAGATACCATTTTATATTTTGTTTTTTGGAGCGATAGTTTGATCCCAGACGCTTTTGCAATATTCCAAACACCCAAAACATAAAGAGGAATACTGGCTAAATAAAATATCTCACCGATAGAGGGATAAGCATTCTCAATGTTATATACATAAAAAATTATCGAATAACTTACCTGACCTAAAAACTGGCATATTAATCCAAAAGATAAATAAGCCAAGGATTTTCCCATATAGCTTTGTAAAAATCCCCATTTTTTGGATATGATAAGGCCGATTATCCCACCTACACCTGATAAAATCCCATAACTATCTGCAAAGTAATCATTAAATGGACTGTCGTGATTAGGCGAAAATACTAGCAATAATAACCACCAAATAGAGTAAATAAAAAATAAGGATACAGTTACAATATTAAATATTTTTTTATTAAACATAATCGTTTGATAAATTATTAGGATAAAAATGATACTTGTCAATAGTAGACCCCTATAGTAGTATTTACGAGAGGTTTTTGACAAATGCATAATATTTCAAATTACCAATTTCCAAATTTCTCGCTTATCGATATATCAAAAAAAGATGTAATTTCAAATTTGATATCCGATCTCCCATGTTATTCAGATTTCAATTTACTAAGTTTATTAACTTGGAACGCAGAAAATAATAATTCTTTTTCCATTTTAAACAACAATTTGGTTATTTGTATTAAAGACTATTTATCTGATGGTTATATATATTCTATCCTGGGGAAAAATGATATAGATATATCGTTGAATGCTTTACTGGAGAAGCATGAAAAGCTATGTTTTGTACCTGAAATGGTAATACAAAATTGCCACAATAAATCCCCATACAATTTCGAGGAAGATCTTGACAGTTATGATTATATTATTAACACGCAGTATATGTCAGAATTGCAAGGTAAGAAATACAAATCTTTAAGAAAAGCAGTAAATACTTTTACACAGCAAATCAAAGACTTCACAATTAAAACTCTTGATTTAACAAGTAAAAGTGATGTTGATAATATAATAAAACTAACTGAAGACTGGTGTAACAATAAGAATTTCGATGAAAAAAAACGATTGGAAGATGTTAACAGTATTAAAAAATTTATTGATCTTTCCAAATATTTTAATACATTATCTCTCGGTTTATATACTAATGGCCGTTTAATTGCTTTTACTTTAAATGAAATAATTGATGATTTATGGGCAATGGGACATTTCGGTAAAGCAGACAACAATTATGAAAAATGTTCATATTTCTTGGAGCATATAAGTTCAAAAATCCTCTTAGAGAGGGGAATTATATATATTAATATACAGCAAGATGCCGGAATATTAGGTTTAAGAGAATATAAAAAGAGTCTAGCCCCGGAATATTATTTTAAGAAATTCACCATCACCAAGTTATAGTTTACGATACGCCAATACCACCATTTCAGGTTTTAATGACGCTGTCCAATTATATTTGGTAAGAAAGGCCTTCGGATACTGTGGATAATATTCCAATACCTTTTCAAAGTTATGATTATTAAAATATTCATCATAGTATGAGGGTTCTTTCACATAAGTTGGTATTTTCACACCGTCAAAATTTGCAATACCCTCTTTTGGACAATCAATGGAGTCGAAGTCTTCGAATAAATCTTTAATTTGCAACGAGTCTTTGATATGACTAACAGGAAAGATCGCAAATATTATGATTCCCTGCTTATTTAATACATTTGATAGTTCTGTTAGTAATTCATCTATATCTTTTATCCAATCAAAGACATGGATAGAAGTAATGACATCAAATTTATTTTCATACTCTCCAGATTCTATTTTATTAAATAAATCGGATATATGACTAATCTTTACTTTACCGTTAACCTTTTCTGATGCTAATTCCAGCATCTTTTCCGATTTATCTACACCAACAACATGATGTCCTAATTGATCTAAGAATTTACAAAACTCACCGGCTCCACAGCCATAATCTAAAATATTTAATTGTTTTTTTCCTAACACATCAGATTGGAAATCTATCTGTTGGGCAAAGATAGGCCATCCCACATACACATTTACAGCTGCGTCTGGATGAACTTCGCTTTTTATTTTATATGTATCAAAGCGTTCTGCCAATAAATCCCACTCATTTAAAATAGCGGATTCTTGATTCTTTTTCATGCTATTTTTAATATTAGCATAACTTACTTTTTGGAGTTTAGATGTTTTATCCTGCATATAGTACTATTATATAGGTTATTTGTTTTTTAGGCAAATGGTTATAAAATATTAGTATATGAAGATACCACCTCAAACATTCGGTTATTTCTTGGTAATATTTTCGGCTGTATTTATGGGTTTAGGAGAAGGAAAAATAATAGGTCTCGAATTTAAATATTCATTATCTAGATTAATCCCTGTATTAGCGATATATGTAATTGGTGTAACCGCATATCTTGGAGGACTCCTCATACTAGCAAATAGAATTGGATCTGTAATCGGTATTTGGGAAGCTGTAGCTATAGGTTTAAGTATATTTACGGCAGTTAGAGAATTAAGTAAGAAAGGTGAAAAATTTGTATTGTCCAGTGAAATGCTTATTTGGGGATTATTATTAGCTTTGGGTGTGCTATTAGTCATTGTTGCTGGAGATAAGTTTATTTCATTTTTTTGGGAAGAGTAATCCTCATTTTTCTCCTTTAGACTCGGTACTACATACTAGATTAGAAGACAGATAAACAATTATTTCCGAAATATTATCTAGTGCTACAATCAATAAATGCACTACTTACTAAAAAAGGCATTAATTACTCTATATATTCAACCTTTAAAATTGTTTCACATTAATATTCCTCCAGTACCAAGCACCTGTGGCATCATAACAGCACCTGACGATCCATTGAAAATTCTCATGATAGAACTCACATATCTTCCGGGATTATCACTTCCAGGCGGATATCTGAATCCTGGTGAAACACTTGAAGAAGGTTTAGCCAGAGAAATTAGGGAAGAAACCAGTCTAAAAGTAACAGGGTGGAAATACTTCGGATCTTTCAGCACATATAAATCAATATTTCATACCATTTGTTCTCTATTTGAAGTAACAGAATATTCAGGAAATATTACTTCATCAAAAGAAGGAAAACCGATCTGGGTTACTATTGATGAAGCTATTGAAAGATGTGCATATCACGATGTAAAGGATGCTTTAATTGCATATAGAAAACAACAGAGTAATTTATGAAAGATTATCCACCAGAATATATCAATAAAAACTACATCCAATCCATAGGAATTCTTAATAATACTTTTATTTTCGTAAAAATCAGCGACTTGTCTCCAAAGCTACTTTCAGAAATGGCGATATTATATGCCTCAATTTTTAATGCAGATAATAAAATTCTAATCAATCAATATGGGTTTAAAGGAAACACGATAGAGGTTGGTTTATGGGAGGAACAACCTTATACATTTGAAAGAGCCCAATTTATTATTAATAATTATCGTAATAAAACCACAATAAGTTATGCTTTACTTACAAAAGATCTGGATAATCATGATATCCTCTTAGGGGGGAATATTCTTAGAGAAAACTAGTATTGAAAAACTTAAGAGTCTCAATCGTTTACCACCATTTCCCGCTGATAACCTAGACGAAATATGGTGTTTATCAGAAGTATTCAAGCGAAAATGTCATGACCAGCAAGGTCAGTATATTCGTGGTTTATCCACCAATATGCTTAACTTTATAACTAATAAATTTAAAGAAAAAAATAAAAATATATTGATATATAGTAGTACTAATAACCCTAAAATGAAAAAAGTATGGGAGAAAAGCGGTTGGACAGTTGTAAGCAAACAAACTAGTTTTGGCAATAAGTATCAAGCGTTTTATAAAATATAATGTCATTAGTGATACAAGACTACTCAGTATACATTAGAAGTTAAATAAGAGAAGAGCTGACGTGGGACTGGAGCCAATAGAAGAGTATTTAAAGAAGTATAAATTCTAAGTTAATTATTGTTCACCTGATTAAAAAATTTGTCCATATTATTTAAGATGTATAATATATATCTGCTTGAATATTATTTCCGTAATAAAATTGGTAATACGCTTTAGTTATCAGGTTTTTTCACGTTTGTTTTTTGATGCAACGTGATAATATATGATTTATGGCAAGTAATAAAAACTATTACGATATATTGGGAATAGCAAAGAATGCCTCTGATTCCGAGATTAAACAGGCATATCGAAAATTAGCCCGAGAACACCACCCTGATATGGTTAAAGACGGGGATAAAGATGCTGCCGAAAAACGATTCAAAGAAATAAATGAAGCTTATCAGATCTTAAGCGATCCCCAGAAAAGAAAAATGTATGATACATACGGGCATGCAGGAACCGGATATCAGGCAGGAGGACCGGGAGGATTCGGTGGTTCATGGGGTCCGTTTACTTATACATATACCAGTGGAACTAATGGTTACGGAGATTTCGATCCTTTTGACGTATTTGAAGAATTTTTCGGATTTAGGGGATTTGGCGGTTCGAGAGCACCTAAAAAGGGCAAGAATCTGTATTACGAACTGCATATAGACTTTGCAGATGCCGTACATGGTGTTGAAAAAACCGTAAAAGTAGAAAGCGGAACCATCACCATTAAAATCCCACAGGGTGTTCATGACGGTACTGAAATGAGATTTGCGGGAAAAGGAATGCCAGGTCCAAACAATGCACCCGCCGGTGATTTATATCTCACAATCAGAGTACCAACTCCAAGACCATTCCAAAGATCAGGAAATATTCTTGGTATGTCTTTAGAACTGGACTTTACTCAATTAATTCTGGGTGATGTAGTAGAAATACCGGTTGTAGATCCAAAAGAAAAGGACGGATTGGGTAAAACAGAACTGAAAATCCCTGCCGGGACACAACCAGGCACACAGATTAGACTAAAAGGAAAAGGTATGCCGTATCTAAGAGGGGGAGGTCAGGGAGATATTATTGTACAAGTATTTGTTAAAATACCAAACAAACTTAGCAAAAAACAAAGAGAACTTCTTGAGGAGTATCGTAAAATTTCATAAGAATACTTTCATACTATGAACATAGAACCAATAAAACCTGAAATCACAATTGAAGACTTAAGTAAAATTGACGTCAGGGTTGGCACAATCACCTCATGTGAGAAGGTTGAAGGATCAACTAAACTACTTAAGCTTAATGTAGATTTCGGAGAGTTAGGACAGCGTCAAATTTTAACCGGTATGCAGGAATATTATGAACCTGAACAGATGGTAGGTCTTCAGACAACCTTTATTGTAAACCTGAAACCAAGAAAAATGATGGGTCTGGAATCATACGGTATGATTTTTGCTGTAGATTCAGAAAAACCAATATTTCTGAAACCGCAAAATGATGCAGATAACGGTCTTACTGTAATCTGATTACAAAGACTTTGATTAACGTTGTCCAAATAAGAAAAAATGACGCCT
>DBRB01000015.1:8947-45493 GCA_002305475.1 candidate division WWE3 bacterium UBA1379 | reverse complement strand
CCACCGCTTTCCTATACAGTCAAATCTTCATATATTGATCAACATTTATATAGACCTGTATAATCCCCCCATGAAAACCCAAACTACCCTCACATACGATATAAGAACATTCGGATGTCAGGCTAATCTTGCAGATTCCCAAACCATTGCCGGTGTGCTTGAAGCATTAGGGTATGAACAATTACCGACACAAACCGGCAAAAATGAAGATGAAATTTTGTATCATACTCTTTCAAATACAGACCTATTTATATTAAATACCTGTTCAGTCAGACAAAAAAGCGAAGACAAAGTTTACGGTACAGGTAAAATCGTTAAAAAAGTTCTTCAGGAAAAAAGACGAAAACCCTTTATTATTATGGCAGGATGTATGGTAGGCTCAGTTACCGGTGAACGACAAAGATATGCTCTGGAGGAACTGCAGAAAAAAACTCCCTGGGTGGATGCCTATATCAATCCCACACAAATTATGCAGGTACCAAACATTCTTATAGAACATGGAGTATTAAATGAATGGGCTCTTTCTAAATTCAATCCCCAGAATATTGAAGCCGTCAGAGATAACAAGACACATGCCTTTGTAAACATCTCATACGGCTGTGACAACTTCTGTACTTTCTGTGTTGTACCTTATGCAAGAGGTAAAGAAATATCCCGCACAAAAGAGGAAATATTAAAAGAAATCAGACATCTGGCAGAAAAAGGATATAAAGAAGTTACTCTTTGTGGTCAGAATGTTAATTCATGGGGATTGGATACTAAAACAAAATTTGAAATCCGTACTGGTTCCGATCAGAAACTTCCCTTTGCCGATTTATTAAGAAAAGTCCATGAGATTGAAGGGATTGAAAAAATTGATTTTATATCATCAAACCCGTTTGATTTTACCAATGATCTGATTGAAGCCATTCAGCTTCCGAAAATCTCAAACTATATTCATATCGCAGTTCAAAGCGGAAACAATGAAGTACTAAAAAGAATGAACCGCAGACATACTATAGAAGAATTCCTGGATCTGGTTGAGAAAATCAGAGCCGTTAAACCAAATGTAGAGCTGGGAACGGATATCATTGTGGGGTTCCCCGGTGAAACAAAAAAACAATTTGAAGATACCGTGAATCTATTCAGAAAAGTTCCGTTTAATGTTGCCTATATATCAATATATTCTCCCCGTAAAGGAACTTCCGCAGAAAGATTTTTTAAGGATGATGTCCCGGCAAAGGAAAAGAAACGAAGACATGCAGAATTAACTAAAGTTTGGAAAGAACAATCAAAACCAGATAACAATATTAGATATAAAAATATTACGGTTGATATATGTGAATAAATTTTTGGCGTAAAACACTAAATTTTGATTTATCTACACATCATCTTCTAAATTTAAGCATCATTTAATGTATTTTCAATTACTTAAGTTAATAAAAATCAACTCTAAGTCCTATTAATAGTCATAGATGAAACATACCTGCCAGAAATTTCTAAATATACAAATTTATCCCTAACTATCAGATAATATTGTTACTTGATATTATCAAGATCAGTTACTATTTTATTAATACACATATGCAAAATAATAATATTGAAAAAAAGATCGCAGTACTGGTAGGACCTACTTCCAGCGGAAAAACCTCATCCGCAATTAATCTATGTAATACGTTTGGCGGTAGCATCATTTCTGCAGATTCAAGGCAGGCATACAGATATATGGATATAGGAACAGGTAAAAAACCTCTGAATGTAAGCAAGATAATAAAAGAAGATTACTGCTGGAAAATTGAGGATGTAGATATCTGGGGTTATGATCTGATTAATCCGGGTGAATATCTTTCAGCTTATGATTTTTCTGAGTTTGCGAAAAATAAAATTTTTGATTTACATCAAGTGAATCAGAATATTATCCTGGCAGGTGGTACCGGTTTCTATATCGACACAATAACAGGAAGAATTGCGCTTGATGCATCCGAACCGAATACGGAGCTTAGAAAAGAATTGGATAAACTCAGTCCTGAAGAACTCCTGGAAAAGCTATATGAATTTAATCCTGCAGCTACAGAAAAGATTGATCGGAATAACAAAGTGAGACTAATCAGAGCTATTGAAAAAGAATTAAACACATCTAAGAAAGAAGATACAAATCCATCTCCCTTACGTTATACCCCAATTGAATACTTATATATAGGATTGACTGCTCCAAGAGAAATCTTATTTTCCCGTACTGATCAGTGGCTTGATGAAATCTGGGAAAAGGGACTGATTGATGAAGTAAAAGATCTGATAGATAAAGGATACAAAGATACCCCACAGATGAACGGACTGATCTATAAAACTACCAAAGATTACATACAGGGAGATATTTCAGAAGACAATGCAAAACAGAGAATAAAATATGACTTGCATGCATATGTCAGAAGACAGCAGACATGGTTTAAGAAAAATCCTCAGATTTTCTGGCTTGACATTACAGAAAAAACCTTTAGCCAAAACCTGACGGATGTTGTAAAATCTAAACTAGGATGGACAAAAATATAGTAATTTCTCTTAAGACTATTGCAATTACCTTTTTGGCAATTCTTGCCGGCTATATCATTTACCGTCTGGGTCCAGTCTTTGCTGTTTTAGTTATTGCCGGATTATTAGTCCTTGCCTTGGAACCGCTGGTACGCTGGTTCATGCGACATAATTTGTTCAGACGACCGATCAGCAGAAGCTTTGCTGTCATTCTGACCTATGCAATTTTCGTAGCAAGCGTTCTGATTATCTTCACCATAGGTCTACCCCCGGTAATAAATCAGGCACAAAAGTTAATCGTTTATTTATCAAATCTTCTTTTGTCATTAAACCTTACAGAAAGCAAAGAATTATCAATACAGCGTCTGCTTCCGCAATTATCCAATATATCAGGCGGAGTATTTGGAGCGGTTTCTTCAGGATTTTCCACTATCACCACAGCTTTCAGCCTTCTTATGATTTCAATATATATGTCTTTAGATTGGGAGAATTTAAAAAGACGATTTATTGCCTTGTTTCCTGATAAAAACAAGCTGGACATCTCCCGCATGATAGAAGAAATTGAACAAAACGTCGGCCAGTGGGTAAAAGGTCAAACTGCATTAATGGTCATTATCGGTTCAATCAGTTTTGCCGGATTGGTTGTTCTGCAGGTTCCATATCCTTTAGCTCTAGGATTAATTGCAGGTCTTTTGGAAGCGGTACCAATATTAGGTCCGGTCATCAGCGCAGTTCTGGCAGCAGTAATTGCATTTGCAGACACACCGGTTAAAGGACTGGCGGTGCTGATTCTTTTCACAGTGATTCAGCAGCTAGAAAACAATATCTTGGTGCCTAAAGTAATGCAAAAAGTATCTGGTTTCAGTCCTTTAGCTATTCTAATAGCACTATTAATCGGGAGCAATTTCTTTGGGATTATTGGAGCTATCATGGCAGTACCGTTTACCATGGTTGCTGTAATTATCGTTAAAAGTCTTTTGAAATACGAAAAACGTCTGATGAAATAAAAAGTATCGTTTTTGAATTTTCCTATTTTGTTAACAATTCCCTGTTACAACTAATATTTTTCTTATGTAGAAAACACGTAAGCCAGATTCGGTTTTATCCGACCATCTATCTATGCTCCATCTTCGCACCTCGCCGAGCAGGCTCAAACGGTGCAGTCGTGGATTGCTGCAAGTGGGATTGCCCGTTTCATCCTCAACCATACCGATAAACGGGTTAGGCCAAGGTTCGTCACTGTTGCTCTCAAGAGATGTCGCTTCATCTCCTGTTCTGCCGGTTTTTCAACCGACAGACACCAGCACTCAACCTTACGGTTTTGTGTCGGAGGTTGCCCTCCGTCCTTTTGCTCTACGCAGTCTGGACTTTCCTCTCCCCAAAGGGAGCGGTCGGTCAGTTTCCTACCCGAATATTATACAAAAATAATGTTAACAATGCACCTGTACAGCACAATATTAAGTTGGTAATATTACCCTATGCCTGATGAGCTGGATCCAAAAAAATATCATGTTTTAACACCATCCCAATCAAAGAAACTCTTTTTGGTGCTTACCATTGTTACATTAACAGTCGGACCAATGCTAGGGTTTTTGTATTACAGATTTGCCATCAACCGCCCGGCTCAAACCGATAGAGAAATGAGAATCCAGATTAAAAGCGGAGAAGGATTAAGTGAAATATCACAGCTGCTTTATGACAAGGGGTTATTAAATTCGAAGATATTATTCAAGGCATATGTCATATTGAATAAATTTGATAACAATATTCAGGCAGGTACATACGTTATACCGGCAGGATCTTCTGTAGTAGAACTGGCTCAGATACTGCAACACGGAACGAATGACGTATCCATTACCTTTCTGGAAGGATGGAGAGTAGAAGAGTTCGCCAGACAAGCAAACGTTAATTTAGGTGATATTGACTATGAAGATTTTGTGGAAATGGCTAAACCATATGAAGGATATCTGTTTCCGGATACCTATTCTGTAAATCTGAATATTAAAGAAGATGATCTGTTTCAGATGCTAAGAAATACTTTTGATGAAAAAACACGAGATATTCTGACGGAAGAAGCTTTAAACCGGGCAGGACTGTCAAAAGAGGAAACAATGATATTCGCATCAATTGTGGAAAGAGAAGTGAGAAATGAAGATGATCGCCCTTTGGTTGCTGGAATATTAATTAAAAGATGGAGAAACGGAGAAATCATAGGTGCAGATGCTACTACCCAATATTCTGTTGCTACTCTAAAAGCAGGGTGCAGTATAAACACTACAAAAGTATGTCCTAGTGATGATCATATGGATCAAATTCAATGGTGGCCGCAGAATTTAACTGTGGATGATCTTCAGTTCGAGAATCCTTATAACACCAGAAAAGTTGCAGGATTACCTCCTACACCTATCTGTAGTCCTAGTATTGCTGCCATCAATGCCGTATTAAACCATCAGATCACTAGCTTTAACTTTTATCTGACTGATAATGAAGGAGTAACACATTTTGCAAACACTCTGGAAGAACATAACAGAAATATCCAGCTGTACCTCTAAGTTAATACAGACTCTTTTCCAATAATTCTTTACTGATTGCAATACCTCTTAAATCCAAAAGTTCCTCTTTGATTGTAATTTCCATACCCATATTAATTTCTATTCCGGTATATCTGCAGTCATGTCTGAATAATTGTTCAGCATTAATAATTGCCTGAACAGTAGCGGATGATATTACCAAAGGATAAACCATTCTTTTCTCTGAACTGAAAAAATATGCTGTGTATTCATTTATATTTAATTCCGAACCGTCCAATCCAGAGTAGTTATTTATTTGCGGTACTACCGCCAGCATAGTCAGTTTTTTATCCATAAGGTATAATTACATTATCTATGATGAACCTGCTCAAAACTCTATACGTCAAAACGGAAAACATTAAAGGCAAAAAACTACTGATTCTTTTATCCTCAATATTTGCCGTTTTTATTATTATAGGAGCAGGCCTCGGATATATTATCAGCTCGTACTTAAATTTATATGAACCAACAGATATTAATGAATTACAGAATCAAAACCCAAGCGATAGCCAACCTGTGGAAGTAATGTATGAAGGAAGAGTTCGTTTTATAGGTGATGATTTTTATCCGGGTGAAAATATCTCATATATGTTAGTGGATAATAACGGTGAACAGGTTATGCTACTTAGAGCAAAAGATCAGAAACTCGAGGTGGTTGAAAATCTCAGCGTTACTGTTTTCGGTTTCCCGGCAAAGACTATGGATGGAGAAACAGAAATACTAGAAGTTACAAAGGTAAATATTACTGATGCCTCAAATTGAATTTAAAGACATAATTAAAACTTACGAAAATACCGTTGTGCTTGATAGTATTAGTTTTTCTATCGAAGACGGGGAATTTGTATTTATTGTCGGCCCCAGCGGTGCAGGAAAATCTACTATTGTAAAAATGCTGATCAGAGAAGAATTTCCTGACTCTGGGTGCGTATTGTTTAGTGATCAGAATGTGTTTGATATACCTCAGTGTGATATTCCCAATCTGCGTAGAAGAATAGGTGTTGTCTTTCAGGACTTTAAATTATTAAACTCAAAAAATGTATTTGAAAATGTGGCAATTGCACTGGAAGTGGTGGATGCTCCTGAAGAAACCATTAAAAATATCGTACCGAATGTCCTATCAATGGTTGGTCTGACAAATAAAATGTATAGTATGCCTAATCAGTTGTCAGGCGGAGAAAAACAAAGAGTTTCCATTGCCCGTGCCCTGGCTCACGAACCGGATATTCTAGTAGCTGATGAACCTACCGGAATGATTGATCCGGTATCAGCTGATGAAGTCATGGATATTCTCGAAAAAATCAATTCCCTGGGAACTACTATTCTTATGGCAACACATGACTACAACATAGTAAATAAAATGAAAAAAAGAGTAATCAGAATTGAAAACGGAAAAATCAAATCAGATAAAATTGGAGGAACATATAATGGCTAACACTATCAAAAACTTAATGGCAAATGTTAAACGGGAAAAGCTTTTGAGTATTTCCAATATTTTTGTGATGACTCTGACGTTCGTCTTACTCGGTTTTTTTATTTCCATAATCGTAGGAACACAAACTACTCTAAAAAGGCTGGAGCAGCAGGCTCAGATCACCGCCTTTTTTAAGGATGATTTTCCAGAGAAAAACATTATGGAACTAAAAGCCAGACTGGAAACAGATGAAAGAATACTATCCGTTGCATATGTCTCAAAAGATCAGGCATTTAAAATCTTTACCGATATAAATAAGGATGAACCTGTTCTTCTGGAATCCATCTCCGCGGATATTCTTCCGGCAAGCCTGGAAATCAGAGCTAAAAAACTTTCGGATTTGGGAAATATATCCTCCGAATTAAGTTCTCTGGACGGGGTTGAAGAAGTGAAATATTTCCGAGATGTGATAGATAAATTCAAAACATTCAGCGGAGTAATAACTATTATCGGTGTAGCTCTGTTAATCATTTTCTTTTTAACTTCCTATGCGGTAATTATCGTCACTTTACGCACCACTATTCATTCCAAGGGGACGGAGCTGGAAATTATGAAACTGGTCGGAGCCTCGGATACTTATGTAAAAACTCCGCTTTTATATCAGGGTATGTTTTTCGGTATTGTCTCAGCGTTTGTAGCTTCAATTATCCTGGTTTTATACCTGCAGGTCTTTCTTGCTTTCATGGCAGGAGGTTTCTTAGGCATGGACAACAATGCTCTAACAATATTTCCCGGAGTATTTGTGAGACCGATCCTTTTCCAGCTATTTCTCGTGATAATCCTGCTCATATCCGGCGTATCGCTGGGATATTTAGGCAGCCTTACAGCTGTAAAGAAATATTTAAAATACTAATTTGTTCATGACATACAGAAAGATTTTTTTGATTTTTCTAATATCCGTTATATCCATTGCTGTAATTAACTACGGTTCTATGAAAGATTTACTGCCAGTATTAGCACAGGAAGAAGAGGAAGAACCAGATTCCGAACAGATAGAAGATCTGGAAGATAAAATTAATGAATATGAGGAAAAATTGAATAAACTGCAGAATCAGGAGCAATCCCTTGCTAAAGAAATCCAGACTTCCGACAGCCAGATAAATCTTACCCAGCTGAAAATACAAAGTACCCAGGCAAAACTTAAAGAAAAAGAGGAACAGATCATTAAACTAGCGGGTGATATTGATGAGTTAAAGATAAGAATTGAAAAACTCGGTGAATCTATTAAACATCAGGAATATTTATTAAAAGAACGTCTAAGATCCAGATACAAAAATCTGGAGACTTCCCCCATGATGATTCTGTTTGGGGCAAACACTCTCAACAAACTTGTTCAGAAAACCGAGTATCTGAAAGTACTCGAGCTACAGGATCACAAATTGCTTGATACGATGAACCAGACAAAAATGGCTTTCGGAAAACAAAAAACAGTATTTGAAGACAAAAAAGAAGAGGAGGAGGAACTAAAACAACAAATCACAATAGAAAAAGCTAATCTGGAATCTTATCGTGCTCAGCTTGAGGAACAGAAAATTCAAAAACAGCGTCTTTTAGAAGAAACTCAAAATGATGAAAGCAAATATCAGAAACTTCTTGAAGAAGCCAGAAGAGAGTTAAATCAGATCCTTGGTGCGGTTAGTGTCTTAAAAAATCAGGAATCCAAAAAAGTGAAAAAAGGAGAAGTGATCGGAATCCAGGGAAATACAGGATATTCTTTTGGAGATCACTTACACTTCGGAGTATATAGATATTCCTCATTTGAAGATATTGACGGATGGAACTGGTATTACTCCAATCAGGTCAATCCGGCAAAGAAACTAAAAAAGAAAGATGTTTACTGGAATACAGGATGTGAATCAGCTAAAACACGAAGCACGGGAGAAGGAGACTGGGCTTGGCCTTTATCCAACCCCACCATTTCACAAGGATACGGAAATACCTGCTGGTCCTCCAGATATTACGGAGGTAAACCACATCCTGCTCTTGATATGTACGGACCATACGGTTCGCCTATCTATGCTGTTGAAGAAGGTAGAGCCTATTTCTGCAGAAACTGTTTAGGTGACGGAGCAAACGGTGTGTTTATCTTCCACCCCGATGATTACATGACCGTATATTGGCACCTGAAATAAATGTTCTACTCACAGTAGATTATCCTCTCTATTTAAAAATTCCATAAACAGATATAAATTTAAATTATGTGTCGGAAAAATATTATCAGCATAGGGATATACCTATTCCTCCTTGTTCAAACAATTCCTAATGTTTGGGCAGATGAAAAAAAATACTTTGATTTCAAACCGAATAATCCGATTTTAATTAATAACAATGACACTCAGATAGAATTTCTATACCAGTTAAACAACATTCCGTTAAATAGATTCCGGGTCAAACCGTTCTCAGAAAACGGTTCAATAAGTATAAATTCTGAAAACAATCAACATATCACCAGATATACCAATTGGTCCGAATCACCTACTCTGCTGAACAACTACTTAATACAAATAACAGGGATGGATACCTCTAATACCAAAATCTGGTTTCTCATACAAGACTCCAAAACAGGAAAAGTATTCTCAACTCCCAAAAGGACCATCTATAACGGAGACCTTTATGATAAGTATCTAGAAAGAATCAATGAAAATATTAATATCCGGGCAAACAATGGTAAAATTATCAGGTGAAACAGGCAACATTAATAATATTAAATAGGTGGCTTCCTGCGATAATCATCATGATTCTTATCTTCATGCTTTCATCAGTTAAAGGTGAAATTATTCAGGATGCAGGGCTGGGAGATGAAAATTTTCATGTATCAGGACATTTCCTAATGTTTTTCTTTTTGACTTTTTCCTACTACAGAGCAACAAAAAGTATCTTCTTGTCAATAATTTTAAGCATATTGTATGCAGTTACAGATGAGCTTCATCAACGTTATACACCGGATCGCTCGGCGAGTTTAAAAGACTTATATACTGACGGTTTAGCTAGTTTAGTTGCAGGAGGTATGATATGGAGTATTTATCCAAGACTCCCGAAGACACTAAAAAACTTGCTGGAAGCATAGCGGAAAAATTAAAACCAGGAGATATTCTCTCTCTAAAAGGAGACTTGGGTGCAGGTAAAACAACCTTTACCAGATATCTCAGTGAAGCATTGAGTATTCCAGCAAGAATACAAAGCCCAACTTTTGTAGTAGCAAGAAAGTATACGGGTGGAAAAAACACAATAAAAACCATCAACCATATAGATCTATATAGATTGACCAACCGGGAAGAAGTTGAAGAAATCGGGTTGAAAGAAATTATTGATGAAGAAAATTCCATAACCGTAATTGAATGGCCGGAATTAATTGAAGATTTACTACCTGAAAAAACTATAGTGATTAAATTTGAACACCTGGAAGGTGATTTAAGAAAATTCTATGTACAAAATCTGGATTGATGCATCAGAAAGATACAATAAAATAGTCCGTGTTCTTGATGGAGAAAAATTATTATCTGAGAAATCCGGAGATATTGATATTGTCTCATCAATACAACAAATTATTAAAGAGAATAACCTAGAAACAAAAGATATAGAAAAGATTGATTTTAATAAAGGACCGGGTTCATTTACCGGCTTGAAAATTTCAGCTACTATTGCCAATGTTTTTAACTGGGCTAACGGAAAAATTACTGTTTATGAAGTTGAATATCCAAACTACGGAAGAGAGCCTAATATTACTCCCAAAAAAGACTTATAAACTAAATATATAACCATATTGAGAATGTTAATTATTCAGACCAGAATGTGAGTATCGGTTATTATTTTATGAAAAAAAACAGCCTGAAAATTTGAATAACTTTCAGGCTGTGAGCTGTCAAAAGTTTGGTTGGATCACACAAGCAGCTCCCAGCTGTGCTTGGATTTAATACACGGTATTGGTGTTGTAAGCAATGTTTTCCGGCGCGCCGTACGCACCTCCGAAGACACCTCAACAGGATATTGAGTGCCGTTGCTTACCCAATATGTGCATGATCCAACCAAATGTGCGGGGGGATGACATCATACGCTGAAAATTATTTTGCGCAGACGATTTATCCAACCCGAATAGACAAAAACATCTTATCAAAATTGCTATAGGGTGTCAAGTTATATGGATTCATATCCGGTGGTATAATTTTTTTATGAAAATATTAGTTACAGGCTCAGCAGGCTTTATAGGTTCCAATCTTTCCGAGTACTTACTTAACAGAGACTATCAGGTAGTAGGTATTGATATTTTCAACAACTATTACAATCCTGAAATAAAGGAATACAATATTCGGGAATTTAAAGATAACCCTAATTTCACTCTATATAGAACAGATCTGCTGGATAAACAATCTCTTACTGATGTATTTGATAAAGAAGAAAAATTTGATGCAATAGTTCATCTGGCTGCCTGGGCCGGTGTCACCGATTCCTTTAAGACTCCCGCAGACTATGTACGTAATAACGAAGAAGCTACAGTAAATTTACTTGAACTTTGTAGAAAAGATCATTGCAACAACTTCATTTTTGCATCAACCTCATCCATTTACGGAAACAATCCGACACCTTTTACGGAAGAAATGTCCACAGACATGCCTTTAGCTCCATACCCAGCCACTAAAAAATCAGCTGAGGTTATGATCTATACCTATTCCATGAACTTTGGGATCAACTCAACAATATTTAGGATATTTAATCCCAACGGTTTAAGGTTAAGACCGGATCTGGCTCTGCCAAAACTTATTAAATCATGTGAATTCGGATATGAATTCCCACTTTACTGGAAAACGGAAGACTTAACAAAAAGCGGACGTGACTACTTTTATGTTATTCATATGTTTGAAGTACTGGAAAAAGTATTTGCCAAACCTTTTAATTATGAAATCTTCAACCTGGGGAATTCATCACCTGTTACTCTGGATCAACTAATTAAAACCGTGGAAAAAGTTACCTGCAAACAAGTTAATATTAAACAACTTCCACCTAGACCGGGTGAAATGATGATGACTTATGCAGATATCAGTAAAGCTAATAAAATGCTTGGCTTTAACCCGGAAACTCCACTTGAAAAAATCGTGGAAATATATTATGAATGGTTTCTGAAGCAGGAGGATTGGTATAAGAAAGTAGTGAGCGTAAAATAATTAAAAAGTAATACAAAATAAAAAATATGAAGAATAATGAACAAGAAAAAATTACAAACACTGCACCGAAAGGAACACATATGCATAGCCATAAAAAATTGGTATCAATAGTTATTCCCTGCTATAACGAGGAAAAAAACATTCCTATTCTTTATGAAGAACTTACTAAGGTATTATCAAAAGCTCCTTTTGATTATGAAATTATTGCTGTAGATGATGGTTCCAAGGACGGTACATGGACGGAACTATTAAAGCTTGCGGAAAAAGACAGAAATATGAAGCTTCTTCAACACGGACGAAATATGGGAATGACTCAGGGATATCAAAACGGCTTTGATCATGCAAAAGGTGATTACGTGCTCACTTATTCATCGGATATCGAAATTGATCCTGAAGAAATTTTAAATGTAGTAAATAAACTAGATGAGGGATTTGATGTAGTTAATACTCATAGAGTTGGAAGATGGAAAACAGGAAAAGCAACATCAATCCTCAGGACTCTGCCCTCCGCTTTCGCAAATGAAATGATTGTGAAAATAACAGGAGTCAGATTAAAAGACAACGGTTCCGGATTAAAAGGTTTCAGACAGTTTGTGGTAAAGAATTTGAGAATGTATGGAGAGATGCACAGATATTTTGCGGCATACAGCTCATTATTCACCAATAAAATTACGGAGATTGAAGTCGGATACAAAGACAGAATTTATGGAACATCCAGCTATGGATCAATTACTAGAACCTTTAAAGTATTTTTTGATCTTTTCACCTTAAAATTCCTGGTTGATATGTCAAAAAAACCCTATACCTTAATGCCAGGAAGACTTTTCGGTTCTACCGGAGTTGGATTATTCGGTCTAGGATCATTGATGGCATTATTTCTAGTGGTGGAAAAATTTGTCTTTGGTGAAAATATTGGAGACAGACCGCTTCTGATTTTTTCCGTCATGTTCATTATTTTAGGTTTTCAGCTAGTGATGTTCGGATTTTTGGGAGAACTTTTAATGCGAATATACTTTGATGTAGGAGACAGAAAAGTATATACAATTAAACAAGTCGTTAACTTATAAAGTAAGACCCATATAATAACACTGCCATACACAAATTAAGGAGAAAAGTTATGAAGACACCAAATAAGGTTGTCATGGATGATGTATGGAAAATCACCATCAGTGAAGAACTGAACATTTACCTGATGATGATTGTTGTCTACCTAAGTGTAAAAAATCTAGAGTGGAATGTATCATTTACCCTTAATGATTTGCATTCTTTCTGGAAAGAATTTAAGGTTGAGGAATTCTCCGATATGAACATATCCCAATATGTGAGAAACCGGATGTTCGGTCGAAGATATTTTATTAACACTCACAAAGCAAGATTTGATGGGTTGATTAGGGAAGGAATTTTGGAGTTGGTAGGAGATCAGTATAGATTGGTACAGAAAATCATTAAAGTGATTTCTCAATAAACATCAAAGGCTCCAGTTAATATGCGGAGAAAGGTCTATGATCTTACTCCGCTATTTTTATTCTTTACCATTGCCGGTTTAATACACGCTTTCATGAATGCACAGAACAATGGATGCGGAGATAATGGTCGTGATTTGTATTCCGGATGAAACTGTGTACCAACAAAAAACGGATGTTCATCTCTGGATAACTCCACAGCTTCAACCAACTTTCCATCAGGAGATGTTCCGGATACAATTAGACCTGCTTTTTCAAGTTTCTCCCGATATTCATTATTAAATTCATAACGATGTCGATGCCTTTCAAAAACAATATTCTTATCATCTATTCTTTCATCTCCGAATTCACGATATGACTCCTCAATAATAGAACCCTCTTTCAAAACGCATGGCCATGCTCCTAATCTGATCGTCCCTCCATACTGTTTATTCTTCATGTATTCTTTCTGATTAGGCATTATATGTATAACAGGATTTTTTGTTTTCGGATTTACCTCTTCCGAATTGGCATCTTTCAAACCCAGGACATCTCTTGCGTATTCTATAACCGCCATCTGCATTCCAAAACAAAGACCCAAATATGGAATTTTATTTTCTCTGGCAAACTTCGCACATTTCAGTTTTCCTTCTACTCCTCTTGAACCCCAACCTTGAGGAACAATGATACCGTCATATTGCTTGAGTTCCTCAGTAATCTTCTTTTCCTCTTCTTTATCTTCAAACCGTTCTACATCAAACCACTGAATTAAAGCTTCCGTATCCAGTTTCCATCCCCCATGTCTGACAGCTTCCAGCACACATAAATATGCATCAGTCAATACTGAATCTCCAAAACTAAAGTATTTTCCAACAATCGCAATCTTCAATCTATTCTCCGGTTTATCAATTCTTTCCGTCAGCTGTTCCCATTCCTCATTCTGTTTATTCTTTGCTTCTAATCCCATCACCTCAAGAAGTTCCAGATGAAGATTCTGCTTCTTAAATAAAATAGGTATTTTATAAACACAATCAACGTCAGGTGCGGCAATAATTGCAGTTTCGGGAATTCCTGCATTAAATGCAATCAGACTTTTCTTTTTTGAGTCAATAGCCGTTTCACTCCTGCAAATCACAAAATTAGGCTGTAGTCCTAATTTATATAATTCATAGATTGAAGATTGTGCAGGTTTGCTTTTTATTTCACCAAGATGTCCGGGACGAGGAAGATATACAAGATGAATCAGAAATACACTGTCAGGATACATCTGTCTGAATCTTCTGATTGCTTCAAAAAACATTACGTTCTGATATTCTCCTACTGTACCCCCAACCTCAATAAACATCACTTCTGCGGAATCTTTTTCCGCAGTCTCTTTTATTCTTCTGATTATCTCATTAGGAATATGTACATGACCTTCAACATCCTGTCCTCCGTACTCAAACTGACGTTCACGTGTAATCACATCATAGTAAACCTGTCCCATTGTCATGTAATTATGTCTAAGAAAATTCTGATTAATGAATCTTTCATAATTTCCTAAATCCTGATCTGTCTCCATACCATCTTCAGTTACAAAAACTTCTCCGTGCTCCATGGGATTGATAGTACCAGCATCGATATTTAAATACATATCAACTTTCATGATAGAGATTTTATATCCTGCACTTTTTATCAGAGAAGCAATGGATGCAGTACTGATACCTTTTCCTATACCGGAAATAACTCCTCCGGTAACAAATACATATTTCGTTTTCGACTTTTTGGATGTTGATTTAATTTCTGGTGGCATGATTTATAGTACATCAAATTTTCATTAACGAAAAGTGACAGAATAATTAAGTATATATAAACAAAAACGGCGGTTTTATCCGCCGTTTTTGATTAATAAATCATTCCGAAAGTTCTCGATTATCTTCGAGTTCGCTTAACGGTTCTTTTCTTTGCGACTTTCTTAGCTGCTTTTCTGACGGTTTTCTTTGCCGCCTTCTTCACAGTTTTCTTTGCAGTTCTCTTGGTTGCTCTTTTCTTTACTGGCATGACATTCACCTCCTTACAAATCCATACTTATTTTTTTTTGATCGCTTTCGCTCACAAAAAATACTCCCTCATCAAAACGGGAGTATCACATAACAATAACTAATTTTATTTTTATCTTTTTTTCTATTCTTCGATCGAACATGCGGGCAGGAAATTTTTATATATATAAAAATTTCTATATTAATTAAATATTAATTTGGAGATAATTTCAAGAGTTTTTAAAAAATAATTATTTAATTCTTAAAAAATAAAATATATAGTCCGTGAAATTTTAATTTAAAATAATAATTTTATAAAAATATATTATATAGTGGAATAGACAATCGTAACTTGATAAAATATTTTCATATATATGGACGGTATTAATCTTCTACCTGAAAATTCAACAGTCACTCCGGAAGAAAATTCTAGCCCTGTGATGGAAAATAATACCGATCAGGTCAAATCCTCTGTAAAAAGACGTTTCAAAATACCCCTGAAAATTAAGCTACTGCTTATACTATTGGGAATACTAGGCTTTGCCGGATTTATTGTCTTTTCAAAAATAAAGATAGAACAGATGCGAAGCCTCCCACCCAAACCTGTTCAGCAGCAGGAACCAATCACTCAGGAGGAACCCGAAAAAATTGTATGGTTAGAAACAGGGAATAGCAAAGATAATTTCTTTTTAAAGTATCCTTCTGATACCACGCTTACTCTACCACCCGAAGAAGAAAACGGTGATAAACCTCGCGTATATCAGATAGTATATACCGGTGAAAAACAATATGCTGACCTAACTGATGATAACAGCCTTTTAGATGGATATATTTTCCGCGTGACAGTAAACAAAGGAGTAACCAACAGTAATACAGCTGACTTTACAAACGGTAAGGCAGCAAGTTATAAACAGAACTGTTCTGCTTTACATACCATATCAGATATTTCGGAAGTAAATATTGATACCATACCGTCAACTACTGTCAGTATCTACAACTGTCCGGTGGATATTGAAGAATATTTTGTCTTTTTAAATAACTATCTTTATGAAATTACATTAGTTTATCGGGGTGACCTTGGATATAAAGAAAAGTATAAACAGACTGCAAGAGAAATTTTAAATACGTTTACCTTTTTAAGTAAACCTCCCGCTCCGGAAAAACCGAATTTTGAAACCTTCTATAATAGAGAACATCGGTTCTCCCTAGTCCACCCCCTACTTGATATCAACTGCTGCAATATCCAGGGTCCGGTTAAAGGGGAGGTTGAACGAATCGTAACCTTTGGTGACAAAAAAGCTTATGATGAAAGTAATGGAAAAGCATTCAATGGATTTTCCATCTTTATTGATATCAACAGATCTAATCTACAATTCTCCGACTACCTGGATATTCAAAAAACAGCTCTGATGGAAGACTATAAAGTTATTACCGGAAAACGACCGGAACCATCTGAAGGTGAAGTAATGGTAGGGAATGTAAAAGCCACTCTACTTAAAGGTTATGCATGGTGGGGCGATATGATATTTCTTCAGATACCCAACACCAATAAGATAATGATCATCTCAAAAGTGGAATCTTCACCTGTAGTATTTGAGGAGATATTCAGAACTATTCTTAGTACTTTTGCCTTTAATGTAGACAACAGATCCAAATAATTCTATCTATTGTTTTATCTCTCAACTAACTTCTTTTTAACTCTAAACCAACACGCGTTATGTATAAATATCCCTGTAATTTGAGAGGAGGTGTATCCGAATGGCTAATCAGAGGTCCGAGCGAAAAGGTCGAAAAGGCGGCCAATCCGGGGGAAGGGAAGGCGGTGATAATGAATAACTCTTTAAACCCGTAAATTTTAAATTACATCGATAAGCTTTATCAGTATGAAGCTTATGGTGAAAGGGGGTGTTAACATTGGCCAACAAAGAAAAAGATAAGAAAAATAAAGAAGAAGAAAAAGGAAAAATGGGAGGACAGACCGGTGGAGATGACGAAGATAAGGATAACAGCGGCGGTATGACAGGCTCTCAATCATCAGGACAGGATATGTCTGGAAAATCAGGAGGTACCACCGGTGGGACTATGGACGATCTCGATCGGGATCGTGACTGGCCGGATCTGGATGAAGAAAATACTTAGTTGGATCTTGACCGCACACCCTGCTTAAAAACTAAATATTTTAAATTTTGAATTGTAGACGGATGAGGAGGCGGTATTCCGCCTCCTTGTTGTTTTTATCAAAAAGTCACATAATTTAATTTCGTTTTTATTGTTGGGAATTAACTCAATATTTTATCCATCAACACCACACTCATTTGCAAAGCCTTTGGCATTATATGATCATAACAACCTTCACTGTTTATTGTGATCTGGTATGTACCTTTGGGTTCTTCATTCCAGTCCCACACAGTAACTCCTGAAAATTTCATATCAACACCATCCGCATTTTTCTTCAACTGATGCAGATAGGCAATTAATATATGTTCAAAGAGATGTCCGGTTTCAGTATTTTTTACTTCCTCACAAAACGGAAGATGTTTTTTATTAAAACACTTCGTACCCAGTACTTCAGGAAATAATTCGGATAATCTGTCAAAGGTCAGAGGAAGAGTACCGGTTTTGATATGATCATTAAGCATTTTAAATACCATATTGGTAGATTGAGGAAGTTGTTCAACGGTTAAAATGAAATTTTCCGTGATATAGCTTAATGTCGGATTATATGTCTTTGTATTTTTATTTATTGTCTGCATTTATTTAGCCCTTTCTCTTCGCACAGATACAGAAGAAATAGTTCTGAATTGTGGAAGAAGTTTACATATCCTTAACAAAGATTTAACAAATCTAATTGATGGCTATCTATTTGTCAACAGACGCGGATTATGATGATATAGTTTCTTCTATTTCCCATAGTGATGTAGGATTATTACTCCATAATATCTGGAATAATTTACGCTTTCGAAAATATCCACTACACTATATTTATGGATAAGACTCTAATAGTATTCACATATGCTCCGGCAGGTCTTGGTCATATGCGGGTTGCGGATGCACTAATGGAAGGCATTCCGAAAAACATGAAATATGTTGTGTTTGCACCTTCGGATAAAACTATTGAAACACTACATAGATTTACCAGTTTAAATACAACTGCCAGACACATCAGTGAGTGGGTACAAAGAGGTCAGCCACAGACAATATTTACCAGATTTTACCGAAAATATTTACAAACTCATGTAGAAGACCTGGCACTTCAGTTTACATCTCTTATCAGATCTCAACCGGTAATTCCGGACAAAGTAATCATCGTATCCACGCATTTCGGTCTGGCTCATCAACTTGGTGCTATAAAAAAACAGTTGGAAGATGAGCTGAAAACACGTATTTATTTGGTTGTGCAGGTTACTGACGATTCACCGCAATATATCTGGTATGTTGATGTAGCGGACTTAATTTGTGTACCTGGATTTAAAACCAAAAATGATCTTGAGTCATATGCAAAAAAAGAATGTCTGAGAAAGGTAGAAATTGTTGTTAACCCGTATCCGGTTCTGCCATCATTTGCAGATGATCTTTCTGATGAACAACTGCTGGACAGATTAAACCAGTACGATCCGTACCAAAGTAATCCTATTAATGTAGTAATCCCGGTATCAGGTGCGGCTGTTGGGATGACGTTTTTTGAACACCTTATGTCTCAGTTACATTCAGTATCTTCAAGATTTAAATTTTTTGCAGTTGTGCGTAAAGCTCCGTTCACGGATAGATTTATTCATAATTCCAAAAACAAAGATTATCTGCAGTTGTATGTTTCCGAAAGTTATTCTGAAGTTATTCATATGTACAATAACATTTATCTTAATAATGCAATTTCAGCAGAAATTACCAAACCTTCTGAACAAGCATTCAAAGTATTATTAAGTAATACTTCCGTAGGAGGTTCTTTTCTGTTTTTTTCTCAGCCAATTGGCAGACAGGAGTATGACAACCTCAATTTTCTTAAAAGACATAAATATTTAAATCCATATTCTAAAAATCCCAGAGGATTGATTCTTCCTTTAGGTTCAAAAGAATCTGCCGAATTCATACATGAAAGATACAATAGCGGAATACTGCTTCAGTCATTTAAAAACTACGTACACGACAGTCTGGATTTGGAGATGAGTGATAGAGGTGTGGAACTATTCTGGGAGGAGATAAACAACAGAATCTGGTAATTTTATGCTACTCTTCTTTTTCCACAGTTACGGATATGCTTATTTCTAATCCTGCTTCCGCAAGAGTCATGTTTTTTGGCACCTGTAATCCTGCAGGAATAATCAAGGATTGTGTCAGATCAGATACCCCGATTTCATCCGTTGACAAATCAGTTGGTGCATTTGTTCCCTCCGGTACCCAAATCTCCACTTCATCAGGATCAACTACAATACTGCTCACCCGATAACCTTGTGCTGCAGCTCCGTTTACTCTCGGAACTACGGGAACTTTCACCAGATTGTACTTTAAGGCGTTCATAACAAATGAAGAAGGTTCCAAAGCTACCAGGAAGGTATTAGCAGGAATATCGATGTTTTTCTCGGTGATCACTACTTCATTTACACCATTTTTAACCTTTGATACATCTACCTTTATCTTCAGATTATCTTCTTTTATGCCGGAAAAAATGGCATCTCCCCTACCACTTAAAGTGATAGTACCGGTTTTTGGAGTGTAATCCTTAATTACAATATCTTTCGGAGTGTTTTCCAATACAATAGGCACTGTATAACTTTTCTCCAGCATACCTGCCTGATATGCAGTAAAAAACCAGATAACTATGGCTAAAGCCATAGCTCCCGCTTTTAACGAAAGGTTTCTGGTCAGTACATCACGGTATTTATTTTTCTCGGGTTTAACAAATTTAGCCTTGATGAATTTTTCCAACTCCTTCTCCAGATCACCAAACTGCAGCAGAGTTTTAAGCTTTCCATCCTTACATACTGAAATTTTTCCTTTTTCTTCCGAACATACAACGCATAAGGAATCTGAATTTTCAGTTAATCCCAAGGCTGCACTATGACGGGTACCGTGTTTCCCGATTTCTTTAAAATTGGTGGAAAGAGGTAGATGTGCCCCGAATTTCGAAATTCTGTCATTATTTACAATCATTGCTCCGTCATGTCCATCTGAGTGAGGATCAAAGATGCTGAGGATAACATCCTCTGATATTACACCATCTAATGTGACTCCCCCGTCAATAAAAGAATCAAGACTGTCTTTTCCCTGAATAACTATTAAGGCACCTATCTTTGCCTGTGCCATCTTCACACATGCCTGAATGATTTCTCCTGTGGAGGGGGATTTTGGTGCTAAAGAACCTCTTTTTATCTGTCTAGTTCCGGCAAGACCGAGAAATTCAAAATATTTTCTGATCTCACCCTGGAATACAATCACAAAAACAATAATTGAAACACCTACAAAATATCTTAACGTAATAAAGGTTAAATAAAGATTTAGTGTTTCAGCTATGACATATAATCCGAAAGTAATCGATAACCCCAAAAAAACCATATAGGTTCTTGTTCTTCTGAAAAACAGAAAAAGACTGTAAATTAGAAGAGCAATCACCGCAATATCTAAAAAATCGGTTAGATATAGGTTGCCTTGAAGTTGGAATAGATTTTCTATAAACGGAATTTTTTCTAACATTATCCGTATTTTAACAACATCGCTTTGATCTAACTACCCCCAAAAAAGGCTTTACGTTATTTTTGATTGTTATGCCAATAATTTTCTTCCTAAAATCATGGTCCGGATAATATGGAAACATTATCTCCATTTATTTCAATATAGGACACCGTAATATTATTATCTTCATTTTTTTCAACAATTCTGTTCCTCGGATCAGTTACTGATCTTACCGCATATCTCCCGTCAGGAATATTACCCAGCTCTAAATCCTGTCCGGGTGTCTTTGCTCCGTATGTATCTGACCACCCTACAGATATCCCCTGAATAACAGGATCACAATTTGGGTATCCTGCTGTATCTGTAACACCGGGCAGTGAAGAATCGTATAGAAAATTTCTGTCAAACAAGCAAAAGGTCATCTTGCCTGTTGATGTAAGTTTTTTATCAGGAATTCCATCAGACCGGTATGTATAAAGTTCAAACTCCGTAAATTCTTCAAAATGCCAGTGTGCATGCTCTTCGTGATAGATGAAATTTCCGGTTAGTGTTTCAATATATGTCCCATCCTTTTTATATATCCTTTGTGATGCCATAATGGAATCAGTGTTTGGGTTGTAACTTCCCCACATTTCCAAAGGACCGTCTCCGATATTGGATACCGTTGTATCAAAATGGAGAACCTTTTCGCCTCTCTCAAATTCAATAAACACATCACTTAGTTTTTCCCCAACCAAATCAGGAAGTAGAAGATCACGATCTGACAACTGCTTAGGGCACAATTTCTGCGGAATTACTACACTTTCATTAAGCACTTCCGGCAATATTAGCTTTGTATTTTTCTGAATGTTTCTATTTCCTGTTAAATATATAGCAAGAAGTATTCCTCCCACTACCAGAACTAGAATTGCCGGATTGATTTCCGATAAATTCTTCATCAGCTTAGTGTAACCATTATCTATGTGAAATCAGTTAAAGATTCCTAAACCTCAATAAAGTTTTTCCCTGATTTTCTTTTTAATAAATCCCTGGCGAAATTTGAAATTTCTTCATTTACCAAATCAGATATATCCGATGAATCGGACAATATCTGATATTGATTATTTTTGTAATCAACTTTAAGCAAGATGTTGTTACCGAATACATCCTTTAGATTGTATTGGGCATGATCAAATAAAAACATATTTATATGTGTTAGTTCTTTCATATAACCTCATAAAAAATAAATACATTTCCTGCGAAGCAAATATCGGATTTTTTCAATTCTGATACCTGATATGCAGGTTAATGCTGTCTTTGATTTAATTTGGATTTAATAAAGAGGTAAAAGAAAACACACACCTGTAAACCAACTATTCAATTGGCTTACAACAACAAATATCTAAGATATGTGAAATTTCAATAAGTAACATTTTGGGAATTATATAATTAATGGCTGAATTTATCAAAGAAATAATAGATGATTATAAATATATTCCAATGAATGTTGACCCATTACATATTTTGTTGTTATTCTAATTTGAGGATAATAATGAAATGAACATACGTTTTTTTAATAATCTGGGAAATAAAATTACCATTCGAAATCTCAGCATCTTTATATTAGTTGTCGTCATAAGCGGGTGGATTGGTCACTGGCTGGATACCTTTATTAATAATCAGGAAACAGAAACACCCGGTATGGGTTTATGGCTTATTACTCCTTCAATATTTGCACTGCTGCTAAGGATTTTTGCCAAAGATGGATGGAAGGATTTCGGATTAAAGCCGAATCTTAAAGGAAATATCCGATGGTATTTAATCTCCCTACTGGCTTTTCCGGTTATTATTACCTTAACAATATTGATAGGAAAAGGATTAGGGCTGATATCGACTCCGACCTTCTCAATAAGCACAGTAGGTGTATTCGCATATACATTTTTACTGGGTCTTCTTCCTATGTTTATTAAGAACATATTTGAAGAATTTGCCTGGAGAGGATATCTGGCACCCAAAGTATATTCACTTAATATCAATATTTTTATCGGACATCTGATTGTGGGTTTTATCTGGGCTATCTGGCATTTACCATACTACTTATTTTTTCTCGATCAGAACTATATTCAGGAATTTACTACTCTCAGTTTGCCGATGTTTTTATTTATGGTGCTGATTACATATCTTTCTTGGGCGATAGTTTTCGGTGAACTTCGCCTGCTCACTAATTCAGTGTGGCCTACAGTCCTGATACACATGGTAGAGGATGCTTTTCTCATCCAACTATTCACTGAGAAACATATCATAATTGCACCAAATACAGATTGGTTGGTTTCACCGATGAGCGGTTTGATCAGTATTATTCTTTTTCTTCTTCTGGGTATCTGGTTAGGAACAAAAAGGAAATCCAAAATGTCTGCTGTATACGGTAATACTTGATTATTCCCAGCTAATTTTACATTCAACACCCTTAACAAAAAGATTTATTCTGATATATTCAATCTATGCAAAATCCTATTCAAGACTTATTAAATGAACATAACGGTATTCTTCAGATGCTAAGGATACTTAAAAAAATTACGATAAAACTAAAACTACAGGAAGATGTTCCTCATGAAGATGTTGAAAAAGTTCTCGAATTTCTGAAGGAATTTGCAGATAAATGCCATCACAGCAAGGAGGAAGACATACTGTTCCCTGAATTGGAACGTGATGATATTGATAATGACTGGGAGCCTTTGATTGTGGATTTATTAGAGGATCATGATATAGGACGTGAATATACTGAAAATATGTATAAAGCTTTCTCGTTGTTTAATAAAGAGCAAAATGCATATCAGGAATTTATCCAGAATGCAGAAAAATACATAGCATTATTAACCGATCACATCACAAAAGAAAACCTTTATCTTTTTCCTGAAGCTGATATAAAGCTTGATGAATCCACAAAAGCAAGCCTTGATGAACAATTTGAAACCATGGAAAAAGAAGTAATCGGATTAGGAAAACATGAACTGTATCACGGTTGGATTGATGAACTATCAAAACGATATTTATAAAACAATCCTTTATTAAATTGTCTTTTACTTCGGAAGGTCTTCCAGTTCCTCCAACGGGAGATGGTATAAACCAACTTAACCCTGAAGGTGGGAGAATCTCTGACTTTCAAAGCAAATACATCGACTTATATCTACCCACCGATGCGTCTCTTGGTATACACCTAGAGGCTCTACGGCCATCCTAATAAGGATCCCGACATCGATGAGTAATAACTAGATTATATCCAATAGTATTAGAAATATCAAAGAAGGTCTCATTTTTTATTATTTATTAACTGAAGATTATACAATATTTTTCCATAGACAGGAATAAATATAGATGGCTGTCAATTATTATGCTAGAATCCCCAATAGAGTTTATCGCAAGGAAGGATATGAAAAAATTAAATATATTAAAGAAGGAAAACAAGAAGACAAAATTAAAAAGACAGTGGGGTACGGAGAAGAGAACCGATCCTCTCCCCTATCTTCATGAAATACCATCAAATAGAAAGATTGCCTTAAGCAGATTATCAATAGTGCTAACGGTATTCTTTTGGATTTTATATGTAGTATCCGTTATCTTCAGACAATTAATAGAAGGACCTCAAAGTTATAACTTTACCATTGAAGTATTCTGGTATCTGGTAGTTGTTACTTTCTTAACTTTTTCAGCATTAATGTATCTGGTTGCCAGACAGGGTGCATATTTAAGATTCAGCAAACATGTAAGAGTACCTAGAATACTGCTTGATCAGTATTTTTCAAAACATCAACCGTCCATAACAGTTCTTGTTCCTTCATATAGTGAAGAAGTAAGTGTTATTAGAAAAACACTACTGTCTGCAGCTTTACAGGAATACCCAAATATTAAAGTAGTGTTACTTGTGGATGATGACAATAGAAAAATCCGCCCTGAGCATGAAGAAAGATATCAGAAAACTTTAGCTCTGGAAAAAGATATACCGAATCTCTTATCTTCACCCTATAAAAGATTCTATAGAGTAATGGATAAGTTTAATAGTGTTAGTGAAAAAAACAAAAGTGATCTTACAAATTATCTTCCTGAAATAGCAGAAGAATATAAATGGGCGGCTAATTGGTTAAACAATTTGGCAAGCAAAGAAAAAATCGAGGATCATGTTGATATCTTTTTTACAGATCAGGTGCTACGGGATCTGGCGAAAGATCTGGATATGGTAAGTAAGGCATTGCTAATCTCACACCAGGAAGGTGCATACATGACCAAAGAACGCATGATTCAGCTGATAAACAGACTGTTATGGATATTCAGCGCTAGAGTGGAGGTATTTGAACGTAAGAGATATACATCATTATCTCATGAAGCAAACAAGGCAATGAATCTTAATTCATACATCGGTTTGATGGGAAACAGGTATAAAAAAGAAACTACACCGGAGGGTGTTTACTTAATTCCGACCACAAAACAGGAAAAAAATGACCTGTATATTCCTGACAGTGACTTTCTGCTTACACTTGATGCTGATTCTGTTCTGCTTAAAGAATACTGTCTCCGTTTAGTCTACTTTTTGCAGCAGCCTGATAATGCTGCTGTAGCAGTTACTCAGACTCCCTATTCTTCATTCCGTGGCGCACCCACAAGAATTGAAAGAATCTCAGGTGCCACCACGGATGTCCAGCATATTCTTCATCAAGGTATGAGCTTTTATAATGCAACTTTCTGGGTAGGAGCCAATGCAGTTATCAGGAAAAAAGCTTTGGATGACATTGTAGAAAAAGAATATATCGGAGGGTTTGAGATTAAAAGATATATTCAGGATAGAACAGTCATTGAGGATACTGAATCCAGTATCGATATTGCATTGCACGGATGGAAACTGGTCAATTATCCTGAGCGATTAAGTTACAGTGCAACTCCTCCTGATTTTGGCTCTCTGGTGGTTCAGCGCAGAAGATGGGCAAACGGGGGATTATTAATCCTACCCAAGTTTTTAGCATATATTCATAAAAGACGGATATCAGGAAAACCTGTCTCCCTGACTGAGATATTATTAAGAGTAAACTACATGGCATCCATCGCCTGGTCCAACTTCGGCCTGGTATTTCTATTGGCATATCCCTATGATGGAAGACTTTTAAGCCCACTGGTTCTGCTTTCCGCCTTGCCCTACTTTATTGCTATGTCCAGTGATCTGAAATATTGTAGATACAGTTATTCGGATATTTTTAGAATCTACGGATTTAACCTTATTCTTTTACCCGTTAATATTGCAGGAGTAGCAAAGTCACTACAACAGGGATTAACAACAAAGAAAATTCCTTTTGCCCGTACTCCTAAGATTAAAAATCGTACGGCAGCAGGTCTGCCCTATGTATTAGCTCCTCTTTTCATCATTGGATTTTCTCTGTTTACATTATGGAGAAATATCCAGGGTCAAAATTGGGGTAATGCCGCATTTGCGGGATTTAATGCATTTACCGCAACCTGGGCGATTGTTTCCTATATCGGTGTGGGTAATTTGCTGATTGATATCTGGCTAGGTGTAACTGATATGCTGTATGTTGATAGCAAACCGAAGAAAAAGAAAGACTTATCTGAGAATAAGGCGCTTGAATTTAACTGGAAATCGGTTTTATATCAAGGAGATCCACATGGTTCGGTACCATACGGAACAATTGATGAATTAGTTTTAAGCAACAAAAAGAGTACTGCCATATAATTTATGACTGATAATCAAAATATATATAAAAATGAACCGACAAGGAAATTATCACCTATCAGATTAATATTACTATTTGTCGTTATATTAATTATCGGCTATTTTTCGGTTAATAAATGGGAAAGTGAAATAGAAACTATTGATCTTCCTGATGTGGAGCCTTGGTTCGGAGCTTATGTGGATGTGACTTCCAAACCCACGTATCCCTTTGAACAGCTTGGTTCTACACAAACAACAAATATTGTCCTGGCATTTATTGTCTCTTCAAAAGAAGATCCCTGTGTGCCTACTTGGGGTACTTTCTTTACACCTGATGAAGTCACTATAGCATTAGACCTTGATCGAAGAATTGCCAGATTCCAGCAGCAGGAAGGAAAAATTGCCATTTCTTTCGGAGGTGCACTCAACAGTGAACTTGCATCAAAGTGTGAGGATAAGGAAAAGCTTTTAAACGCCTATGAGTCAGTAATAAACAGATACAATATTGATACCATAGATATTGATCTGGAAAGGGAAAATCTGTCAAATACGGAAGCATCAGTGCGCAGAGCAGAAGTTATTGCACAACTGCAGACAAAACGTAGATCAGAAGGAAAAAACCTTGCTGTATGGCTCACTATTCCTGTTTTACCACATGGGCTCACAAAAGAAGGAACTGATGCAGTATCTATTATGCTAAAAAATGGAGTTGATCTGGCAGGAGTCAATATCATGACTATGGATTATGGGGGAGCTAAAGATCCAAATCAGACTATGTTTGAGTCCACCAGGCAGGCACTCATTCAGACGCAAAGACAACTGGATATTCTATACAGACAAGTTGATATCAATTTAAGCACTGATACTCTTTGGAGAAAACTGGGAGCAACTCCGATGATCGGACAAAACGATGTAGTAGATGAAGTTTTCACTCTTGATGATGCCAAAAATCTGAATGAATTTGCTTTAAGTATGAAAGTGGGGCGTGTATCAATGTGGTCGGCCAACAGAGATATTATGTGCGGAGAAAACTATGTAGATGTCAAAGTGGTATCCGATTCCTGCAGCGGAGTCAAAGAAGAGAAATACAGTTTTACCTATGCTTTAAGCGAGGGTTTTAACGGAGACATTACTCAAAACGCAACTATTATTACCATTGATGAACCGATTGATACAACCCAGATTATCGATGATCCCCAAACAAGCCCCTATCAGATCTGGCAGGAAACCGGGGCGTATCCTAAGGGTGTAAAAGTCGTCTGGAGAGGATTTGTTTATGAAGCAAAGTGGTGGACAAAAGGAGATGTACCGGATAATCCTGTTTTGCAATCCTGGGAAACACCTTGGCAATTAATGGGACCAGTTCTTCCCGGAGAAAAACCGATCCAGCAACCCACTCTTCCTGAGGGAACATATCCGAAATGGTCAGGGACCATAATATATGAAGGGGGAGAAAGGGTATTATTTGAGGGTATTCCGTTTCAGGCTAAGTGGTGGAATCAGGGACAGAGCCCGGCTGCATCAGCTGCCAACCCGGACAGCTCACCATGGCTTCCCCTATCTCAGGAACAGATTGAAAAAATATTGAACGAAATAACCTCTGAATCCAGCTCGAGTATATAGTCCACTATTTTAAGTAAAAAAAGGTGACACAAGTACTGATAATCAGTTCCCTGTATCACCTTATCACCTGTCATTCCCCTATCACATTCTGAAGTTCTGTAATTTTATCCTGCAGATAATCAGCAGAATAATTCTCCCGATCCAAAACGAGCCAGCCGGTCAGTACCAGATCATCCTCAGAGGTTCGATTCTTTAGTCTGATTACTGCTATGCTATTACTCTTGCCTATCAGCGATCCGCTTAATGTCTTTTTTGCTTCGAGCATCTGGATCACCCGTTTCATATTGCCCTGTGGAATCAAAAGTACAGTATGATATGAAACTTCTTTGAGCCAGGATCGCAGGATTGGATCATCAAATGCCTGGTCAACAAGATCATTACTGATCATCAGACCATCAGCAGTAGAATCACCCACATCCACTTCCGAGAGACCATTTGCATAAGCTGGGAGCTTGTCACCGGATACTCTTTGAACCACGATTTCTTTTCCTGAATACTGGATAGCCGCTTCAGTACCCTGGCAGGACATGCACATCAGAACCAAAACAACAAACATCAAAGATCGGAATGTCTTCATGTTTAATCTCCGAAATACATCGTAAACATTTCAGTAAATCTCTTGGAAAGGATGAATAACCATTCTGGTTCTACTTTTCTCAGAAAGTAGGGGGATTTACCATCCGGTATGTATATCGATACACCGGGTTGTGAAGTAAACGTTGAACCTACAACAGGTCCTGAACCATCCAATTGAAATAACCATTTGGCAAAATTGTTGCTCACTTCCGAGTAATTAAAAATGGTTACATCTTCGGAGGGAAAGGACCATGACATACCAAGACTTGGACCATTCTTGCTAAATCCCAAGCTTACAGAAGCAGAGGATTGTCCGATAGTTGTTAAAGGACCGTACTTATATAAATTCGCACTGTTTAGAGGATTCACCTGACTCATCAAGCCGTTGTTTAACCAGAGTGAACCATCCCCACAGATACGCTGACCGGGTAACAGATTCTGCTCGATCTCTACGGCCCAATAATCCCATTTCCTGTCATCATCATTTTCCACCTTCTGGCTGACATCAACCTCCGTATACTCTCCATACGGACAATACCGGTAGGAGATATAAAAGATGGCATCCGGCTGCCAATACGCACTTCCTACACCACCATATATACTGGGAAGATAAGTACGTACAGCAGGAAAACTTGCCGCATCATAACCTAAATACTTGTCTGCTGAACTTAGTATCCCCTTGATAAAACCCTCAAGTCCTTGTGGTTGTTTCACCGGATCAATACCGGATCCAACGTATGTTACTAACATTGGTACACCGTTTCGGATGTACACACCCGAAATCACATCACTGTAATTACCTGGATCCAGATACGGTGCAGAATTCCTTTTCAACAAACTTGCCAGTCTGATTGTATCTATCAGATGTTTCTGATTGCCTTTGTATATAATAATGCTGTTATCAACCAAATCTGCAAGTTCTTCCCGGAATGATATCAGTGTATTTTCGGTAACTACTATGGCATCAGCTGATTCGAGAGCTGACTGGGGTTGTTTCCAGTCATAAACCAGAATTGAGACGGGTTCATTACCGGAATAAACCGGCTGTGGTGCTGCAACAAGAAAAAGAATCATAACCAAAAACGCCCACTTTCTCATTTCCAATCTCCTTTCTTGATAGATATATTCAGGTTTAAAGGTACTACAATGTCTCAATAAAATTTATTAACTTAAACTCTCCGTTTCTATTGTTAAATAATATTATTATTTCTGTTCTGATTAAGTAAAGATATCCAAACAAAAAACCACCTTAATAAGGTGGATGCTTGTCTTAAACCAACCATAGAAATGATAGGTTTAAGTAATCACATTTAAGATTCGTCTCATACCGAATCACCATCCAGTCTTTTGACTTTAGGGCTGTGTTTCTGTCTCGTATATATCTAAATGCGTATTAATACTAACCAAAAAATAACCACTACTGCCAATACCAATTCCCACTCAATTTCTCTCTTGAAAATTCGATTTATTATCTTAGTCAGCATTACTGTTGCAAGAAAGACAAAAGAATATAATGCTGCTGAAACATACAGCGACCACTTCAACCATACTTTCCACTTATTTGTTTTACCCTCATCAACAATAAGATATAACAATATTTTCAAAAAAATAACACTTAGAAACTATCTAAGCTCTAAATGCTCTCTATAACATATAGAACTATCATCTTTATTGTTTATAAATTCATTATACTAGTCTTATGCTAATGTTTTTTACGTTGCCATAATATTAATAACACAATGATAAATATTAATACACTAATTGTGCAAAGGGATACAGGTGAAATTGGTGCAGATTTCTTCTCAATTGTTATTGTAAGATTTAGATTTTTTACCTCACCTGCGATATTTACACTTTGTTCACCACTATAACCCTTATATGAAATGAGCACTTTATGATTACCAGGCTCAACATTATTAAATTTGGCTATACCATCTTTATCAGTAACCGATTCTTGCACATTTGAATGAATGGTCACTTTTGCACCTTCGACCGGTTTGCTTTCAATATCAATCACTTTAACACTAAGTTCATATAATCCTTTCTCATCTGCTAGCTCCACCCTTTTCTCCTTATCCTCACAAGATATTATTAAATCCCACCCAATCTCTAAACTTTCTGATTTTAATAAAGAAGGGTAATTAACTTTGTTTAGATCAATTATATCTTTATACCTGTCACTATCATTTAATTGACTAAACGCTATAGACCGAAGGGTATCGCCATCTTTCACTGTATAGTTTTTACACGTAGGTATTTGATTTTCACTTTCAGATGTTTTAAACATAGAACTTGTAATATTAAGACTTCCTTCAAATAAGGACCTTGAAGGAATAATTGAAGATAGTTCGTTAGACCAACTGCCAGCAGCACAACCATTTCCCGCTCTCACTACAAAATAATATGTTGTATTAGGAGATAGATTCTTAACCAGGTAAGACCTGATACTCTTATCTCCTATTTTTATACTTCCCCATTCATAATTCCCAGAGGTTCTTCCAAATTTTAATTCAAAATACTCTACTGGATCGGCTGCATCATTAAAAGTAAGCAAAATGGAATTATTATCCTGAGGAATAGCACTATTTAGCCAAGGTGCACTTTTTGGAGCAATATCATCACAATGAAAGTCTGGGGAAGGAGATTTAGAATCTTTTTTAGATTCAGCTGTTAGAGCCGGGGTTGACCCAACATTATATTGACCTTCGCCATATACTCCATCTCCATAAGAGGAAGCTAAGGCAACCAAACAATCATTAAATATAAATACTATAAAAATAAGAAGATAAATTATGCAGTATTTTTTAACCATTAGTTGCATTTTTTCAAGATAATCTGTATATTTATTATAATATGTTTGGTTTAGGTAGTCCAGAACTACTACTAATACTGATAATTCTTTTCCTTCTTTTTGGCAGTAAAAGACTTCCTGAATTATCAAAAAGTATTGGTGATTCTCTAAGAGAACTACGTAAGGGTATTTCAGGTGATGAAACATCAGCAACAAAATCCGAAAAACCCAACAAACAGGAATAAAACTAGCTGTAAAGATACTCCAAAAACAATTTTTGAACATTTTGACGAATTAAGGTCACGTTTATTTTTATGGTTCGGTTTTTTTATCCTCGTAAGTGTGCTTGGATATTTATGGTACGATCACTTATTATCGGTGATTATAAAACCTTTAAATCAACCTCTTTACTATTCTTCGCCAATAGGGGGTTTTGAGGCAGTATTTGGAGTTTCTTTTACTTTCGGGTTTCTTATATCCGTCCCAATTCTCATTTATCAAATCATTAAATTTATTCAGCCTGCTTTTGAGAATATCCATAATAAAACTATACTTCTTAGCCTAATATCCTCTTCATTATTACTATTAATAGGAATATCAATAGCTTACTTTATTGTACTTCCAGCATCACTATATTTCTTGGGTAAGTTTGGGCAGGAACAGCTTCAAGCGCTAATTACTACAAAAGACTATTTTTCATTTGTGACCAGATATCTTCTCGGATTTGCCATACTATTTCAGCTTCCTTTAATAATGCTGATATTCCACCAAATATATCCATTTGATCCAAAAATACTTCTTAAATACTTAAGGCATATAATTTTAGCCAGCTTTATCATTTCTGCAATCCTCACACCTACCCCTGATTTCGTTAATCAAACAATTATGGCCACACCAATAATTGTTTTATATTTGATATCAATTATCATTGTATGTATAATTTCACAAAAGAAGCAACCTTCAGATGATTAGAGGTTGCACAGACAGATAAAAATACTTATAATTTAGTAAATAAAATATGTTCTATACTATAGAAAACAATCAAAAAACTACCATGACAAGAAAAGAATTTATTAAATATTCTCTAGTTATATTTATTACGCTAGTGGGAGTTACAGGATTTATTAAATCATTAAATGATTTAGATATAATTCGATCAACAAAACCTAAAAAAGTATTTGGTTCAGGACCTTACGGATTATAGAAAAAAATGTCAAGATTACCTATAGTAGGTCAAGATGCTGGAAACTGGGGAAATGTATTAAACGATTATTTAAGTGTTTCTCATAAAGGTGATGGTACACACAAGTTAGGATTGGATTTACTAACTGAAACCGTTGACACTGTTGAGGATTCCGGAAGTACACTTACATTATCTGCCTTAACAACAGCCACAATTCATTATGTTACACTTACAGATGACTGCGTTTTAACCTTTCCTACTCCTACATCAGGACAATCTTTTCTTTTAGCTCTAAAACAAGATGAGAATGGAAATAGATCAGTTACTTGGCCTGAGAATGTGATGTGGCCAAGCGGAGAAACTCCAACCATTACAAATTCGGTAGGAGCTGTCGACCTTTTAACTTTTATTTGTATTGATGGCATAAATTGGTATGGTTTTGTATCTGGCCAGGATATAAAGTAGTGAAATGCTTCTTTTTTAGATAAAAGCTGTCAATTTACTGCATTAATATTATGTCTATAATAACAAGAAGATCTATCTCCTCATCTACAAGCAGTACAGGACTTGGTCCATTTATAAACACGTCATTCGACAATGGAAGTCTTGTAAGTCATATCGTTTTAGAAACGACCACTCCAACTATTAGACTTACTCCCAAAAAACATTGGTCAAACAATTGGGCATGGTATTGTATACAAACTCGCCACTTAAAAGGGAAAACCCCTCATTTTTTAATCAGTAAAGCAAATCACTATAGTATGATTTCTGGAGAAAAATTAGCCTGTTGGGCACAGTCGGCAGATACAGATTCTTGGAACGACTTTGATAACATCATAGTGGGCGAAACTGATCTTGAATTTTATAATAATCAACCTTTTCCAAACGGACCTATATATATTTCTGCTTTACCAATGTATCCGTTCAAGCGAGTTAAACGTAAGGTAACAGAATGGCTAGATAATCCCTTAGTTAGCGACACTTCAAGCTCCACTAATGGAATTATAGGATACTCAACAGTTAGGGATGCAGGGGATGGGAGTACAAAGATAGTACCTGCACTACCTTACTATGGTTTTAAAATATCAAGCGGATCCGGCACAAAAAACAAGATCGTCCTTACTGCAGGTAACCACCCATCGGAAATCCAAGGGTTATTTCAATTGGAAGGCTGCGTAGAATGGTTGTTAGGGGGATCAGAACTTGCAAACTACTGTTTAAGTTTTAATGACTTTTATGTTTATCCATGCATAAACCCTCAAGGAGTATGGTCTGGTTATTTTAGATCATGTCCACAAGCTCCAACGATAGATCATAATAGAATCTGGAATACAACAGGTACATATGAAGACGTCGATATAATTAAAAATGCAATTACAAATGATACCGGAGGAACTATAGAGGTTGGTATGGATTACCATGGCTGGATGAGCACTTGGAAACACCGAGGATATACATCAGAAGACCAGGACACACTTCATATTGCTTTTAAAAACCTAATGGTAAAATTCGAACCTGAATTCCTTAATGTGTTAAGTGATACGGAAACAATGCTTCAGGTTGTTTTCAAATCAGATTATCAGGCAAGATTACATTATAACATGGAGTTTGGAACATCTATCACCCATCAAATTACTGATTACAAAAAAGCTGGTGAATATTCAGGAAAAACACTTGCATATATGTGCGCTGAGGGATGGCTTACAGAAAGTGAAAGTGTGGGAAGCAGAGATTTCAACGGTACATCTGACCGTATAGATTGGAACCCTATTGCAGATCTAACTAATAGCCCAATGACCTTATCAATGTGGGTAAATATTGACGCATATCCATCCCCTTCCAATAATGGATACCTATTTTGTATACATAACACAGAAAATAACAATTTTGCTATAGCATTAACTCATTCCATGAGTGGCGAATCTAGATATGTTAGCTTTCTTATTGGAAGATCCACCAACTACTTAAACCGGTATACTAATATCCAATTAATTAATCAAGGTTGGAGGCATATCCTATTTACATATTCTGGAGAACCTATTGATGGTTCTACTTTTGCTTATCTTAACGGAGTATTGAATACATCTGGTGGTTTTACTGAAGGTAGTGGAACTATTACTCAGGCAACAGGAAGCTGGTCAGTTGGTGCCCGCATCTATGACGACAACAGATGTACTGATGGTAAAATCGCTCAAGTTGGGGTATGGAACAGAGTGCTTAACACGACTGAAATTGCAAATTTAGGCGCTGGTTACGCACCAGATAAAGCAGCCGAAAACGGCTTACTATTCTATTTTAAAGGAAATACCCCAAGTTTATATAACTCTGCCCCTGAAGGAGCAGAGGGAGTATCAGATGGTACTACACATGTAACTGGACCTGGTAATGGGCCTGGAATTTTCTATAATTAGATATATTTAATGTAAATAATTTTCTTTATAATTCAAAGATATCCATTAGGAAACAAAGCCATATAAAATCTTAATTTAACTAAGATAAATATTAGAGTAGAATAATACTTTTTTTGTTATAATTATCATTATGCAATTTTTATCATATTTTCATGACCCTGATGATTTATTTTTACCAATATTAAATGATATAACTATACCTCAACAATTGGTGGGATCAGTAATTGCCATAACTCCTGAAACCACTTTTCAAATATATGAACTAGTAAGAAAATTAGGTTTTAAAACCATTGAGGGAGGACCATATGGATTTGGAAGACTTAGTGCTTTAAAAGAATCACTCAAAGATTCTCTTTCTCAATATTTTATGGTCTGCGATTTTGATAAAATGCTTCACTGGATTAAAACCAAACCAGAAGAATTTATAAAAACCTTAGAATTAGAACCCAAAAATGATGTAACTGTAATTTCAAGAAGCCCAATAGCTTTAGAAACATATCCCAAAGCATGGATAGAAACAGAGCAAATCGCATCAAAAATTCTTGATAAAGTCATAGGCCAGTATGTAGATATAATGAACGGTCCTTATATACTTAATCGAAATGCAGCCGAATTCATCGCCGCTCATTCAATAGAAACTGGTGTAGGTTCCTGTACTGAATGGTGTCTTTTGGCAAAACAAGCAAATCTATCAATTGATAACCTCCCTGTAAACGGCCTCACCTGGGAAGATCCTGATCGTTATACTCATCTAATAAATACTTATAACAGTTTTGACGAATGGAAAGAAAAAACTTTTGATTCATTATATGAATGGAGGAAAAGAGTGGAATTTTTACATAAGCAGGTTCAAGTTATGATTAGACTTAATGAAGAACCCATTAACCCGAAATATCCAGTAGTTAAAAACAAAACTTTTAAGAAAGACTAAGATTAATTTAGTATCTATTTCAATAGATATAAATTACATCTCCATAAATGAAGTATCTGTTAAAGATAGTTTGAATTTTTTCTTAACAGCACCTAAAGACCTCACCACAGGTAATATCTTTCTGATGAAATGTGGTATTGTTGATTAACCACGTTTTCTAATCATACTTGTCGATTTAACTTTTCGAAAAGTTCTATTCTAAGAGGGTTATCAAATTTATCTTAATAAACTGCTTCCTCACATTTCTATAAAAGCTGGATATAAGAGATGGCGGGTATTTCTATTGATGGTGAACCAAGATGTTTTTATTTCAAACGAGAGAATAGAAGATTTTGTAGAAAGTTTGGAAGTAATAGCAGGGATTATGGACTGAAAGATCGCCATGGGGTTTTGGAAAACCTTGCGGCGATTTAGTAAATACACTTAGTTTCTAGCTGTTTCCGTTTTCCTTAGGGGATGGAATTTTGAATTCACTCGCATCCACTATGGAATCTAACAAAT
>DBRB01000015.1:0-8865 GCA_002305475.1 candidate division WWE3 bacterium UBA1379 | reverse complement strand
TCGTTTTGTAAGGAAGTTTGTCCCCAATGCATCATCAGACAGGACCCCCTACAGGCAAGTCGTATCTTGCAAGCCTGAAGAATATGGAAACCCATGGAAAACGCTCTGGACAAAACTAACCCTGTAATATCGATACCGTTGGCAGAAGCTAACGATAGGGTGTTTGCAATTCCATTTCCAGCTCTTATATCGCCTCCATTTGTATCAATGAGGGCAGTAAGGCATTTTATGTTTCTTAACATAGCTTCAAAAACGCACTCTGTTACAATGGAAGCTAATTCTGGCCGAATATCGGTGACTATTGGAATGATACCTTTTTCTCTGACGCTTCTTAGGGCATCATCACGGTATTTGTCCCAGTTGACGTTCACGTTGTTCTCTCCTTTTAATATAATGTCATAGGATAGTGTGTTTCCGGTATTTTAAATGAATTACAAAGTGATGTCAAACTATAGGTTAAATGGTGACCCCAGCGGGATTCGAACCCGCGGTCTCTGCCCTGAGAAGGCAGCGTCCTAAACCGCTAGACGATGGGGCCATTATATGAAAAATCCACTGCCATTATAGCAAACAGATATCAAAAATTTCTCTTTTTCCTTTCTCATTAATTGCCAGGAAATCCGAATTATACGTATAATAGGCTTAGTGAAAAAGAAGAAACAAAAAACAGAAGAAAAAATAAATGAAGAATCCACCGGTAAGAAAAAGGTAGAAAAACCTAAGGTAGAAAATAATACAAAATCCAAGACTAATCCGGATATATTCAATACAGTTCTTAAAGTATTCCTCATCTCATTCATTTCCGTTACCACAATTACCGGTTCATATATATATTTCATGTCACACAAACCAAAGGCATTAAAAGAAATTTCAGAAAATAAGGATTTTAACCCAGCTAGAAAAGCCCTGGAACTTCCTCGAATGCAAGGGACAACAGAAATCGGTATTAATGAAACTGAAAAACAAACCCAGATTACATTGGAAGTGGAAAAGAAACCTGAGGAAGTGAGGACTTTTTATACCAATGTGATGAAAGACAAAGGTTGGACCAGAATATCCAGCACCAACACTAAAGATTCTCTGGTTGATAAATTCAGATCAGAAAAACAGCAGGCTACCATCAGTATTTCTCAAAAAGAAGACTCTGAAGTATCGGTTATCGGTATAGTATTGGAAAACAAATAGGTTAGTAATTTTAATTACTCTTTCGTTCCTACAAGATATACTGCTCTCCATGGCTGATAAACACTCTTGAATGAATCCTTATACAAAACCTCATCCCCTCTTTTCACTTCTCTGGTAAAAACAACATTTGCTCCTCCTGCTGCAAAATCTACCTGCTTGGTAGTACCTTTTGGCAGAGTCGGATCATCCTGATACAAAGGGGGAGGTGCAGGAGCTACATTGGTTATCACCGGTTTTGAAATCTCAACACTTCTTCCGTCTGGAGTACCAAAAATCCTGAAGGTTAAAGTGGCATTCTTCTTATCTGCTTCAGCCTGGATCATAATGTAGTTGACGGTATCATTTTTAAACTGAAGATCAACAGAAGGCTGATAAATAGCCGCATCATATCCAACCGGAGAATCCAGCTCATAGTAGCTGACTCTGTATGCATGAGGATATCTCATGGTAATGGGAAGACCCGAATTTAATGCTGCTCTAAACAATGTAGTGGAAGTCTGACACACTCCCCCTCCTTCACCCAATACAGTTCTTCCGTTTTCAATAATATATGCCGTGTTATATCCTGTCTTATAACTAATCTCCCCGATTGCTCTATTGAGGGAATATGTTCCGTTGGGAGGAACTAACACTCCGCTGGTTCTTTCTGCAGCCAGTGTCAGGTTATGAATTCTTCCGGATGCCGATCCGGTGTATCTGGATTTCCCCTCACCTAAAAGAGCAAATATTCCGTATTTCTGAGGATTATCGGAAGACTTAACTTCTTCCAAGGGAATATCCACAGAACCGGCTGAAGAAAAAAGGGCATCCTTGAATTTCTTTCTGAATTCATCCCGGTTTAACTCCCTGCCGTTTTGAATAATCCTAAAACCTACAACTTTTCCGTCCTGTACTTCATCAACATGACCTCTGGGTAATTCATTTACTTCGGAAGCAATATCATCCATGAAGACATTTACCCGATCATCATCCATACCTATTTCAATAATTCCCTTGTCCGATCTTTTTACTATTAAAAGATTCAAAATTTCTTCAGGGGCAAATTTCCATTCTCTCTTTTCATATATTACTTTAAAAGGTGAAAAAACGATTTTTTGTGCTTCCTCTTCTACAGCATCAAGTTCTTTGACCAGAATATCGGGATTAGTCCTTTTAGCAGATATTTGTTTTTCGGAAAAATCCATATTATTAAAAGACTCTATGACTGCTTCATAGATCTGTTGATCATCAACCATCACACCTTCAACTCCCGGAGTACGGACAAGTTTGTTATTTTCCAGAGAAAACCCAGCATTACTGGCCGGGATATTTATTTCTCCTTTGATACCGGATAACTGAAGACTAAGTGCTGAATCATCAAAGTTGTAGAAAGCTCTGATTCTTAATGGTTTGATCATACCGGCTAATTTATCTTTATTATCAATATAGAAATTTCCCGTTCTTCCTACTTCAAAAGCCCGGGTAATTGCAGCATCGGGACTGTAACTCAGATCAATATCTTTGGTACTAATGTCGAATTTTCTGCCTTCAAACAAAAGTGTAAGGCGGTCGGGAAGTTTTGCCTGTTTATCTTCCAGAGCTTTTATTGCCTTATCGTATGTCATACCTCCGACTCTTACACCTCCGATTACTACTCCGGGAATGATTCTATTGGCAAAAAAGATATGATATCCGGTAAATATTACGGCAATAACAAGAAGACATATTATTATAGGTTTTTTAATCGCATTAAATGCGTTTTTGATCATTCAAATTCCTGCGTAACTTCGGGCAGTTCAATATTTTCCTCTTCTTTCTGTGATTCCTGTAGATTTCCGTTACGATTATTGGCAGATCTTGGTCTGATTGTGGTTTCGGATTTTAATCCGCGGGATTTGATTAAAAACTTATTCGGTGTGGCTGACATATCAGTTACATCATCAGCTCTTTCAAATAATCTGGCGCTTCCGGTTTTCCCAAAAGCAATTATTTCGGTACGGACACCCTGACTTCTGGCATATTCCAAAAGGTCGGTATAATCACCGTCTCCGGAAACCAAAACCATTACATCAATTTTGGGTATCATTCTTACGGCATCCATACAAAGACCGACATCCCAATCCCCTTTCTTTGCTCCTCCGTAGAATATCTGGAGTTCTTTTTCCCTAACCTCAAAACCAATCTTATGAAGGGCTTCAAAGAATTCCTTTTCAGATCCGACATCTGCCTTGATCACATAGGCAAAAGCTCTGACCAGTTTTCTTCCTGATACAGCGGCATTTAATACCTTACCGAAATCAACCTTGGCCGCATAGAGATTTTTTGCAGAATAATACATATTCTGGACATCAACAAATACGGCAACTCTCTGCTCTTTATGTTGTGCTGGATTATAGTTCATACAGTTATTTTAACAGATGAAGTCTGATATGATTAGGTAATGATTGTCGCTCCTGCCAACTCTTCTTTCAGTCAGGAAACACAACCTAATAGCAGTAAGTACGAAGATATAAAAGAATATCTGCCCAGATTTCTGCAGGATTTGATGGACCGACCTGATCAGACGGGGGTTAATGCTGTACTGGATATTCTGGTTCCTCACTGCTTGGATGCCGGTGTAAACCAGGACAGATGCATGAATGAAGAAATGGCTAAGGGTACTTTTATCCCCAACCGCGCAGCATTACTCACATATATGGAAGAACATTTTCTGGAAGCGCCGGGTGAGCATAGTTTTTCCCTCAGATTGATTGATATCAAAGATTTCAGAAGTGCGGATAAAGTGGACAGTATGAACGGGGATAAGAGTGCGGATCTGATCATTAATCGGGTAGCAGAGATAGTAATGGACAAATTAAAAACAGTTAATAACACCCTGAAAGATAGAGATATTGAAGATTCAAGAGTTGTAGCAGCAAGATATGGAGGAGATGAAATCGCTCTTCTTTTTGACAACATAGATGATGAAATGAGAGATGGCATTTATAGCTTTATTACTAATGAGGAAGATGGGATATGCAGTATTGAAGGACACTATCTGGTAGACGGTAAGGTACTGAAAAGAAAAGTTCAGCTGAAGGAAACGGAAACTTTCATTGAACCTCCCAAGGATAAAGAACTGCAGAAAATCTTCTGGACTCATATTGAAAGAGGGGTGCTTTTAAATAATACTGAGATTGAAGAAATCTCAAAACTTCTGGGAGAATTAAACATTGAAGAAGAGGAAGATCCGAAAAATCTGACTGTAGCAGTTGAACATTTGGAACAAATGATAGAGCAACATCCTGAATTTGAAGAGGTATTCACTCTGGTAGCTAGTCTTCCGGTAGAAGATGATAAAGAACAGACAAAACTTTTGGTGGATTTAGATCATTTCATTCACAGAAATCTTAACGACCGTTTATTAGGAGAACATGTTTTAAATATGAGTGATTTTGCCAAGCATATGCTTTCCAAACCTTTCAAAAAAGTGTACACGGTTGATGTGAAACTGAAAGAGATCAATGACTATCTAAGTATTGCTCACGGGGATTTGGCGATCAGGGATGCATGGAAACAGATAGAAATAGTTATCCATCAAAATATGAGAGATTTATATGTGTATAGAAGAGGGGGTACTTTTGTAATCTGTGAGACTCATGACAAACCTCTGGATGAAGAAATTACAGACAAACTGCTGGATATTTCTCACATTCAGCTGCCCGGAAAAGAAAAACCTCTGTCATTTACAGTTGGTACAGGAAGTTATGAGATTATTCATGCTCCTCACTCCAGAAGTGAAGTCAAGTTTATATTGAATAATATATTTTCTGAGTGTGACAAAGGATGGTACAAAAACCTCTTGATAGACAATCTGGATCATCCTGAATATTTTGAGAGACCGGATACGGGAGAAGAAATAAAAAGCAAGGATATATCAGATCCTAAAAATTATATTCCTCTTGTTTTGTATGGGAAAAGATCACAGGAACGGATAACCGTAATGCTGAATGCTATGGATGAATTAACAAAAGAGATACAAAACGAAGATATTGTTCATAAAATACACAGAATAAGAGAAACAATCATATACACCTAAATATCATAATACCCTATGTTTTCTTGGCAATTTAGTGATAAAATAGGCATTGCTTACTGATGGGGAGTCGTCTAACGGCAGGACACCGGATTCTGGCTCCGGTAATTGGGGTTCGAATCCCTGCTCCCCAGCCATGAATTTAAAATTTCCGAGTTAGCTTGGTTTAACAACTTATCTTCCAGTTCGAACCCTACTAAATCCTTATTTACAATTTCATGGTTTTTTTGGAAAAGTTGAAGCATTGGTTCCACGTCAGCAAGCAGTAAACCGTTGTTTATTAAAAAGTTCGAACCCAAATCTGCAAGTACACTTGTCTTTTCTGCAAAGCCCCCGTGTTCTAATTTATCAGTAGCATACAAAGCATAGTTAATTCTTTTCTCGGCTTTTTCATCCAATCGTCCGAAGCGTACTTAACGCCAGCTCTTTCCTTTTCCAGCCTTTTTATTTCAGCCTCAATTTCTGCTCGTTTTGTTTTGTACTCATTCTCGCCAGATAGCTCACTGTTTAACCTCATTTCCACAAGGTTGTTTCTTCTTTTAAATTGTATTTCGATTTGAGCATCTATTCTTTGAAGCATTACTTCTGTATCTGTAGTTTCAACCTGGTGGTCGTGTTTTAACCATCTTAAAAACCAATCATGAAAGTCTTTGGATACTTTTACAGTTTTTATTGCCAAATGCTATGCAAAACTCATAATAGAGCAAAAGGTAACCGCTAACTAATTATAGTATAGCTTAATAAAGCCTAGACAGTGATTACTGTGCTTACTACAACTCCAGAGCTAAACACGAAAATCTAGTTGCTACCCAAATATTTTGATGCGTTCCTTTCGGCTCTTTCTCTTATCTTATCCTCTATAAAACCCGCTTCAAGTATAGCCATGCTTTGTTTAAGGGATAGATTACGGTAATTCATGGACCCAAGCTTTTCGGGATGGAAAAGGTACTCTAAAGCACGCCTTTCGTATTCCTTTTTTCTTTCATATTTTTTACCAGCACACTTACCACAAAGAAACTTCATAACTTTGGAACCGCCAATGTTTAGTATTGTGGGGTATGACTTTCTACACTTTGCACTACAGGCATCACAATAAATTATGTAGTACTCACCTTTTAAATTTGACTTTATATAACCCAATTTAGGAGTACCTGATACAGGTGTATCGTCTCCAAGAGTTATATTTGTGTACTTACTTATCATATTAATCATTTCATCTGGTGTATTAAATTTTTTGCCCTCTGAAGAAGCTAGAAACCTCTCCACATAGGACTTTGCTTCAAGTACTTGCATACATATATTTTACCGCAGAACAGCAGATTATTTGTGTAAAACACTACAGAAAATTAAGGTGAATTAAAGAAAAAGGACCTGCGGGTTGATTCACAGATCCTTATAAGTGTGCCAAGTAATCTAGCACAATAGAGTTAAAATCATCAGTTGATTCAATATGAGCGTTATGACCGCCTTTAATTAATGTGAATTGAGACTCTTTAATTAATCGGTGAAGCTTTCTACCTACACCTAAGGGTAGAATATTGTCGTCTTCACCCCACACAATCAAAGTTGGAACATTTATGTTCCGCGCTATTTCTGAGAGGTCAGTTCTTGTGACTATCTTCTTCAGTTCCCATTTATAGTCACTCTCGTCCCTCTTTACGCCTGTTGAATCATAAAATATTTGTCTAATAGAAGCTTCTAAAGCTGGCAACACTTTCTTAACAAGCGACTTACCAAGTGTTGCTACTGAAACTTTCATATTAGTCCAAATTCCAGGTCTCTCAACACCCGCCGCAGCTACAAGTACTAAGCCCAACAAAGTCTTCGGCCATTTGTTTGCATAATATAGTGAGACACGACCTCCAAAACTCTTGCCCACCAATACAAATTTATGAATACCCAAAGCACTTGCAAATGTATTAATATACTCCGCATATTCTGCGACTCCCCATACACTTTCGGGTGTGTCGCTGATACCAAACCCGGGTAAGTCTATGGCTATACAATCAAAGTGCTTTTTCAGCTCACTTATATTAGGTTCCCACGAGCTACTTGAACCTCCCCAACCATGCAAAAAGAGAACTGCGGTCTTTGGGTTGTTCGCCTCACAAACTCTATGGTAAAAAACCTTTAAACCGTTTAGCTCTATTTCTCTACGCATTGTACTTTACTCCTTCTGTGTATTTTAGTTGTGGTATTTTACCATGTTTCATTTATATATACCTCGGGGTTGAAATCATGCTGTCTGGTGGCAAGTGCTTTATGGTAGACAGCATAACCTTCTACACGTTGTCTCATAATATTTCTAAATTCAGTTTCATCTACAAAGTTAGCTTTTACAGGCAAACGTTCCCTGTTTGTAGGCGTATCTAAAACAAAGGTTTTGTCGGAATAAAAAACCTTTTCTAAAGTACTCTTAAAACCTTGTGGATCTTCATCTGCAAAGTCAATGGACTCAACCATTAACCAGGGAAAGCTTTTATCTAGTGTCTCAAACCAACTCCACAATCTACTGCCACCAGAGGTTTCTCCATGGAAAAACACATTCTTTCCTCGATAATTCACACTTAATATCCTGTTTTCGGCGGGTTTAAAGCTTTCATAGGCGTTATTTAAGGTGGCTCTGGATAAATTCAACTCATTGGCTAAAAGTTTACCAACGGTAAACATTTCTGCGGTTCTCAATGTAGGTGGCAATAGCACGTTTGAGGTACCTTCGGGTAATTCTACATCAAATCCATTCCAACCACGAGGTCTTGGAACATCTAATTCCGAAGTAACTTTATTATTAACATAACCTATACTTTCGACAGGCTTGATTCTAATCTTAGACTCAAAAATGTCTTGTCTATTTTCAAACATGCCAGGATTAATGTGTGTATCATAAATGTTTGTTAAAAACGCAATATTTGGAGGAAGTAATTCAGATAATTGAGCAACGTGGTCTTTTAGGTAAGCACTATATTCCATTACAACAAACGGTGTATATTGATCTACACGATTTATATAATGACACATAACAGAAAGGGGAGTAAGACGTTTAGAATAAAATCTCACCACATCGGCATCAGACGCCTGTAACAAATGTTCTAGAAATGCTACTGTAGTGGTTTTACCTACGGAGCCAGTAACCCCAATGATATATGGATCTGTTTCACTTCTAGCATGTTCATATAACTTTCGTGCCAAAACATCAAGATTCCTAACTTTTGTAAATTCTGCACCTCCGGTTTCTGTACCTTCTTCAATACCTAAATGCCAGCCTTTATCGAAAGCAACCTTCGCAGCAGTGGGTCTCCTGTCAAAACCATAATCCCAACCACCTTCACCTGACGAATGTGAAGTTAGATACAAGCTTGATTTGAGTTCAGTAGGTCTTTGAGGTATGCCCACAATATCAACCCATTGATATTTAGGATTGCCTTCTATGTTGCTCTCTACCATTTCCTCTCCAGCTATATGCGTTATTTCCTCTTTAGTAAACTCCATGTTTATATTCTATACTATATGCAATCAGTAGCACATAATGTCTTCAAGCTGTTTTCGAAACCAAAGTTCGAGCTTCTTCCCCGATGAACAGCCAGAAAAAATGACCGAAAGTCCGCAGGAATTGCGGACATTTTTTT
>DBRB01000002.1 GCA_002305475.1 candidate division WWE3 bacterium UBA1379 | reverse complement strand
GCTATCATGGTGTTCGTAATAAGAGTATGTGGGGTCACCAAAATAGTACTACTTAAATATTCTTTTAATAATCTCCTTAATCCAAGAAATTATCTGTCTAATAAAACCTTTTTTCTCGTTTTGAATTTCTGATTCTGTAACGACTTTACCATCAATGTTGTTATCCCGTGGTGTATCACTATTTCCCTTTTCTTCCTCTGATAATTCCTTTTCTGTTTCTGTTGAAATATTGGATCCCGTTTCTGTAGTTACAGATGATTGCATATCAATATTGTCGTTGTAAGGAATATTATCCGATATTAAGGTTTCCTCCGCTATCACATGGCTTATTTCCCCATCTGCACATCCGTTGTATGCTTTCACTTTGAAAAAGTATTGTTTTCCACTTTCCAGATTATTTATCGTATGAATTATTAGATCTGAAGAATCATCCCACTTAATAAATTTAGTAATGAAATTATCAAACTGGTTCAAACCATAATATATTTTGTATTTATTTGAATCACCCTTGGCAGGTTTAATGTATAACGTGGCTGAAGTTGATGTAGTTACTACTTTGATTATTTTCGCCGGTGAATCAGGCTCGTCTTTTTTACAATCATTATCCTTTTTATCTTCTCTGTCGTCATCATCGGATTCTTCTGTGTTAACACTTCCTTTACCCATTAAAGCAAAAGTGGAAAATGATGTAGTCGTACAGGTGACAGTATTTGCATTTGTATCCGCTATACAATCATCCAATAGATTCCATTGATTACCATCCCATCTATAAATTACCATAGAAGTTTCATCAAAACCTGATAGCAATGAATTTGTATATGTAAATTTTATTTCAATCGGTTCAACAAAAGTCGTATTTATATTGGATATATCTATATGGGATTTTATCTCTGCTACATAATTTCCCAATATATTTTTATATTCTGCCAGTATAAGTGTCTCTGATTTAACCGATTCTGCAATAAGCTGCTGGATCTGATAATAAAGAACTGGATGCAGCGAAGCATTGTCAGGAATAGTAATTTCTAATATACCTCCACCGCTTAAATTTAATATAATGTGATCTCCTTCATTGTTATTCACTTCCCGGGTAGTTTGAGACATTACCGATGACTCGCCAGTGCAACCGTCGGTTGTAAAACTATCCTCATCGCTTAATACAACGTTCTCATCACTATCCTCGCTTCTTACTATAAATTTATATGTGGTACATGGTGAAAGATTGTTAAGTAATACCTGGTGTTCTGTCACATTAGGTGCTGTGTCTGTCTCGGAAGTATTGTTTTCCGAAGGTGATATAAATCCATACTGTATCAATGAAGAAGAATCCACACTTGTATGCCAGTTAATTTCCGCTGATGTATCTGTGGTCTCAACTATTATGTCTGTAATTCTAAGGAATTCATTTACGATAAAAGCATTATCCAGGGTATCTGATTGTAAGTCGGTATTTGTAACAACAACATCATAGGATCCTGCTTCTACCCCATCCACATTTATAATACCGTTAATCTGTGTACTGCTTGTAACAACAACATTTGTTGCAGTTAAGACATTATTACTTTCTGATACAAAAGTTATTTCTGCCCCATCCTGAAATTCAGAACCAATAATTTCAAATTCAAAAGAAGAATCGTTATTATATGTATAATTGGGGTTTATCATACTGATAACCGGAGGAGGTTTAGGAGCTTCAGTTACTGTAAAACCATCGGTTAAAGTATCTGATTGGCTGTCTGGATTTGTAACAACAACATCATAAATATCAGCATCAACTCCATCCAGATTAAAACTACCCATAATCTCCGTAGAATTATTTACTATCACATCTGTTGCCGTTATAAGTGTATCGTCTTCCGCTATTAATTCAACTGTTGTTCCTATAACAAAACTTTCGCCGGTGATAGTAAATTCCAAACCTGTATCATTATTCACACCTGTATCTGGATCGATATTTGTAATTTGTGGAGGTGGTACGGTTACTGTAAAACCATCCGTTAAAGTATCACTTTGTTCATCTGTGTTGGTTACTACTACATCATAAACCCCTGTATCAATACCATCCAGTTCAAAACTTCCAGTAACTTGCGTGTCATTAACAACATTAACATTCGTTGCCAAAGCGGGATCTCCGACATCAGGTAGTAATTGAACTGTCAATCCGTCTGAAAAACCCGAACCTAAAATAGTAAATGAAAGAGCGGGATCATTGTTATTACCTGAATTTGGGTTTATAGATGTTATATTTGGAGGAGGATTTGGCGCTTCAGTTACCGTAAAACCGTTATTAAGTGAATCCGATTGAGTATCAGGGTTAACAACTACTACATCATACATACCCGCTGATAGACCTGATAAATCAAAACTTCCCGTTATTGTGGTCGAATTAACAACTATAACTTCTGTTGCATTAATTGAGTCACCTACATCTGGAACTAATTGAACAATTGCACCGTCAACAAAATATAAGCCTGACACTGTAAAAGCAAGACCATTATCATCATTCTGTCCAGTATTTGGATCAATGGATAAGACTGATGGTTCCGGAAGTGTAACTGTAAATCCATCTACCAATGTGTCTGATTGTTCATCGGGGTTGGTGACTCTAAGACTATAAGTTCCCACAGCGACACCTGTTAAATCAAAATTCCCGGTAATCGCAGTTGACGTCACGTTTAATCCGGTGGCAGAAATCGGCGATCCTTCATCCGGTACAAGTTCAACGGTTGCTCCAACTTCAAAATTTAATCCAGTGATGGTAAAGAAGACATCAGAATCAATATTTATTACGGTATCCGGATTAATCTCTGTTATATCAGGTGGTTCAGAAACAGGAGCCGTCACTGTAAATCCGTCAATTAGTGTATCAAACTGGTTGTCAGGATTAACAACAACCAAGTCGTACTCCCCCTGAATTACTCCGCTTAAATCAAATGATCCTGTAATTTGAGTCGATCCATTAACACTTTCTCCCAAAGCGTCTATTACTGTATCCCCACTTATCAGTTGTACAGTAACACCTTCTGCAAAATCAGTACCTGTGATTGTAAATGAAACCTCATCTTCTACTGCACCTGAATCAGGATTTATCGAAGTGATAACAGGAGGATTTTCAGTTGAAAAGGTTTGACCGCAGCCATCCCAACCGGCAATACAGGACATCATGACCCAAAAAGCCTGAGCAACTCTGGTTTTTGCTCTGGCGTTTAAATGACCTCCGTTAACTTCTTGTGTGTATTCATCGCACATTTCATCAATCGTATTACCCAGACCATCCGTATCCGTACATGATGTATCATCCGGATGATGCGAAACAATATCAGCAAAATCAAAGAGCACTTTATTGTTGTTCTGAGCAAATGAACGCATAGTGTTGTTAAAATCATGGGAATTCTTATAACTTAAACGGGCAATACCCATAGTCCAATACATTAAAGTTTTTGTCGGATTAGCTGATTCTAAAGCAACCAGTTCTTCGTAGCTTGGTTGGTTAGCATATGTACCTGACGGTTCCCAATAGTGATTTATGTCTGTATTATCATCTACATTGCCGAATTTAAATCCCCACACATCAAAATTCTGGGCATCTTCCAATGTAGGATAGTCTTCTGTAGGATCAAGATCACCGGCAATTCTATCTATAAACATATTATGTTTGTTGTACCAACCCGGGTTACAACTAGCCCAGTCTAATGTATGACATTCAAATGTCCAATTGGATCGGTCATATTTTTCAGGATCATTAATAAATCCGATACTACCCCAACCCGGATCATTATTTGTAGTACAGCTTGACACCGGTGATGATGACGCCATACAATCCAATCCCTGGCTGATATTTGCACCTACTGACGCATGTCTGAATAATACTTTTTTATTTCTTGCGGCAGTCAGATATTCATCTGGAATACTTGTAAATAAGTCGACATGGGTGTGATTTACTATCAAAGCACTGCTTTCTCCTGCTTCTCCCTCAGACACATTAATTGTTACTGTAGCTGTATTAGAATCATCTTCACCGTCATTTACTTTCCATGTGAAAGAATCAGAGCCGATATAATCAGAGTCCGGATGATACGTTCTGCTGGAACCTGTGCCAATGAGAATTCCATGGTCGGGAGCATCTACAATTGTGATAGTGTAAGGTCCTGGACCGCTATCCGGATCCGTATAATTTAAATTAGCATCCGCATTAGTATTTACAGTCGTACTTATAACACTTCCGCTAGCAACAGGCGCCTGGTTTCCGGCTGCCGGGTTTACTGTAAATACTGCAGTAACCGTTTCACTAGGGTTCATCCCATCCTTAAATGCCTTTGCTTTTATGGTGATTGTTTCGATTAAAATGAAAGAAGTGGTATAGAGATTATCTGTATCATCGGGTTCTGAACCATCGGTTGTATAGTATATAACCGCATCCTCTGTATATGTAAACATATCCACCAGTACAGAATCTATGAATGTTCCACCTTCTGGAGTTATTTGCACCGGTGATACTGTCAATACATCGTTTAGTGTAAATCCATCGTTTAATACTCCGGACTGGTCATCCGGATTAGTAACAACCACATCATAAACACCTTCAGCCTGATTATATAAATCTACGGTTCCTGTTAATTGTGTTGAGTTAATAAAACTCACATCAGTAGCATCAATAGATGGACCGCTATCAGGAACTAGGGTAATTGTTGCTCCATCCTGAAATCCGGTTCCATCTACTGTTATATTTAATGAGTCTTCATCATTATCAGCTGAGTTCGGAGTAATAGTTGTAACTGTCGGTGCAGGATCACCTAGAGAGTGATAGGTGACTTTAGCATAATACGGTGAGGTGCCATTTTCAGACCAATAAAAGTAAACAGAATCCGATGGTATAGTTTCCAACATAGATAAGGAGATAAATGATGAACTTGATGTCAATTGAGAAGCTTCCGGCTGTACGGAGTAGTTTGTTTCCACCGCTGCTCTGATGTAATAATATTCGCCTGCACTATTCACATTAACAGGGCTCCAATCACTCGGTGCACTAAATAAAAGACTGCCGGTGGCTGTAAAATGATCATTCTGTGAAGAAATGATGGTCAAATCGGCCCAGGCACTTCCATCCCAATATTCCCAATTAATAGATCCCCCTACACCTGCTACATTTATTGACCAGGTAATATTTTCAAATTTTTCATTTCTTCCTACGTAAAGATAGTCACCCGTATTTACCCCCAGCTCTACATCGCTTGGATTTGTGTCTCCTGCGGAGGATGTTTCATCTGTATAAACCCCACCGACATATGCCAATACTTTATCAAAAACACCCTGGGAATTTAGAACATCAGAAGCTACACTATCAAAATTCGCTTCTTGAAATGGAGGAACACCTTTTTTATAAAGTAGCTTTTTTATACTATTTAAGTAACCTGTACCATCAGCATATCCTACCCATACATTTGTACCATCAGTAGAAATAGCGGCATTTGCGCCTACAGACGCACCTAAGGTAAAAGGAGTTCCCCATGTTGTTCCATTATAATGGGAATATAAAAGAGATGAGCTGCTATCAACATATATAAAATGAACATTATTATTGGAATCCGACATAGCTTTAAAATTTGCCGCGTTAATATTTCCACTTGCTATTATAGTTTCAGTGCTCCATGTAGTTAATCCGTCACTACCCGCCCGTTCTCGCCAATTTATTTTCCCGGTACCTGATTGATCTGAATAAGCCACCCCGATTTTATTACCAAATCTGATTATTGTTGGAATATGATAGCTAGAATTTGTGCCGGCAGAAGATATGGAGGTGCTGGATACCGACCAATGTGCACTATCTGATGGCTGCATATCTGCTGAATAGTATGTAACTACCTGGTAATTAGTACCGTCATAATATCTTGCAGTTACCCAAATTCTGGTCGTACCCTCTATAGTAATATCACCATATGAATATCCGGCAGTGGTTGTACCATTAAGTACTAAGTGAGAAGAACCTAAAGTCCATGTACTACCTGCACCCTTAGTAAGCTTTACATAAGAAACATCATTATTATTACCTACACCCGCTGTATTAGTCGATAGAATAATATGTATGTTATCTGAAGCATCAGAAATAATACTGGCATTAATTGCATTTCCGGTAGCTAACTGAGCTCCGCAGGTCCAAGTATTTCCTGAATCAGTAGTATATATCCATACTAAACCGGATTTACTTATACCTCCGCAGGTTAAGGTATTAGTCCCAAGATGAGCAACCGCATGTATCGTCCCATCAGAAGTTCTTACCATCCTTTTACTTGTTGTATTACCTGTAACTCTCTGCTGAGTTGATGTAGTGATGGTTATCGGTAAATCCGCAGCGGTTTGAGCATTTGATATTTTATTATCTGAAATTGAAAATATAAATATTAAACCCAACAACACCCATAATATTGGATGAAGAGGTTTTAGTATATCTAATATGAGCAGTTTAAAGGATCTTTTTAAGTCATTCAATGTAATAACTCCTCATAAAATATTATCAGACATATATACTAAATTAGAAGCACTTTTTGTTTATATCTGAGCAATAAGATAATCTAATACATCAATTACAGTTGTACTTATAACCAATAAAAACATATATATTTATATCAGCATAAATAGATGATAATCAATACTAATTTATATGGTGAAGAAAGTATTCCTGAATCACTTTCGGTATAACTAAAATGGTTAATAAATATGTGAGACTGATTAATGAAAACTTCGGTTCTTTTCTTCTAAAAAACCATAAACCCTCATATATAATGAAGAACATCTCGTAAGTATTGGGGAATATAATTAATATTTCCTGCAATCCGGTTAAAAAGAAGATTAATACACCGCACAACCTGAAACAGAATAAGAAATTTGCCATTCGTTTAGCAGGAATATTTGTCCACCTTTGAGTCAAAGTTACCTCAAATACTTGATAATATAAGTCCAGAAATTTATCTGTATATTGATACAATATTGGATTAAATGCTACAACTAATCTCAGGTACTCCCAATCCAAACCATCCAGGTAAACGGATAATAATGAACCGGCAAAAGGGTACATAAGAATTGTAATGGGAACAATGATTCTGACCAGGATAATCACTTCCATAATGAAATATATCTTCAAATTACCAAAATATATATTAGAACCGGGTATAAATTAGGAAATAGTATCTATCGGCACAAACCCCATAAACCTTGTTCACTTATTCTGGCAGTTATCTCGTAGATCTCCAAAAGCGTTTCATTATCTGTAGGATAATCCTTATACCATATCGCATATCCTTCTCTTACCATCTCCTCATTGATAACACTTCCATCCTCCAGCTGGATATGCCTTAATAATCTACTAAATATATCTCTGTCCGGCTGAATACTATCCGGTTTGAGATATATATTTTTTTGTCCGATATGTGATTGAAGATAATCATATGCTTCCTTACTGTAACATTCTCCAGCAATATTTACGCTTCCGATTTCGGGTGCATCAATTCCTACCAATCTTACAGTTTCTTCCATTCCATCAGGCATTACTACTTTAATAGTATCTCCGTCTATCACATCTTTAACGTACACAGATATTAGACCTAGTGAATTAGCCTCTTTTAACTCACAATTCTCCATAAATCCACACCAGATATCTGTTAATTTATCTGCGAGGTTGCCTTGCACGGAAATAATTCTCGAAATATAATATATACCTGTTATAATAACAAATACTAAGATAATCAGAATCATCAAGTATTTTAATCTTTGTGTTAGGGAGTTTTCCATATACCTAATATACATAAAAACTGGTATTTGGGTATACCTAAAGCAAAAAAATTGTAGTAAAATGCTAAGGTTCACTATTATGCTCTTATACATGTTTCTCAGGGGGGTGTAGCTCAGTGGTAGAGCAGCTGGCTTTTAACCAGCGTGTCGAGAGTCCGATTCTCTCCACCCTCACCATATAATTATTGACTATTACGTACTCTCTCACTACCATTTTGAGTAAGCACTGATTTTTTTAACATGCCTGCCTTAGACTATAAAAACAAATATAAATGCTACGAAGGGTTTTCTAAAATTATTATTGTATTGATTATCAGTATAATAATTCTTTTAGTTTTTTACACATTATCTTCCAAAAACATCAGCTCATTTCTACCTAAAGCATCAACTAGTGTATACAAACCTATTCGTATAGAAACATCAGGCGTGGTATTAAAACATGGACAAACTTTGTCTGATTATTGGAAAAACCAAAATATCAAAGTTGATCTTAATTCAAAAATTGACGGATGGGCATTTTTTCCAAACGGCGATCAAATTGTCGTTCAGGATGCAAAATATTGGCTTAAGAAAAAAGGTAGCAATTCATGGACTGAAAGTTATTTAAAATCGAGATGGACATCCTGTTCAAATTTTCCCACAAATGGCAATGTAGATACATATTCTATTACAGCTGATACGTCAGAAGAAGTGGCATTTATAGGCAGAAAGCTGTTTATCAGATATGCTGATGGTTCATGCCGTTATAACGGTGAAGATTGGTATGATGATTGGGAAAAGTTAAAAAGCCCTGCCGGTAATTTTCCGTGGGAAAATGGAAATACAAAACTGGATGCCTATATTCACATTGATAAAGATAATCATGTAGCAATAGTTAATGATAAAATGTATATTGTCGGATCATCCGGTAAAAACTCTCTATGTCCTGACGGTTATAAAAGCGATAAACCTTGGCAATTCTGCAATACCGAGACATTAAAACACCGATGGTAGTCGGTTGATAATCATCCTCCTTTAACGGGTGTAGATACATATGCAATCTCCAGAAATCCATACTTTCATATAATTGTAAAAGACGGTTTCGTTTGGACCCTTGGTGAAGTATTACCATATCGTGATGGAATAAATAAAGCTGTATGGGATGTATTTAGAAGTGGATATGACGGTCTTGGGGGCTAGAGAGCCATTTATTTTTAAAGACACCACAGAATCTGGGACAAAATATTATCTATACTACGATGCTTCTGATGCTTACCAGAGTTGGAAAACAGCAGTAGCAGTATCAGATAGCCCATAAGGACCTTGGCAGAAAGTAGGCCTTGTTAAATTTGAAGGGGCGGTCAGAGAATGGGAAAAAGAATGCAGCTGTGGGGCAACCGTATATAAACAAACTGACGGAAAATATTATATGTTCTATTTAGGAGCTCCGGCGTTTTTCGGTCAGAACGGAAAAAGAGATAGCGAATTGGCACGAGTTCCTGGATATCAGTCTGGTTACTATAAACTCGGATTGGCTGTTGCCAATAATCCACTAGGTCCTTTCAAAAGATTAAAAGGTGATGGTACGAAAGATTGGGCTAGTGCGGGTGACAAACCGATTCTTGAGTGGAATGACGAATCCATTAAAAATTGGAATGTAGGCTGGCATAAAGGAAACTCTGGTACTGCCATGGGATCACTAATGAAAATAGATGGTATATATTATTACTTTTATACTTCTTCAGCACCTTCTAATAAAGATTTTGGGATCGGATACGCTACTGCTCCTGATATATACGGCCCATGGACCATGCAAACCAAAGCAGTACTCCCGCCTGAATATCAAATAGAAAACGGATCCTTAGTGTTTAATACCAATAATAATTATTACTACTTCTTTGGAAATGCAGTTACAAAACCACCACATGATAATAGTGATAGGTGGAAGAATTACTGGAATAAGTGCGGCAATGAAGGCAGTATGAGTACTTTAGTAGGCAGTGGATTAGCAATGCTTTGGTCAAATAATCCTCTTGAATGGAATATTGATAATAAATTAATCTTAGCATCATCTATGGGCAATAAATATGTATGGGAAGGAGTTGAAAAAAGTTCCTCCCCGCAAAAATGCAACGGAGATATCACTATATCACCTGATAATATAAACCAACACAGAGGAAATGTCGGGCTAGGTACCGGTTTATATGATCCCAAAGAAAACTCAATATACGTGTATTTCGACGGTACAGATATGAATAATCACCTTTATAGGGATATTTTCTTAACAAAACTGACCTTTGAACGTGTAGAACCCACACCCGCAGCCACACAACCGGCACAAAATCCCAAGCCAAAATTAATAAAAGAGAATATACCTTCTGTCACACCAAAACCTACAATAATAGCTACCCCTAAAATAACACCAACTGCCGCAAAACTATTCTGTGGAGATAAGAAATGTAATAACAAAGAAACCTGCAGTACATGTCCTACTGACTGCGGTAAATGCAGCATTATTAAATCTATACCTAATCTTTTTAAGACCAAATAATATCTTTATTATCGTATTTTTACGAAATTAGTTTAAGAATTAAGAAGTTGATTTTCAGGCGTTCTGAATATTTTGAAAAATTCCAACCAAACAAAACAGACAATAGACATAGCAAATATTATCAGAGAATCATCGAAGGTAATCGGAGCAAAGTGGAATAGCTCTCTTAGTACATTAACGTTCATAATAAGAGCTATTACAACCATGGCAGATATCGAAATAAGATATAGGGCATTGTTTCTATGTACTGATAATTTTTGAAAGACCGATTTCTTGGATAAGTTGGCATATATCAGGATTAAATTACATACTACCATGGTAATAAATGCCATTGATCTTGATGTGCCTTCATCTTTACCCATATAGACCGATAATAGAAATACCGCCATAATTACACCCAGAAGAGTTACACCCTGAAACAGGCTGACCAACACATGCGAATTCGCAAACAACGGCTTTTTTATATCTCTGGGGGGTCTGTTCATGATAGCTTCCTCGGAATTCTCCGATTCATAAACTGTGGAACATGCTGGATCAATAACCAGTTCTAAAAATGCTATATGCACGGGTAATAATACAATCGGGAGATTAAAAAATGTAGGTAGTAGTGCTACACCTGCAATCGGTATATGAATTGAAAATATGTATGACACAGCTTTTTGTAAGTTATCATAAATCCTTCTGCCTAGTTTTACAGCCGATACTATAGAAGTAAAATCATCGTTAAGAAGTACAAGATCAGCGGACTCTCTAGCAACATCCGTTCCTCTTTCTCCCATGGCTATTCCTATATGGGCAGTTTTTAATGCCGGACCGTCATTCACGCCATCTCCCGTCATTGCCACTATTTCTCTGTTCGCCTTTAGAGCATCAATTATTTTTAGTTTCTGTTCCGGCACCATTCTGGCAAAAATATTCACATCATTAATTTTTTCTCTCAACTCTTCCACACTCATTTTTTCAAGATCTTTACCGGTCAGATATTTATCAGTGTTTATTATCCCAGCCTGTGCAGCGATATATCTGGCTGTACCGGGATAGTCCCCCGTAATCATAATTACCCGGATCCCTGCCTTATAGCATTCCATCACAGATTCATATACGGTTGGCCTTATCGGATCTACAAAACCTAAAAATCCTAAAAATGTGAATTTAATTTCTCTGGGTGTGGCAGGAAAGTTTCTGTCGTGATACAAAGCTTTGGCTACACCTAATACCCTCTCACCTTTATCTGCCATTTTCTGTACGATTTTCATCATTTCTTCTTTTTCAATCGAATTAAAAGCGCAAAGTTCCATTATTGCTTCCGGTGCGCCTTTTGTTCCGACAATCATTGAATCAGTTTCAGGTGAACTCCAAATTCTGGTTACTGCAAACAAATCTTTGGTTATCTGGTATTCTTTTAACAGATGCCAGTCTTTTAAGGGTGGACTTTCCTTGCAGATAATTTTTTCATACAAAGAATTTATTTCTTTCTCCAGCGGATCAAATGCACCCCGTTTACTTGCAAGTTTAGAATATTTAAGAATTTCCAGATATTCTGAGTTTTCATCACTGTCATTTAAATCAGATACCATTTTTTCACCAGACGATGAAGTAATTCCTGAAAGTTCCATTCTGTTAAAGGTCAAAGTCCCCGTTTTATCCACACATAAAACAGAAGTAGCACCAAGAGTTTCTATAGCTTGATTATTTCTGGTTAATACTTTCTTTTTGGATATTCTCCAAGCACCCAAAGTTAAAAATATCATTAGAACTACGGGAAATTCTTCTGGCAACATAGCCATAGATAAAGTCAAACCGGCCAAAAAGCCATTTAATAAGCTCCCATAAATAACCGTATGAATAATTATTAATGCTATGCACGCAATAATTCCCGCAATACCGAATATCCGAACAATCTTAGTAATTTCTCTTTTTAATAGAGAATCTTCATCTTCTAAGGACTGGAGGGTTTTTCCAATTTTTCCCATTTCAGTGGATATCCCCACAGCTTTAACTATCGCTACCCCTGAACCTTGTGCTATCAGAGTACCCGAGAACACCCGGGATGAGTTCTCACCTTCCATTGCAGCTTTATCCTCACCTTCTTCGGCAATTTTTCTTACCGGTAAGGATTCTCCTGTAAGCAGAGATTCATCAACCATCAGATTCTGGGAATTTATCACTACCGCATCTGCAGGTACTCTATCACCTTCCTGAATCAGTATCGTATCTCCTACGACAACTTCCCTGCCGGGAATTCTCATCTGCTGTCCGTTTCTTATTACCAATGCTCTTGGACTTGATAAATCTCTTAACGCCTGAAGGGCTTTTTCTGTCTTTCTTTCCTGATATATGGTGATACCGATCACAGCAAGCACGGATACCATAAGTACCATAGCATCTTTAGGTTCACCTAAGAGAAAGTAAATCACACCTGCAGCTAGCAAGAGAAAAAGCATGGGTTCTTTTATTACACTAATAATAAGTTGGATGAAGGTTTGGGGTTTTTGTTCGGGAAGCTCGTTGTAACCATGCTTAGTAAGTTGTACGTTTACTTCATTGTCACTTAATCCTACGTACTTTTCCATGTATAAATTCTACTACATATATGAAGATATTTGTCCTAATTTACATGCAGAATAATTGAAGGGGAATCTCAAGATTTGAAGTCCTGATATTCCCCTTATGAATTAACCGTCATTTCTTTAACTCTCTTTCTTTTCACCGGCCGAAGTAATACCGAATAGACCAGTAGTGTCGGGACGACCATAAGGTCTCCGTAGTCTGTGACCACCAATTCCTCCCCCCCTTCCCAAAAGACTTAGGATACCCAGTTACATGTACTAGAGATCCCGGTGGAACTAAAGTAGGTGATGAAATTAGAAAATTGGTATTAAATACCAGATTTCAGGAACCTATACATCCGATTACAGAGCTATTACTGTTCTTTGCCAGCCGGGCACAGCTATTACACCAGATAATAATTCCTGCTCTATTTGCAGGTAACATTGTGCTGAGTGATCGAAGTTATGGGAGTTCAAAAGCCTACCAGGGAGGTCCGGGAGGAATCAAACAACAAACAATAAATTCTCTAGTTAATCTTATCTTTGGAAAAACATTACCGGATCTAATAATACTACTTGATGTTAGTCCGAATGTAGGATTATCAAGAAGAATGTCCGGTAAAGGTATTAAAAATAACCGTTTTGAGAGAAAAGCCCTTAAATATCACGAAAAGGTACGAGATACCTATCTAAGAATAGCCAAAAACAGAGGGCAGAAAAAACCCATTTGGGTGATTATTGATGGCTCTAAAAGTATCGAATATGTATTCAGTGAGGTGATTAAAGCGGTAAATGCTTCATTAGGCATCTCATAGCATTATGGGAAAACATTTTCTCTGCGGTGTCATAGAAATATCGGCACCGCATTTTTTTCAATACTATTAAAATTATTTAAGGATTAATTTTAGAATTAAGACCGCTTATTAACAGATACAGCTTCTTTGACTCTGGTAGCCTCACGGCCTTTTTTACCTCTGATGTAGTAGAGCTTGGCTCGTCTTACTTTTCCTCTTTTAGTCACATTAAGACTGACAATATTTGGGGAGTATAAAGGAAATATTCTTTCAACACCGATTCCGTCGGCTCCAATTCTTCGTACGGTGAAAGTTTTGGATAACCCTTTGCCGTTTCTGGCAATAACAATGCCTTCATACGGCTGTTCCCGTGTTTTATCACCTTCTATGATCTTGTAAATAACCCTAACGGTATCACCCGCTCGGAATTCCGGTAGTTGATTCATACTGAGAGAATTTAGCAGAATTTTAACAAAAATTCAAGGGTATGCACACAAATAGGGATTTACTACTTATGTAGTAACTTTAGCTTTCACATCAAGTTTTAATTCACCGTTTTCCAAGCATACTTCTACTTCGTCACCCTTACCCAGTTCTCCTGAGATCATTTTACTGGACAAAACATTCTCAATTTCCCTTTGAATCAATCTTCTTAACGGTCTGGCCCCGTATTCCTCATTAAAGCCACGATCTACCAGATATGTTTTTGCTTCGTCACATACGTTAAGGATGACTTCCTGTTCATTCAAAAGCTTTTGGGTCTTGACTAATAATCTATCAACAATTTGTCGGATATCATCTTTCGTTAAAGAGCTGAATATAACAATTTCATCAATTCTATTAAGAAATTCTGGCTTGAAAGAGTCCTTAAGAATTCTCATGACTTTACCTTCAAACTCTTTTTTACCGTCTTCTTCTTTATTTTCTGTAGATCGAGTATTAAATCCAATTTCTGCCCGTTTCAGGTACTCCGAACCTACGTTAGAAGTCATGATTAGGATAGTATTCTTAAAGTCTACAGTTCTCCCTTTACTGTCAGTCAGTCTCCCATCCTCCATAATCTGCAGTAAAGTATTGAACACATCTGGATGTGCTTTCTCAATTTCATCAAGAAGAACCACTGAAAACGGCTTTCTTCGCACAATATCAGTAAAGCCTCCGCCTTTTTCATAACCTACATATCCGGGAGGTGCACCGATCATCTTGCTGACAGAGTGTTTTTCCATATATTCACTCATATCCAGTCTTACTATCATATCCTCATCCCCATACAAAACCTCTGCCAATGCTTTTGATAATTCAGTTTTACCTACACCGGTAGGTCCTAAAAAGAGGAATGTGCCGATTGGCCTTTTTGGATCTTTCAGGCCGGCTCGTGCCCTGCGAATTGCTTCACTGACAATTCTGACTGCATCATCCTGTCCGACGACTCTTTCATGTATTCTTTCCTCCATCTTAAGCAGCCTTTCTTTTTCCTCCATGCTAAGTTTTTCCAAAGGAATACCGGTAGCCCTGGATACCACCTTTATTACCGCATCTTCCCCGACAGTAGGTACCTCTTCAAGTTTTGTTTTTGTCCAGATTTCAGTCAATTCACCTCTTACCTTTTCCAGATCTTCAACCTGTTTTCTAAGTTTTTCTTTTTCCGGAGCTTTATCACTGTTATGAAGTTTTTCTTTTAAATCTGCCAGATTTTCCTGTACCTGTCTGAGAGTCTCAGGTTCTTTTACCTGAGATAGTCTGACCAGTGCTGATGCTTCATCTATCAAATCAATTGCTTTGTCAGGGAGAAATCTGTCACTGATATATCTACCCGACATTTTTACTGCCGCAGTAATAGCTTCATCATCAATAGTCACCTGATGATGTTTTTCATAACGTTCGCGTAGTCCTTTGAGGATTTCTATTGTATCTTCCGGACTTGGTTCATTGATCATTACCGGCTGGAATCTTCTTTCCAATGCCGCATCTTTTTCAATATATCTTCTGTACTCATCAATTGTAGTTGCACCAACCATTTGCAGTTCACCTCTGGCTAACGCCGGTTTTAATATATTTGCCGCATCCATAGCCCCTTCTGCACTTCCCGCTCCAACCACAGTATGCAACTCATCTAAAAAGAGGATAATTTGACCAGATGCTGAGACCACCTCTTCGATAATATCTTTCAGCCTACTTTCAAACATCCCCCGATGTGAGGTACCGGCAATTACAGATGCAAGATCCAGGGCAAATACTCTCTTTCCCCGTAAGGGTTCGGGTACTTGACCAACAACAATTTTCTGGGCTAATCCTTCGGCAATAGCGGTCTTACCTACCCCAGGATCTCCGATTAACACAGGATTGTTTTTTGTTCTTCTGGAAAGTATATGAATGACACGTTCAATTTCGTCTTTTCTTCCGATTACAGGATCAAGCTTGCCGTCTTTTGCAAGCTGGGTGAGATCTCTCCCGAACTTATCGAGTTTAGAGGTTCCTTGAGCTTCTCTCAATAGCTCATTGTGGCAGATTTCGCACAGCGCCATATAGACCTGCTTACCGTCCACAATCTTATTCGTTGAGATTACTGCGGGTCTTTGTCCGCATCTGTGGCAGATAACCATAATAAAAATATACTACCATTTTTTAGCACTTAGTCAAGGGGAGTGCTACACAAATTTAAAAAAAGACCGGCGGAAATGAATATTTATTGTAACAGATTTCATTTCCGCCCGATTCTCATAAAGTGTATGTAGAAGCTTCCGTGTATACAAGAGCCCTGCCTGCAAGCAAAAAGACTGACCATATAGAAACCATGATGGCTGCTCTCTGCAGTGTGTCAACCAAATCGGTTGAACCTATTACCACGTATTGGATCAAATAATTATTTGCCAATACCAGCTGGGCAATTGCCAAGAGAAACAGAACTACTATACCTGGAATATAGATTCCCGGAATATAGAAGTGGTACATGAGTATAAGTTTGAACACCATAACCTCTAGTACCATACACACCAACAGGTATCCGGCAAGCACCCAAATCCCATTTCCATATATCACATCATAAGCCAGACGATCAAAACTATTTAGTGCCAGCAAACACACAAAGAGAATATACTCCACCACGAAAATAGCCAGATAGTTACGCATGTCACCCTCCTGAACCTTGTCTGATTTTGACTATAATTGTGGGAAACAATAACAGGAGTATGTAAAAATATCGGATGTTTTATGTTAATGCTCCCATACATCTCCCACAAAGGGATCTGACTTCACAGGAACTTTTTTTAGGATCAATTCTCCTGCTCGAACCATTTCGTATTGCTGTATCTGCGCCCAATCTTCTGCCTGATCCGCCCTGACTTCACATACCACTTCATCATGAACCGTATGGGTGACAAAACCGTCAACGCCTTCCTTTTTCAGTCTTTCATGTAAAAAGACCAGTGCATATTTTGTCACATCAGCATTGGTACCCTGAATAGGATGGTTTTTAGCTTCCCTGCCAATCTGAGCTATTTTCTTTTTATAATCAGGATCAGTTTTGTCAGGAACGTGATACCATCTCTTTCTTCCGGCAGGGGTGGCACTCCATCCAAATTTCACCGCATGTGTGGCATACCCTTCCAGAAACTTTCTCACGCTGGGAAAATTTGCAAAATATTTATCCATATATTCCTGACCAACCTCCGGAGTAACATTGATCTGCCTGGCCAGACTGCTAGCACCCATACCATACATCAGACCAAAATTAATGGCTTTTGCTGCTTGTCTTAGATCAGGGTATTTCTTCTTAAAATCAGGAGAATATTCTTTTCCGAACATCAAGGCTGCGGTAAAAGAATGAACATCGGCATCACTGACAGCCTGAATCAGTCTCTCATCCCCGGATAGATCTGCTAAAACCCTCATTTCCATTGAAGAATAGTCCGTCACTACCAGTTTATATCCCGGAGCGGGTGTAAAACATTGTCTGAAGGGAGCTTCTTCAGAGTTTCGAGGTATCTGTTGAAGATTGGGATTGGAACAGGAAAAACGTCCGGTTGCGGCACCCAGTTGCATAAAATCGGGGTGAAGTCTGCCGGTTACTTTATTCACCTTTGCCAGCAGTGTATCACCAAAAGCAGAGATTAATTTTTCATAACCACGATAATCTCTTAAAAGCTTGGCTACCGGGTGATCAATAGTGGCAAGAATAGCATCTCCGGTAGAAGGTACACTAATATTTAGTTTGTTATTAAACAAATCCATTAGCTGAGTCTGCGAATTTATATTAATGCAATCGCTTACATTACCGAAAAGATCTGACTGGGTATTGTTATAGTAAGGTCTGATAGCTTCCTGTAGCTGTCTAGCGTATGAATCTCGTTTCTTCTGCAAACTAGCGATTATTTCCTTCCACTTATCTACATTTATATAGACCCCTCTGATTTCCATTTCCGCAACAACTCTGGTTACGGCAAACTCCAGTTTGGCAATATTTACCAGTTTTTCAGCCTGCAGACGTTTCATCTGTTCTTCAAAAATGGGAAATAGAACCAGAATATCAAGCCCGGAATAAATAAGCTGATCTTCTGTAATCTTTCCGGTATACCCGTAAAATGTTTTTCTGGTTGCCTTTTCCATATCCACGCCTAAATATGTAGATGCGAGTTCTTTTAAACCGGCATTTCTTCCCCTCAATCCTGCAGTTAATACTCCCTCAGCGAGCATTGTGTCGAATATATTTATTATCTGTGATCCTGTTTTTAACTTAATGAACTGATAGTCAAACTTTGCATTTTGGAGAATCTTAAGGTATTTGGGATTCTCCAGTAATTCCTTATATAAAGGAAAATCACAGAGATTAATCTCCCTGGCATCAAAAACATAGCTGATTTCCGGAGTTCCCAGCTGAACAAGAAGCAGTGTTCCGGTATACGGATTAAGATCGGTTGTTTCAACGTCAACCGCAATAATTTTTTCATTTGCTAAAATCTTTAATACTTCTTCAGCCCTGCTCCCCGTAGTAATAAATTCATATTTTGGATTTTGAGGATCAAATTTTAATTCCACAGACGTATGTTATCAGAATATTAAATATTTCCTAAATATTCTAATAATTATTTGTTTTGGATATTATTATCTATTTAGGATAAATTATTTATAAACTAGAAAAGAATAGATAAGACTTTTCCTGAATATCATGTAAGGTTTCTTTTTATCATCTCACGCACCATATTCGTATCCGCTTTCCCTCTAGTTTCTCTCATTACCTGCCCGACTAGAAATTCCAGCACATTGGTTTTTCCTTTTCTATAGTTTTCAACCGCATCCTGATTTGCATTTAATACTCTGCCCACTGCTTCCGTAAGGACATTTTCATCACTGACCACTTCCACTTGTTCATTTAATTTTGTTTTTATCTCTGCAGCACTTAAAGCAGCATATTCTTTTTTGTTTACAAGCAGATTTCCCACCTTTTTTGCATCCTCTCCGCTCTCTACCAGTTTTTCGAATTTCTCATAAAGTTTTTGATTAAATCCGTCACTTAGAACGGATGCTGTACTTTCCGAGAGACCTGATGCTATCAAGCGTGCTTTTCTTTCCCATGGAAGTTCAGTTTTCTGGGATAATATTTGGACAAAATATTCTTCATCAAACGTCATCGGAGGTATGTCCGGTTCAGGGAAGTATCTGTAATCATGGGCTTCTTCCTTATCCCTTTGAGATACAGTTACTCCTTTCACTTCGTCAAATCCTCTGTTTTCCTGCTGCGGCTGTGCACCTTTTTCCAATATTTCCCGCTGTCTTTTAATCTCAGCTTTAACAGCACGTTCCATAAATTTAAATGAGTTAATATTTTTTATCTCCACTTTGTATTTTGGAAGTTCATCTTTCTCTGCCATTTCTTTTGTTCTTAGAGAAATATTGGCTTCCAATCGCATCTGTCCTTTTTCCATATCCCCGTCTCCCACACCCAAATATCTGATAACATCTTGAATCTTTTTACAAAACTCAACTGCATCATCAATACTTTCAAATGTCGGCTTAGTTACTATTTCAATTAAGGGCATTCCCGATTTATTAAAATCGATCAGGGTTTTATTACCTTCATGAAAAGACTTTGCAGTATCCTCCTCCAAATGGATTCTTTCTACTTCTGCGTACTGTCCAGAGTCTAAAACCAGATAACCCTCACCACAGAGAGGTTCTTTGTATTGGCTGATCTGGTAACCTTTTGCCAGATCGGGATAAAAATAGTGTTTACGATCAAATTTAGATTTCTTGTTTAACGAACAATTTAGGGCGGCACCTAATAGATGAGTCTTTTTTACTGCTTCAAAATTCGGTACAGGTAATGCTCCAGGTAGTCCAAGGCAGACCGGACATGTGTGAGTATTGGGTTCTGCATTGTAAATATTTGCATCGTCGCCACAGAACATCTTGGTTTTAGTTTTTACATGGAGGTGTATCTCTAATCCCAATACTAGTTTGTATGGTCCGGTTAAACTATCCATTAAAATAATTCTCCCTCTAAACTTCTAAATACTATATTTTCAAAAACTATCTCGTCTTGTGAGCAGATATATGAAATTATCTCAGCCACTTTTTCTGGTTTCATTGCTTGAGTATAATCTCTTTCGGCTCCTGCATTTTTATGTAGATTTGTTGACATTAATCCTGGATTAAGACACATCACGGCAATTCTATCCTTCTGTAGTTCTTCCCGCATCACTCCGCTAAATCCCATAACTGCCCACTTTGATGCAGCATATACACTTCGTTCTTTTTTTGTTTCAATACCGTTTGTTGAACCTATATTTATAATTTTTCCTGATTTCTGCTTTTTCATCTGAGGAATAACCGCTTTAGTCATATAAATTGTTCCTACGGTATTAACCATCAATACTTTTGCGATATCATTGTATCCTGTATTCTCCAGTTCTCCTCCTATCCAGATACCGGCATTATTAATAAGAATGTCGATTGCACCAAACCTATCTACAATGAATTTTATTGCAGTTTCGATCTGGGATAAATCAGTTACATCACAAAAAAACCCTGTTACTCCAAGTTCTGCCATTGTTTCTTCCAAAGAAGGACGGTCATTAGATAAAACCACTACCTCAAAATTATTCTTCATTTTTTCTACAATGTATCGTCCCAAACCCTGAGATCCTCCTGTAATTACCGCTACTTTTTTCATACTCTAATTCCCAGATTATCCAAACCTTTACGTAAATTTTCTACTGCTTCCGTTAACATATAATGTGGCGGTTCATATCCTGCTTCATGAACCAGATTATTTCTAACTTTATGCGCTTCCCATACTTTGTTATAAATGTAAGGATCAAATCTGTCTTTTGTTGCTTTTAATCTTTCACCCATGGTTGTACCCGGTGCCACATCTCTTAGGGCGTTATCCAAAGTCTTATCTGCAGAGATCAATGCCTGTCTAAGCTGGCTAGGACCTTTCTGCGAAAGTAGAATGTTGATATTTTCCCATTCTCTTTTAATAGCCGTTTCTGTAGGTCCTGTCACACCTCTTCGTCCTGTCGAGGTATTTGTAAATAACTTTTTTAATATATCAATAAACATACGTTTTAAAGTACAGATTTCCTCTCACCTAAACTAAATTTATTAAACAAAGCGGATGCCGCTTTTATAATCTGACCTTCAGAAAACTGTGGTCCGATTAATTGCACCCCAACCGGCATCTTATTTGAAAATCCAGAATTGATCGATATACCGGGTAGACCCGCTATAGAGCTGGGTTCAGCCAGTACATCCATCATTTCTCCAAACATGGATGATCTTTCGGATTCTCCCAGATCCAGGGCAACACAGGGCATAGTAGGTCCGAATATCAGATCCACTTCCTTAAATGCTTCATTAAAGTCATCAACTATCAGAGTTCTAACTTTTTGGGCTTTTGAATAGTAGGCATCATAATATCCGGCACTTAAAGCATAAGCACCAAGCATCATCCTTTTTCTGGCTTCTGTACCGAATGCATCACGGTCATGGCCGTATCTGATACCATCAAATCTAGCTAGATTAGAAGATACTTCTGATCTTTGAAGAATCGTATAAACGGCTATGGAATATTTTGGATCCAACAGATCCATTTCAATAATCTCCGCTCCCAAACTTTTTAAAACATCCAAAGATTTTTCGGCATGATCACGCACACCAGGTTCCAAATCCAAACTGAAATATGAAGCCGGTTTTCCAATCCTCAATCCTTTTAAATCATTTACTTTTGCATAGGCTGAATATTGTTCAATATCTAAAGGTGACGATGTGGCATCCAGTGCATCCTTACCAGCAATAATTTCCAACACTATTGCTGCATCTTCTACTGTTTTTGTTAACGGCCCGGGAGAATCCGTAGATGAAGCCATTGCTACTACTCCGTATCTGCTTACTCTACCGTATGTAGGTTTTAGACCTACAATCCCTGTCCATGCTGCAGGTCCACGGATACTACCTGCCGTTTCACTACCGATGGCAAAGACACACATATCGGAAGCAACGGCTGCTGCAGAACCGGACGAAGAACCACCAGGTACTTTATCTAGGTTCCAAGGATTTTTAGTCGGTCCAAAGTCGGATGTTTCACCTGATGAACCGTGGGCAAAAGCATCCATATTGGTTTTTCCCAAAAGTATTGCACCTGCTTTTTTAATTTTAGATGTAACGGTAGATTCATAGGGAGATATATAGCCTTTCAGAATATTGGAAGCGGCAGTCATTTCCACTCCTTCCACATTGAAATTATCTTTGCAGGCATAAGGCACCCCTAATAGAGGTTTTTCATCAAACGCTTTTTCACCCTTTTCTGAAATCATTCTGTCAGCTTCAGATGCCTGTTTTAATGCTGATTCTTTTGTCAAAGTCAGATATGCATTTATGCTTTCGTTATGAAGTTCAATTTGATCAAAACAGGCTGATACTAAATCCGTGCTGGTAAATGTACGGGTTTTTAAACCTGTTATAGCTTCTTTCAATGTCAGTTCATTTAATTTCTTCATCGGTCAAATACTGCTTTGGTAGCAAATAATCCTTTAACAACCTCGCCGGCATTTTGTAGTGCTTTTTCTTTGGGCAAAGTTTGTCTATTTTCTTCATCTTTCTGATATACATTAGTTAAACCATTAACCTGATAAGTTTCTTCAACATTTGTTGTATCTAGTTCTTTTAGAGTATCAATAGTACGCAAGGTATCAGATAACAAATAGGATAAGGTTACCGCCTGTTCATCACTTAGGGGAAGTTTTGTCAATCTAGCAATCTTATTTACCTGTTCTTTGGTCAATGTTAAGGAAGACATATTCATTGCAATAATATCAAACAAATACCTGTTATAGAATATTTCTCTGCTTTGATCAATACTACCTCTTATATAAAATAACCGATATACTGTAATATGCAGTTTATGAGTAATAGTGACCTTTACTCCATTCTTATATTTTATTTGGCAAGTGTACTAATTTCTTTTATCGGATTTTCTGCAGGTCAGAAAATATTCTTCAGTTTTCCAGATAAGGGATATCCTATAGCAAGAGTATTAGGTCTTTTGCTACTTTCGTTTTTTATTTGGATCGTATCTTATGTATTAAAAATTCCTATTAATACAATAACTGTCTCAATAACTGCTTTAATATTTTTCTTTGCATCACTGGTTTATTTAATCAGATATCCACCCCAAAATATCGAAAAATCATTAAGAATTATTCTTTTTGAGGAAATATTGTTTGTAATACTTTATCTAATAATGCTTATATATAGAGCATTAAATCCTTCTATAGAAACAATAGAAAAATTTATGGATTATGCCATCATTAACGGATTGATCCGAGGTGATCATATGCCACCGATTGATGTGTGGTACTCACAATCCCCTATCAACTACTATTATTTCGGGCATTTCTGCCTGGTAATTATCCAAAAACTAACATTAATTCATCCTCCGGTATTTTATAACCTAAGTATAGGACTGATATTTGCTTTATCAGGCACGGTAACATTCTCTGTTGTTTACAGATTGTCAAAAAAAATTATCGTTTCATTATTTAGTGCCTTATTACTGATAGCCGGAGGAAATATGGATCTTATGTATCAGACTTTTCATGGCAGAAAAGATGAGTACTTTTTTGCAGAAGCAAGAGGACTAATAGATAAAACCATTAATGAATTTCCTTCATATAGTTTTCTTATCAGCGATCTGCATGCACATATTTTGGATATTCCCTTTGTTCTACTTTTTATAGGTCTGATGCTTGTTATTAGTGAATACCCGTATAAACTTAAAAATACATATGTTTTTATCATATCAGCTATTAGTCTTGGAGCATTAGGTTCAATAAACAGTTGGGATTTTGTGGTTCATACAGGGTTTACCCTATTATGCCTAATCGGAATATCATCTATCCTGTCTAATAAATCATTGCAATTTAAAAAAGTATTTGGAATATTAAAAAAATATTTTATTCCCTTTATTATGCTACCTATAGCAGGTGTTATTCTTTATATCTTTAATTACTTCATATTTAAACCGGCCGTTTTCGGAGTGGGGATTACCCATACGGTCATAACTTTAACACAAATGTTTAGGATGTTCGGATACTTTTATCTGGTATCCCTGATGTATGCCATATATCTAGTTATTAGATGGATCCAAAATAAAAAGAAAAAAGAATCAGCCCAAAACGATCCTATTTTCTCTTTTGAGGATAAATTTACACTCATTCTGTTTGTTTCAGCCCTAGGATTAAGTGTACTCCCCCTGATCTTTTATCTTAAAGATATCTATTCGATTTATAATCCTCCATACTATTTAGCTAATACTACATTTAAAATCTGGTATCAATCCTGGATATTTTTCTGTCTTGCATCAGCTTACGGAGTATACAGGTTTTTTGCCGAAAACATCAGATCAAAAACACTGATTATTGCTATACCTTTCGGAATTATTCTGGCCGTGATGACGTTTTTTGTCTTTATTTATCCTGTTGAGGGAGTTAAAGACTTGGTAAATTTCCAAAAAGGGCTTATCTGTCTGGATGGATCACAATATCTATTAGAAACACAGCCGAATGATAAATATTTGATTGACTGGATTAACACAAACATTTCTGATCAACCGGTGTTAATTGAAGCATACGGTAAACCATACACAAGAGATTCTTTATTGTCTTCGTTTACCGGTCTCCCTACTCCTATTGGGTGGGCAGAACATGAACTCGGATGGAGAAATGACTGGGACACGATCTCCGCTATCATGCTGGATATCGAAAGAATATATACGGAAACTTCGCCAGAAAGTCTTGATGATCTTATTGATAAATACAATGCAAAATTTATTGCTGTAACAGATAGAGAACGAAATAAATACGGAGAAAATGCCGGACTTCTGATATCAAAAGAGTTTCCCACTGCCGTATGTTTTGAAGACACCTGTCTCTATGAGATTCCGTAATATTCATAGTTTTTTACATCTGAAGTAAACGATTTATGCGCTCTTCGACCGGTGGATGTGTGGAGAAAAGACTTGCCATCCAGTTGCTATTACCCTTTAACGGATTTGATATATATAAATGAGCTGTTGCTCCGTTAGCAGCTTCCAAAATCTCCGGATCTTTGGAAATTTTTATTAAAGCGTTTGCCAGACCTTGCGGGTATCTGGTCAACATAGCTGCCGATGCATCTGCAAGATATTCGCGATTTCTGCTTAATGCCAGTTTTATTAATGTAGCGATAATCGGACTTAATATTATTAGTATGAGACCAATCAGAACAATAACTCCGTTTCCCGAACTTTTGTTTCTTCGTCTATCACCGCCGTAAAACATACCCCTGGTAAAAAAATCCGCAATAAGCGTGATGGAACCAACCAGAACACTGACAATAGACATAAGCCTGATATCATAATTGCCAATATGGGAAAGTTCATGAGCTACGACTCCTTCTAATTCACGTTTTTCCAATCCCTGAATTATTCCTGATGTAAAACAGAGTACTGCATGCTTTGGATCTCTTCCCGTAGCAAATGCATTCATAGCTGTGTCATCAATTACATAAATTCTTGGTTTCGGCAGTCCGGAAGCGATGCACATGTTATCAACTAGTTTATGAAGATTTGGTGCCTGGTCTTCCGTAACAGGATGTGCTTTTGAGATGGCCAGTACGATCTGATCCGAGTTATAGTAGCTAAAAAAACCAGTTATACCGGAGACAATCAAGGCAAATCCTACAAATGAAATACCGCTACGCTCAAAGTAATACTCACCGATAAACCACCCGATAGCTGTAATTACCGCAATAAATAAAGCGATAATAACAATCGTTTTTCTTTTATTCTCATCAATATGTGTATAAATTGTTGCCATATTAATATTGTATCATTACGGGTAGTTATACATATTGACACTAATATGTTATATATTCATCAGAGAATAGGAATAACCGATAATAAGATAAGGAGATTAAAGTGAAAAAGAGGTTTATCCAGTTGTCCATGTTTTTCCTGTTATATACCGGTACTCTGGTTTTTCTGTTAGCAAGTGGTAATAACATCACTCTTACTGTTTTATTTCTGGGAAAATTATTTATTTTGGCTGTTATGGTATGGATAACGATTGTTCAAATACTGACATGGAAAGAGGGAAACAAAACAGCCCGGAGTAATTGAATAGCCGGGCTGTTTTCTTTCTACGATACTTAAAAGTCTACTTTTACAGCTTCCCGTTCTTCAGGTTTTGCATCAAAGAATTCTTCCGGTTTAAATCCGAACATACCGCCTATCAGATTGCTGGGAAATACTACCAGTTTATTGTTGTAGTCTCTGACCACGGAATTAAAAAACTGTCTTGAATATGCAACTTTATCTTCCGTATCACTTAATTCACTTTGAAGATTAACAAATCCTTCCTGAGCTCTAAGTGCAGGATATGCTTCTGCCACAGCAAAGAGTCTCCCTAATGCTCCGGTTAAAGCCTGATCAGCTTCGCCAGCTTCTTTAGGATTTTTGGCTCCCATCAATGCGGATCTTGCCTGCGTGACATTTTCAAATACTTCCTTTTCGTGAGCGGCATATCCTTTTACCGTTTCCACAAGATTTGGAATTAAATCGACTCTTCTTTTCAACTGGACATCAATCTGACTCCATGCTTCGCGGATTTTCACCTTCAATGAAGCAAGAGAGTTATAAATTGCTACGAAATATACAACTAAAATTACTAATGCAATTAATGCAAATATCATATAAACCTCCTTTGTTAATTTATATATTAACAGATATTAGCAAGACTTTGTATGTAGTTTTTTAACCACCAAGTTTTATTTCTTTTAGGAGCTCATTTAGTGGTAGTGTGTTTATCAGATGCTTTTTCTCACAAAACCCTCGTCTGGCCACATCCACTCCATACTTCATATAGTTCAAACCTGATGTGTCATGCGCATCTGTATTGACAATTAATTTCAGTCCTCTTTTAATAGCATCCAATACAAGATCTTCACCCAAATCAAGCCTGCTTGGATGTCCGTTAATTTCCAGGACTTTATTATTGTCTAAAGCAGCTGAAAATACCCTATGCCAATCAACATCTATCGGGGTACGTTCATTAATCAGACGACCACTGGGATGTCCAAGTATAGTTACATAAGGATTCTCTAATGCTTTAACGACACGTTCTGTCATGTTTTCCCGGTCCTGATTAAATGCCGTATGAACTGAAGCTATTACATAATCCAGTTTTTTCAGGAGTTCGTCGGGTAGAGCCAGTGTGCAATCCGCCAAAATATTAACTTCATATCCCAAAAGAACCTTTATCTCTTTTTGTGCAGAATTCATTGCATCTATAGCTTTTCTTTGTTTTTCAATAATTTCCACCACTTCTTCATACCCTCTGCTTTGAATACTTGGCGCATGATCGGCAATACCGATATATTCATATCCGATTTCTTTTGCTGCCATCACCATCTCAGCCAGGGTATTCACACCATCAGAAGCTATGGTATGCGTGTGCAAATCCCCCCTGATGTCTTTTAATGTTACAAGTGTAGGAAGTTTTTTCTTTTGTGCCAGATCAATTTCGTTTTTTCCTTGTCGGAGTTCGGCAGGAATCAGCGGTAGGCCGATAAAAGCATAGAAACTCTCTTCATCAGGAAATTCATGAAGTTTCCCCTGATATTTTATTCCGTATTCGGATAAAGATTTTCCCTGTTCCAGTGCATAAGTTCTAAGTAGTACATTATGCTGCTTATTTCCTGTTCCATACTGCACCATAGCTCCGTAAGCCTTTGGGGTAGAAACCCGCAGATCCACTTGTGTGTCATTAGTTAAAACAACAGCAGCTTTCTTATCCCCTTTGACCAATACTTCTTCAATCTCTAGATATTTTAAAAAGAAATCAATTACGGACTGGGTATTTTCACTAACGGCTGCCAGATCTAAATCCCCTACTGTTGACTGACGTCTTCTTAAAGAACCTAATGGTGTAATATCAACCAAATCGGGACATCTTCTCATATATTCACAGATGCGGTTTGCTATTTCCTCTGCTTTAATCAACAACAGTCTGGGTTTTTCGTTTTTTGTCATTTTTTCATCATTTATAGCGTTTAATATTTCCTTTTCGGATTTCTCTCCGAATCCTTCCATTTGTCTGATCAGACCGTTTTCTGCTGCTGATTTCAGTTTTTCAACTGCATCAGTTCTGGAATTTAAAGAAAAATGCTTTGCCAATTTAAATGCTCTTTTTGCACCGATACTTCTTAATCCAATCAAGGAGAACATTCCCTCAGGTAGTCCGCTTTTAATCATCTGAAATTCTTTAACACTACCTGTTGTAAATAACTCATTAAGATGGGTAGATAATCCTTCTCCGACACCTGGTATTTCATCCAGTCTTTTATTCTGCCAGTAATCATAAACACTGCTGGTCAGTGATTCTATTGCTCCGATAGCATTTTGATAAGCACGGATTCTAAAAAAGTTAAAGCCCTTTACCTCCATAGCTGCCAAAACTTCTTTTAATATCTGGATAAGTTCTTTATTGGTAAAACGGTGGATATCTGGCATAATTTATATTAACATACCATATTATAGGATAATACTGGTATTAATATCGGTAAAGAGAGGAGAGTAAAATGTTATACGGAATATCACAAAAGCTGGATTGTTCCAGTACGGAATGGATTCTTCCACGCAAAAATATTATTCATCAAGATATCGATAAAAGATTATTACGTTTAGGCTTTAAAATTCTTGTAGCTGACGGTCAGTTTATCAAAGTAGAACCCCCAAAAGGATGGAGTGCTGAAGAAGACAATATTCTTAGGGACAGGAAAGTAATCATCTACGATGATAAAAACATAGCAAGAATTGTATGTTTGGAATATTCATTTGCAACTATTCCTTATTTTTATGAAGACTAGATGATTAATAAAACATTACCGCTGTGTTAACAAAAAATGCACAGCGGTCTATTTTTTTCAGCTGATTTATATTAGTTTCTTTTTTCAGTAACCGATAACATATATAGCAAAATTCTGTACTTATATGTTAAGATACGCATACAAATTGTGGGGCCGTAGCTCAGTTGGTTAGAGCGCTTCCCTGTCACGGAAGAGGTCGCGGGTTCGAGCCCCGTCGGTCCCGCCATACGGGTTAGTATGGCTATCCTATGATTTCATTAAATATTTAGTGAAATAACGGTCGTATATAAAAATATTTTTATTACTCTCACTTATTGTGTATTCTTAAAGTACACATAAGGTATATAGCTTTTACTGCCCGTGAATGGAGGTGAATATGGCCAACGAAAATGAACAACCAGGCCAGAGGTTTTCGCGAGATAATCTGGCATTAATCGTCGGAGGTGTGTTTATTTTAGGTTTGATATTCGCCGCCTATACATACTTTAATCAGGGAACTTCCATACAGGACAGAATAAGAAGAAATGCTGACAGATTGGATGATATTATATCTTCCAATACAGATCGTGATGAAGAAAGTACAGAAACCAAAGAAGGTGAACAGGAAACTGAAGAAAAACAGACCCCGGAAACCAGAAAAGAAGAAAGAAGTACTACAAACGACCAATCAGTTGGTCAGGAACAACCTTCGACTGGATCGTGGGTGGCAAATGACTACCAACAGGGTGATATCTCAGGTAATTCCTATACTGTAGTGAGCGGAGATACCTTGTGGGAAATCGCGGAAGCTGTTTACGGCAACGGTGCAGAATGGACAAGAATTTTACAGGCAAATTCATCCTCTATTGGATTTTTGCCTAACGGGTCTCAGGCACTAATTGTCCCCGGACAGGTGCTTGTTTTACCATGATATAATCCGGTTAGGTTATCCGTAAGGCCAATCTTAATTGATTTTAAGGCTTTACGTGTAATCATTCCTGGAGTTCCGGAACTCCAGGACCTAGGTACCAGGACAGAAACCTCTGCGGACGCGCAGGGGTTTCTTGTTATCTAATGCGATCAGGAAACTATGAGGAATTAGTAAGGTTTATACAAGTAGAAAAAATATATTAGATAACACCATGCGCTTCTGTAAGATAATATTTAAAACCAAATTTGCAATAAATCTTTGGGAGCTTGGCTGAAGATAATTAAACCGGATTAGCAAGATTTCAGCCACTACTAACCCATGGGCATCCCCAATGGTTGTTTACATCATACTTATAATAACTGAAAATTCAAGATAACAGTTAAAATTATTGAATCATATAAGTGAGATTTATCAACAGAAATATTAAGTACATAGCTGTAGTGTTAACACCAATTGATGTATCAGATTTTAAAATTACTTACTCTACGCTATAATCCAAAACGAAGAATAGAATAAATAGTATTCATACTTAAGGAGAAGACAATGAGAAACAAAAGGAATGAATCATCCGGCATCTCATTACATGAAATTAATGTCTTTATTCCTTTTCTGATCCTGGCGATTATTTCTGTCATAGGCACTATTGTTAGCCAACCTAGCCAATGGGAGTTGGCCTCTCTGGTGGAAAGTGAACCTGGAATAGAGGAATATTTCGGTTTTTACTCGACTGGTGTCTATCAGAAATATAATTCAACATACAAGGTGTTTTTTTCACTGCAGGATGGATCATTAGGATTGTTTGAAACGACTGATAAGTTAAGATGGGAGGAATTTATTGCATCAAATACAACTTGTTTCTTGGTCATCAGAAATAAAGAAAAAATTCCTCAATACAACCGTAAAATTGTCACAGTCAAGAGATTTATACCGGTCTCTTGTAAAAAATAGCTGAATTGCCTAAGGTGAATTTTTCATCTCACCTTAGGCAAGATTACTGATAAAATATCCATATAGGATCTCATGCGGGTGTGGCTTAGTGGTAAAGCGTCTCCTTCCCAAGGAGAAGATCGCGGGTTCGAGTCCCGTCACCCGCTCCAGATGTTTGAAGTTCCGACCACTCCGTCTCCCTAGGCTTTTGCTTGAAGTTCCAAGTGACTCGTTCGGGGTACCATGGAATATCATAGTTTTACTACAAAGTTTTGTTCGAATTCTTTATATTTACAGACTCGTCTGCCCCTAGGTTAGGTGCAAAGTTCCGACCATACCATATAGCTTGTCGGGGCTTGATATTTAGATCCAGCAAAAACACTGCAGATACATAAAACAAATGCTTTGACGTATAATGCCTTATATGAAAGGTGTAATTTTAGAAAATAGAAATAAAGGTTTCCGTGCAGGTGCAGTGATT
>DBRB01000006.1 GCA_002305475.1 candidate division WWE3 bacterium UBA1379 | reverse complement strand
AGATGCAGCATTTGCATCTGCAGATATGCTCTCAAAGAGTGGATTAACTGGATGCAGTAGATGGGAAGATGCCGCACTTCAGGATGCCTTATGTTCCTACGCTTGGGGATCTTTTGATGAAGGACCGAATGCTGGAAGCTGTCGGATAGACAGAGATACACATGATCAGCAGGTAACCGGATATGAAGAAATATTTAAGAGATGCAGTAGTTAGGAAAACATCTTTAATTGGGCATGGTGTTATATAATATTACCCAATGAAAAAACTCCTTTTGATAGACACCTTTAATTTTTTGCATCGTGCTTATCATGCTCTTCCCCAGTCTTTTCGATCACCACAAGGGGAGCCAGTAAATGCAGTGTATGGAGTAGCTTCCATGCTAATTAATGTATTGGATCAGATAAAACCTGATTATGCTGTTGCTGCTTTGGACGGGATGAAGCCTACTTTTCGAGTTGAAGATTTTACCGGTTACAAGGCGCATAGAACACCAATGGAAGAAGATTTATCCGGTCAGATTCCGAAAGTGTTTGAATTGTTCGATGCTTTTGGAATTCCGTACTATGTTGTTGACGGGTATGAAGCAGATGATGTGATCGGGACATTAGCTACTAGTTATGCTTCTGAAGATCTTCAGGTGGTAATTGTATCTAACGATAGGGATTTATGGCAGTTGGTAAATGGGAATGTAGTGATTATGATGCCCTCTACAAATGGTAAAGTTGAGTGGATGGGAAAAAAGGAAGTGGAAGCCAGATTAGGATTCAGTTCAACATTAGTTCCTGACTACAAAGGATTAAGAGGAGATCCGAGTGATAATATACCGGGTGTACACGGGGTTGGTGAAAAAACAGCCGTTAAATTGATAACAGAATTCGGATCCATTGAAGAGATATATAAAAATATTGAGAAAGTGGAACCTGTCTCATTAAGAGAAAAACTTATAAACAATGCTGAGGAAGCGGTAATGAGCAAGAAGCTGGCGACGATAATTACGGATGTACCAATAACAATAGACTTGAATTCCTGCATCCATAATCCTGACGGCAAGGAAAAAATCGGTGAAGTACTAAAGAAATATAATTTTAAATCTCTGCTTAAACGGCTGGGCTTGGATGAGACCAGTGAGAATCCGGGAGTGCCGGACGGACAGATGGGATTGTTTTGATTATGGTTACACAAGATTTAACTATAAAAGAACGTGGTATTGAAATATCCAGATTGTTAAAAGATGTTTATCCGAACCCAAAAACCGAACTGATATATTCCAATGAAATGCAGTTGGTTGTATCCGTTATGTTATCTGCCCAGACAACAGATAAAAAAGTCAATCAGATCACCCCGGTCTTGTTTAAGAAATATAAGTCTTGGGAGGATTTTGCAGGAGCGGATTTGTTACAGCTTCAACAGGATATTAGAGGAGTAAATTTTCATTTAGGTAAAGCCGATCGTCTGATAAAAGCCGCCCGTTATTTGTTGGATAATCACGTAGGGGTTCTTCCCAGTGCTATTGATGAGTTAGTAAAAATACCTGGGATTGCAAGAAAAAGTGCTAATGTGATTATGCAGGAGTTGTGGGATATTGCTGAGGGAATAGTGGTGGATACTCATATGTCCAGAGTAAGTTTCCGTCTTGGATTAACAAAAAATACCGATCCGGTGAAAATTGAAAAAGATCTAATGGCGCAAATACCTAAAGAGTACTGGAGGAATTTTTCTGGTGCTATGGTTTTGCACGGAAGATATATATGTACAGCAAGAAAACCCAAATGTGTGGAGTGTGTATTAAATAAGGTATGTCCCAGCGCTTTTAAAGTTTAAATCTGGGTATCGTAAACCAGTATCTGTCCGAACTCATCAGACTCTTTTTCTCTGTACGCCCACATTTTTGTTTCAGTCATTCTCAGTTCAAATGATTCTCCAGGCTGAAGCATTTTTTCCTGTTCAATCTGTTTAAATTTATGAATGGGCTGATAGAAAGTAATCGATCGATCTATAGTATTGGTAAATCGGACTACCTGATACTTTATGGCTGTGGTCTTCTTAGGTTCAAAACCGTTTGCCGTAAATTTAATTTCCATAGCTGGTCTTAAAGTATCAACTTTTTCATAAATCGCAGAAGCTTCTTTTACTTCCGCAATTTTTTCTGAGTAAACTGAACTTGATTTTTCACTTTCATCAGAAGTCATGTATTTCATAAGTTCATTTTTTACCTGATTTTCGAAATCAAGCGGGGATGTATATTTTAATAATTTTCCATTCAGGAAGAAACTTGGGGTGGAGTTTAATCTTAGCTTTGATGCTAAAGCTAAATCTTCGTTTACAAGTTTGGCGTAAGTACCGCTCTTTAATTTTTCTTCAAAATCTGTTCTATTGATGCCTAACATTTCAGCATAGTCTAGAAGGTTTTCATCAGCTAATTGTGTGTTGTTATCAAACAGCATATCCGAATACTCCCAGAATTTTCCATATTCACCGGCAATTTGGGAAGCTTCCGCAGCTTTCCTGGCATAAGGATGCTGAGGTAGTGGGAAATGTCGATAGGCAATCCTCAAATGATCGGGGTAAGCTTCGTGGAGAGTTTGAACTATCGGATGAAAAGCCTGACAAGCTGGGCACTCAAAATCGGAAAATTCTACCAATGTAACCAGGGCATCATCCGGACCTATAGTATATGTATGTGCAGCAATGAGATTTTCTGTTTCTGTTAAGACTGGTCCGCTTTCGGGACTGTTGTTTCTACTGAGAAAAATAATTGCTAATAAGATTATTAAGGTAATTGTACCGATAATGAGTATTGGTGAGTTTCTTTTTATTAATCCATTCATTTTGATATTATACCAGACTGGATATGAGGTTCTTATTAACCAGATTGATAGGCGGTTTTTTATTAATTAATACTTCTACTACATTTAAGGCAGCCATTCGAGCCATTTGGATTCTTGCTTCTCTGGTTGCACTACCGATATGAGGTGTGAGAACAACGTTATCAAGATTGAGCAACTCTGCATTTATTACCGGTTCTTCTTCAAACACATCCAATCCTGCACCTTCAATCCATTTTTCTTTTAAAGCAGTTGCTAAAGCTTTCTCGTTAATTACCGGACCTCGTGCTGTATTAATAATGATTGCATCAGGTTGCATTTTCTTCATTTCTTGCTCTCCGATCAGATGTCGGGTCTGTTCAGTTAAGTTACAATGGAGTGAAACGATATCAGAATTTTCCAGCAAGTGATCCAGTTCACACTGTTCTGCCGGGAAATCTTTAAAATCAATTTTATTCGAATCGTGGAATAGTATTTTCATGTTTAAGCCAAAGTGAGCTATTCTTGCAAAATGTTGGCCGATCCTACCAAAGCCGATTATTCCAAGAGTTTTGCCCATGAATTTAGGACCTAGGTAGATCATAGGATCCCAGTATCGGTATTCGCCTGTTCTGGTAAATCTGTCGGATTCAACTATTCTCCTTCCTACAGCCATCATTAAAGCCAGTGAGTGTTCGGCCACACTTTCTGTTAGGTCTCCTGGAGTGTTTGATACATATATACCAAGTTGTGTTGCAGTATCAATATCGATATTGTCATAACCTACTGCATAATGGGCAATGATTTTGAGTTTTTTTGCCGCATTTAATACCTCTTTATTTATCTGATCGGGTATAACCGGAATAATTGCATCAGCATCTTTGATGGCAGTTATCAATTCTTCCTGTGTTAACGGGGGTCCTTTACGATAGTCAATTTCAATCTCTGGGTGTTTTTTTAGTATTGATATTCCTGCTTGAGGTATCTCTCTGGTAATTAAAACTTTCATATATATTGATGATATTTTAATAAATGATTATGTGCAACCGTTATTATTTAGGTACAAAAAATCCTCTTCGTATATAATATAAGAAGAGGATTAATAGGATTCTCAGGGTGCGGTAAATATCATAAAGCCTAATGTGTTTGCCAGAAGAAGAGCCCCATTTTTGTCGTTAAAAGCATAAATGTTTTTATCCTCAGCAGATTTGATATTAAATTCTTCATTTCGGGAAAGATATTTTTCCGTCATGATATTCTGAATGACAAAAACAGTGTCTCCTGCTTTTCGTTTGATTTCACGGATCACTACCATTGATTTGTCCGGCATTTATTACTCCTTTTCTTCACGCTCTAATTTCAGTTGGCGATTTATTGCTTCTATTTATACTTTGTTTCTACTGCCGAACAGTTCGATCTTTTTCTCAACCACAGACTGGGTAGCTTCTATAGCTTCTTTGCTAAGTTTATAAAAAGCCACATCACTATTTTCATTTAGAGTTTTCTGAAGGGTATTTTTAAATGTCACCCTCATTTCCGAATTTACATTTACTTTTGTTATTCCAGTCTTTATGGCTTCTTTTACTTCATCATCATTAATTCCTGATCCCCCATGCAGAGATAGAAAAGTATTAGGAATTGCCTGCCTGATCTTTTTTAGGATATCCAGATTTAAATGGAGTTCTTCCGCATATAATCCGTGAAGATTCCCAACAAAAGATGCAAAGGTATCAACACCGGTTTTTTCCACAAACTCTTTAGCTTGTTCGGGATCGGTATAATGACTGGCATCTTGATAGGATTTGGGATCTTCTTTAGTATGATCTGCCGAGCTGCCTTCAATATGATCAATTTCTCCCTCCACCAGAACATTATGTTGATGTGCTAGCTTCACGACTTCCGTGGCAATTGACAAATTTTCATCAAAGGGAAGTTTGCTTCCGTCAAAATGCACATAATCAAATCCAGATTCTATCGCTTCTTTGCATGAATCGAAGGATACTCCGTGATCAAGATTTAAAATGATGGGAACTCCGTATTCCTGACGGTATATTCTAATAAGTGCCGCTAGTTCTTTCTTTCCGATATAGTTTGCTTCTCCGTCGGAAGCTTCAATCAGTACGGGGGATTGAAATTTTTTTGCAGCATTAATTATCGCTTTTAATGTTTCAATATTACAGGCATTAAAAGCTCCAATTGCATAATGTTCTTTAAAAGCCTTTGATAAAATCTCTCTCGCATTCATATGATCAATTTTTTCCTTTCGTCAATAAATTATTTATTTGATCCTGATTTCTTAATCCGTTAATCGCACCCATTTCTCTTATTACACCGCTAGCGTTAATACTACCCCAAAGCATGGCTTCTTTTAATGGCTTTTTATAGAATATTGCTGACAGAAAACCTGAAGAGTAGGCATCACCGGCGCCTGTTTTATCAGCAATCGGTGTACTTTCTTCAAACACCGGCATTTCAATAAAATTTTCTCCGTCATAGGCACTTGATCCGTTATTGCCATCCGTGATGACAGTCAGTTTTGGACCATATTCCTGAAGATGTTCATGAAGTTCTCTTAATGAGAAATCATTGTTCGATTCTTTTAGAAGTCCCAGTGTTTCATCTTTGTTCAAAAACAGAATATGGGTAAGGGATAGGATATCTTTAATACCGTCTATTCCTAATTTAAGATGATATGTCCCCGGGTTGAATGCCATACCGACTTCAGGATATGTTTTTAAATACTCACAAAGTTCCTTTTGGAATTCATTAAAGTTTCTTCCGATTGAAGAATAGTAGATCCATTTAGGTTTTGGCCAGTCTCTTACTTTATAGTTTCTTTTTTCATGATAGATGAATATTGTTCTTTCACCACGATAGACAATAATCGGATGGACGTCAGTCAGTGTGCCTTTGTTTTTAATGACATAATCTGTATGCACCTCTCGTTTTTTTAATTGAGCAATTACTCTTTCAGCATTTGCATCATCTCCGATTTCTGAATAAACATATGTTTCCAGTTGCAGTGTCTGAGTACCTACACCTACATTTATGGCATTTCCTGCAACAGCAGTACTGAAAGATTCTACGGGGATTTTTGTTCCGTGAAAAAAGCAGATTTCACCGTGTTCTTCACTGGCGGAATCTTCTTCCACTTTCATAAATTCATCTATAGAACTGTCGCCTATGGCAAGTAAATCAATTTCCTGCATGGTTTTTTAGAAAATCAGTAACTTTAATTTTTATATGTTTGGCATTTAATTGGTTTTTTTCCAGCAGATCACTGTAGCTGCCTGATTCTCCGAATGAGTCGTTTATACCGATTCTGAAAACAGGAACCTGCATATTTTCTGCAAGTATTTCACAGACAGCACTTCCCAGACCTCCCGCAATCTGATGTTCTTCAACAGTTATTACCTTTCCTGTTTTTTTCGCAGAATCTAAAAGAGTATCTTTATCCATAGGCTTGATGGTAGAAAAATTAATGACCTCACAGGAAATTTCCGGTTCCATTTTTTCTGCTGCAGAAAAAACTTCTGCCAGTATGGGTCCGGTACAAGCAATCGTGATATCTTTTCCTTTTTTTAGGATAGGAGATTTTCCGATTTCAAAAGGTTTCTTATGGTTTGTAAAAACAGGGGTAGCGTCTCTGGTTAGTCTGATGTAGACAGGTCCTTTATGTTCTACTGCAGCTTTGACTGCGTTTTTCGTTTCGTTGTAATCTGCAGGAGATATAATAACCATGTTAGGAAGTACTCGCATCAATGTAATATCTTCCAGAGCCTGATGTGTTGCTCCGTCTTTACCGGCAGACAATCCTGAATGAGTACTCACAATTTTTACATTAGCGTTAGAGTAGGCAATTAGCGTTCTGATTTGCAGCCAGTTTCCGTAAGGAGAAAATGCGGAAAATGATGTCATAAAAGGAATCCTTCCATTTACTGCTATACCCGCTGCTATACCTGCCATATTCTGTTCAGCTACACCAACTTGAAAGAAGCGATCGGGAAATTCTTTTTCAAATTCCAATACTCTGGTTGATTCCGCCAGATCTGCAGTCAACACTACTATGTTAGGATTTGATTTTCCCAATAATGTAAGAGCTTCTCCGAAAGCATCTCTGGTTGATTTGTTTTGGACAGCATCGGACATTTTTCTTTCCTTATTCGCAGGCTTTCTGTTCTTTCAATACTTCAAATGTTACTTTATGATCCGTTTTGCTGATAGCAACTATATCAACCGGAAGATTGGTCTGTTGTGTAGTTACACAGTTTAAGCCCGGTTCTGTCTGCTTTAAGGATACCAATAGGGTGTTGTCTTCTTTATCCTCATATAGTTTTCTCACTTTAATCTGTGTACCGTCTGACTCCAGAGTTTTTGTAGTTACACCGATGAGATATTCTTTGTCAAAATCAATGTTTTCAGTCAGTTTAAGATTTCCTGAAGGATCCACTGTTTTTAAGAAATTATCTAATTCATCTTGTGTCTTGATGAATGCCCTTTGTTTATCAATATTCTGATCTGTATTTACTACAGTGGGGAAACCTTCCAATCTGCGTACCTCCGGTTCATTGCTGAGGACTTTCTCAAGGTTAAATTCATCACGAAGAAGGAAATATCCAGCTCCCAGAATCAGAAGTAGTAGAAGTGCGATGGGAAGTAAACTACTGTATAAGGTGGTGCCGTTTTTATTTGTATTATTCATATTAATAATATTCGGACTCGATACGGCTTTCCATGCTTCTCAGCTGTTTGAGAGCCGCTTTGGCTTGCTCTTTATTCGGAGCTAGTCCGTGCCAGGAAAATTTATACTGCATAAAGTTTACGCCTTTTCCGGGTATTGTATGAGCAATAATTACGGTCGGACGTTGAGTTACCGCTTTTGCCATGTTGCAGGCATTAACAATTTCTTCAATATTGTGTCCGTCTATTTCTATCACATACCAGTTAAAACTTTCAAGTTTATCTCTTAAAGGTTCAAGAGGTAGTATTTGTTCGGTAGTGCCATCTATCTGAATATTATTCCTATCAATAATCCAGGTAAGGTTATTTAATCTTTGTTTTGGTGCATACATTGCTGCTTCCCAGATCTGTCCTTCATTTAGTTCCCCATCACTGGTCATACAGTAAACCCGGTAGGATGCCTGATCCAGTAACGCAGCGGAGGAAATACCGATTGCAAATGATAATCCTATGCCTAGTGGTCCGCTTGTATTTTCTATACCTGGAAGCATCTGAATATGCGGATGACCTTGTAGTCTTGAGTCTATTTTTCTAAGTTTTTTTAATTCTGTTTTTGGAAAATATCCTCTATGCGAAAGTGTTGCATACCAGATAGGACAGATATGTCCGTTAGAGAGAATAAATCTGTCTCTGTTTGGGTCATCGGGATTTTTTGGGTCAATATTCATAATCTCAAAATATAAGGCAGCAAAAATATCAGCTGTACCTAATGACCCGGCACTATGTCCGGATTGAGCCTGCAAAAGCATTTCAATAACTTCTTCTCTGAGTTTTGCTGCAGTACGCTGGAGATCTAAAATTTTAACATTGTCACAATATCTTTTTACTTGGGGCATTGGTTTTAGTATATATTTTTTATTCCTATCTATCAATGGTATATCTTATAGCACATATAATGAAAGTAAAAACATTAATATTTAATAGAAAATCCGTTGTTATATCAATTTGCTTTATAAAGTTGGATGTAAAAATCCTTTGCTTAAATAAAAAACGTTATATCCTATAACACTTGACAATTTATTACATAATTTGTATAATACCCACATATTCCTCAAATAAAGGTAGAAAACAAATTTTTTTTAAAAATACAAATTCTATTTTTTCTTCATAGATACTTATCTCCAATGATAATCAGGGGGATATTCTGCGGAGAGTGATTATTTCCAATTCACTTACAACAAACCCATTTATTGGTTAATTTTTTTATCTAGGGTCTGTTGTAAGTTTCTTTCCCCGTAGGATGCCTTTGGGTGTTTTATGCTTTCGATAATAGGTATCCTACGGGGAATTATAATTAGAATTGCATTCATTCAGGGATAGATATACCAAACAAACGTCCCTGTTTGGGTGAACATGCCAGGTGTGTGAACAGATTGTGCCGCTTAGTATTGGTTTCGTTTATGAAGCCGTTAACTAAAAGCACAAATCTGGAATCCGCCTGGCATAAAATTTTTATTGGGTTTAAGCTCTTAGAAACTCAGAAATTCCATTATATAATCTCTGATGGATAACATTTTTTCTCTAACTTCACCTGTTTGGGAATTAAACTCCAGTTCCTTATTTACACTAACTCTGAACAATCCCAGAAGTCTTTTTTGTTCCTGAGCCTGTACTCTTAACAATCTTGCATCTTTCATATCTTCCCGGATTTCGGTAATTCTTGCTTCTGCATTTCCTGTTATGACATTATTTGTATTTCCCCGTTCTGTATTGGGTGTAATCGATGGTTGCACCGGATTCCTTTCTGGAACGACAGGTTCTATAGTGGGGTTAACCGGAGCAGTTGGTCTTACTAAAGGGGTTGTAGTTGGCGTTGGTCTGCTGGTTTCATCTCCAGGTTTTTGTGTAGGAGTAGTTCTTTCCTTTACCGGTTGTTGTTTAGCATCTTTTGTTACTGTTTTGGAATCAACAAGATTTCCACTTTCATCATAGATATTAGTAACGATGGTGGTTTGACCATTTTCTATGGTTTTTGTCACTACGTATCTAAGACCGTTTTTTGTAAAGGTTTGAGTAGCTGATTCTGCCAGCACGTTTTTACTAAATTTTGTGAATACAACGTGAAGGCTAAATGCGGCAATAAGAAGTAAGAAAATTAAATAAAATTTATAAACACCTATAAAAGCTGATTTTTTGTTTATATGTTTCATTTATAAATTATAGCGTAATACAACCTATAATCCATCAATTGTATTTATGTCAAAGATGTTTGAGGAAAATCATTCCAGACTTTTTACATACTCTAATACTTCCTGAGGGGTTGTGCATATTTTCATCATTCGGTCTTCATTTTTGACTAGTAAAAAGTGTTTGTGCATCATTTCCAGGAATTCTTTCCAGAACTCACCGTACAGAATAATAGGTTTGTTATCTGGGTCATGTATCCATGAGCTTATCCAGGTCATACCCAGCTCACTTAAGGTTCCGATACTGCCTTTAAAAATGATATGGAGATCCGTTGTCTGCAGCATCACTTTCGTGCGATCGAAATAATCCAGAGTGATGATTTCATGATCAAAATTATTTTCCGGATCAACTCCTTCATAATGTCTTTTAGGTTTATTTGGATGATAGGTAATGGATAAGGCTTGGCATCCTGCGTCATGTGCACCCATGGTTGAAGCACGCATAACACCAGGACCCCCTCCGTTGACAATTCCGTAGTTGTTTTCTGCCAGTAGCTTTGCAACTGCATACGCATCTTTAAATGGTTGTTCATCAGGTTTCCATGCTGCACCACCCAGAAAAGCAATGGTTTTTATCTTTTTCTGTGCTGTTTTTAATTTGTTGGATACAATTCTGTTTGCTGTAAATTCTTTGGTAGTTGTATTTTCTTCGTTCATCTTATCCTCCAAATTAAATATACCGGAACCGACAACGATATCATCAACTCCAGCTTTTAGAACATCTGATAGATTGTTTTCATTTATGGCTCCGTCTGCCTGAATACGTATATTTGGGTATTTCGATTTAAATTCTCTAATTTTATCCAGCACCTGTGATTGAAAAGCTCGTCCTTGTCCCCCCGGTTCTACTGTCATAAACTGTACA
>DBRB01000008.1 GCA_002305475.1 candidate division WWE3 bacterium UBA1379 | reverse complement strand
CTCCACCAAATTAAACATTAAAACCTTTAACAAACTCTGAAGAGAAAGATGCCCTTAAATACATTAAGATAGTAGGGGAAATTACCAAATTTTCCACCTGTGAAAGAGCTAAATTACGCTCAGTAAACTATTAAGAACGACAAAGTAATCTGAAATTATTGACCAATTTAAGGCGTTTTTTGCTTTTAAAGCCTTATTATTTTAAATGAGATAATTTACTTTTTCCTTAATAAACCTATGATGTGGGAATGTGTAAGCTTAGGAAGGATTTTAGCACTAAGACAGGTAAGTTTATATATCCACTCATTAAAAGAAGTATAAGAAGGATCAAAATTTAATCTTAATTCCACATTATCATAATTTTTCGCTAATAATTTTAAATCATCTAGTCTGTTAGCTCTATAAAAAGTAGGGAAGACGTCTTCAGGCTTACGCCCATAAAAACTATCAACTATATTATTTATGATTTTTGAGTTGTTAATTAAAGAAGAAATTTTTAATAGGAAATAGTCCTTATTAGGTGTTGCAAACATAAGCAAACCACCCGGTTTTAGCACTCTATGTATTTCATCTAATACCTTCTGTGGATTTTCCAAATGTTCAAATACCCAAAGACTTAGTACACAGTCGAATGTGTTGTCAGGAAATGGAAGATTTTCGAGGGATGTTTCAATAATTTCATCCAGACAGATATTTTTACCGGTGGCAGATATTGATACATCTACGCCCACTGCCCATTTGATGTTGTTGCGATTTTCATCAATGATGTAGTTGCCGTTTCCGCATCCTGCATCTAAAACTATACAGTTTATATGACATAGTTTGTCAAATTGTTTAGAAAGATATTCCTGGGTTTCATCCCATTGCTGATTCGCCTTTTTATACTGTCTTTTATATTCAAGCTGTCTTCGCTCTTTAGGATTTAGTATTGAATACACATTAATATAACCGTGTTCAACGATTTTTGATTTTGGGTTGAACTGCAGACTACTTTCCATCAGTAAATATTAACATGCTATTATTATTGATATGAAACTTATAGTGACAGCCGGTGGATCCGGTACTAAACTTTGGCCATACAGCCGGGAAGCCAAACCAAAACAGTTTCAGAAAGTAGTAGGGGATAAATCACTATTTTCCTATACGATTGATACACTTTTAAAAGCATATTCACCAAGTGACATATATATATCACTTAAGCAGTCACATGTACCTTTGGCAACCCAACAGGCACCACAGATTCCTTTAAAAAACTACATTGTGGAACCTAATATTGCAAAAAATAGAGGTCCTGCGGAGGGTTTGGCATTTCTGAAGATGTATACTGAACATCCTGATGAGCCCTTTATGCTTGTGCAGTCTGACTGTTTAAGGACACCAGAAGAAGAGTTTATAAAAATGATCCAAAGTGCTGATGAACTGGTCCGACGTGATAAGAAGTTTATTACGGGGGGTATAAAAGCAACCTATCCGGTTTTAGGTGTGGATTATATGCGCCTGGGAAGTAGGGTAGATACCGATAATGGTCTGGAGATATTTAAAATAGATGAATTTATCGGAAGATCAGAAGACTATATGAAAACTAAGGATCTGGTAGGGAACTATCATGTTGTTATTCACTGCAACCATACCTGCTGGTATCCTGAGTTGATATTAAATGCTTATAAGGAATGGAAGCCTGAATGGTATGACGCTTTAATGAAAATTAAAGAAGTAATAGGAAGTGCTTCAGAAAAAAGTGACATTGAGAGAATTTATTCAGAGATGGACAAAGGACCTACAGAAATAGTGCTAAAAAACATATTTAGCACTGGATATGCTATATTGCTGAATTTCAGATGGACAGATATTGGTACATGGAACTCAGTATTGGAGTTTTTTTCAGCAAATGGTAATACTTATGCTGATGGAAATGTCTTGGCATTGGATACCGGTGGTTCACTGATAAAGTGTGACAGCCAGGATAAATTGATAGCTGTAGCAGGAGTAGAGGATCTGATAATTGTGGACACTGCTGATGCTTTACTGATTGTTCCTAAGAAAAAATTGGATAAGATAAAAGATATCCAGGAACAGTTAAAGGACAGAAATCTGGAGAAGTATTTATAATCAACCGAAAAATACCAGAGCAGGGAAGAATTTTCTTATTTTCGTAGATAAGCTATAATAACTCAGTTTTTAACCTATTTTTTACCTTGGAGGGGTCGCATAGTCCGGTCTAGTGCACGATCTTGGAAAGGTCGCGTGGGAGTGATCTCACCGCGGGTTCGAATCCCGCCCCCTCCGCCAATTCCCATATCAGCGAATGGGTAAATTGCCGGTCCCGCCATGATTGGAGTGGGATATATGTCGCTCTCGATCAAGAAAAAGTACATACAGGCATCACTATTTATTGTGCTAATCCGGCAAAAACACTCACGAAGGAGAGGAATATGAACGATGATAGTTGGGATCCACTAGTTGTAATTCAAGAACTTCGCTCCAAACCAATACTGCAATTACCAAAAACAAGTCTTGGATTCTATAACCAAAACTGTGAAGATTGGATGGCAAGCCGGAAACGTTTATTGGTATCTGCGTTGGCAAATGGTGATAGGGAACAATTTTCAACTACTCTAAATGAATATGCTGCTATTTGTGTGAATGAAGAAGCTATCCGAATCATTATTACGATTTGGGAAAGATTGATTCGATCATAGGTATTGATTACCCAGAAATCCGATGAGATGTAAACAAGGGAATGTTTATCCGGAGTTCCGATTACTTTTAGAATCCCGTTATATTATTGTTGAATCTTCTTTGCATACGACTATGTATTCTGAAATACTATTACTATTAACTTCTCAGCTAATTCCTATACAAAATAACAAAAGGAGCCTGGATTCTTATTTATGCAGTTCTGCAAAGAATCCAAGCTCCTATACTAATAACCATTTTCCTGTAATAACTTCCAATATTCAATTTCATTTCCAGTCGGGGTTAATAAGTTGGGATTAATGTTAAATAGTGTATTCAAAACCCAACTTTTCCATCCACTCCTCAGTCTCAAAATGATACTAAATACAAATGGTATTTTGCATATCCCTGTGAACGGAATAGCTACACCATCGTCAGTCACAAAAATGCTATGAAAGATCACTTCACTCAAGCTTTTTAATAATTCTGCCTTTTGTCCTTCTTCTATTGTTATTGCATGTGCCTGCGTTCGTTTTTTAATAACCACACGCAAACATTCTTCCAGTGACCGTAATGACGAGCAAAAGAAACAATGAGATCTCCATTGAATATCAACTTCGGTTGCTTCCCATAGTTTCCGGTACTCCGGAAGATCTATTTTGCCTGCAAGTAAATCTTTTACAATCCTTTTTCTTCGCTCAAAAACGAGTCCTAAAACCGAATAATTAATTGGATTGACTGGTTTTTCGTTAATGATTCTATGGTAAAACGTAATAAAATTAATAGTTTCTTGCGTTACCATGGCTCCCTCCGTATCATCAAGATTCGACTGGTCAGGATTATATCAATATTTACTCCTCATATCGACTATAGGATGTAATAAAAGATTTTATGATAAATAGTTATTTTACCGGTTTAACTTGTAAATTTTCACAGGTGGTTGATATACTTCACCTGTATGCTCCCATAGCTCAAGCGGATAGAGCAAAGGTTTCCTAAACCTTAGATCCCAGTTCGACTCTGGGTGGGGGTACCATGTTATGGTGTACAATATACCGGTAGGAAAAACGGCAGGGACTGGCGCAATAGGTAGCGCGCTGCATTCGGGTTGCAGAGGCTCCGAGTTCGAGTCTCGGGTCCCTGACCATAAATCCCTTCATTTCTATCTATGTCATCCGACTTTATGATAAGCTAATTGTGTGATGAGATCTGCCCGTTTAATAAAATTTATTGCATTATTCTCTATAATAATAGGTATCTTTCTAGTTCTGGTTCCTTTCTTGCCTGTAATCAAAGATGAGATCTGGTACAGTCTGAAGTCATCTGATGATGAGCAGTTCAGTGCTTTTGCCGGTCTGATTTTTTCGAAACCTCTAACAACAACTCCTGTTAATAAGGATTTTGCACTGGTGATAGATAAAATCGGTGTGAATGTGCCTGTGATTCCTGACGTATATGTATCTGATGAGAATGTATACAAGGAAGCATTAAAACAAGGGGTAGCTCATGCAGCGCGTTCAGAATATCCGTCCGAAAACCCGGGTAATGTCTACTTATTTGCCCATGCATCTGTAAATTTCTGGGAGCTGGGTAAATATGCAACCGTATTTAATCTGCTACGTAAGTTGGAAATAGGGGATACGATTCACCTGTTATACAAAGGTGATACTTACGTTTATACGGTAACTAATAAGGAAGTAGTAAAGGGGTGGAATACCAATCCTCTTATAAGACCTGTCATAGAACCTATCCTTACTTTACAAACCTGTGATCCACCAGGAACAACATTAAACAGGTTGGTGGTAACAGCGAAACTTCTGGAAGTTCAATGAATAATTATCTGATGCTGACGGTATATAGATCCGTCTGACCGGTAGACTTAAAGGAAGTTAGAATAATAATTTTATCTCCTCCCGGCGTGCTGTAAACTTCATCAGAATACAGAGTATTGTTATAGATCTCAGTCTTATTACTTCCGTCGATTCTGATTAAACTGATTGTTCCTCTTTTTTCAGTTTCGCTGTAACCCTCAACCATAATCAGATGGAAGCTGTCAGAATACCAGGAGATTTTTGGTTGGGGATCGGAAGCCTTAGTAGTAAAGACAACGTTATCCACCTTTTCTCCGATCGGTATCGGTTTTTCCATGTTGTAGACGTGATATTCAATGTTGTCACCGTTTGTCATTGTATAGAGGAATTTCTTATCATCTGGAGCCCAGAGAGATTTTGGATCACTGGCCAGCTTTCTGACATCCTCCGGCAGTTCAACTTTTTCAATAAAATCTGTTCTTGTTGCCGATAGTTCCAGAGCCCACTTGTTTCTTATGGTTTCCGGTGAGCTGGTGGTTTCAGAAGTATTGGTTTCCAAATCCACTAGGTGATAGATATTCTGAGCGGTTTCTACCAGGATTTCCTTTTCATCAGGCGACCATTCAATATTGGTGCCGTCAGAATAAATTGTTCTTGGAGTATCTTTAATAATATTGGAAGCGGTTGATCTGAATAAGCTTAAACCTTCCTGAGCAAGAGGAATTACATGAATTCCGGGATTTTCAGGATCCTTGGAAAAGAAAGCCAGTTTTGTTAAGGCGGAGGACATAATGGCATGTCTTGCTCCGGTATTAGTTAAAGGTTCTAGTCTAGGGCTTTGTGAAACAAGAACCGCCGTAATATCCGTAACCAGTTCTGGAAATACTTCGATATCTTTAGCCCAGGTAACAAATCCTTTCTTCTGGATTTTCAGATTGTGAATACCGGGTTCGATTCCGCTGATGGTGTCATTAGTTGCGGACATTAATACTCCGTTTACGTATACATTTGATCCTTCCGGTATGGATTTAGCGCTGATCATGCCGGTCTTTGAGAGGTCAAGAGAGTTATCTTCTTTTCTGGTTAAACGATAACCGGATGTATAAAGAAAGAGCAGGGTAGTTATACCGACTAAAATAATGAATGTTAAAAAGGATTGAAACCAGTTTCTTTTTTGCAATTCCATGTATCGAATTATAGCAGTTTTAGGAAAAAAACGTAGTGATATTTAAAATTAGGTGATAGATAAGATTGAAATATATTAAAAAAGAAATCCTTGTATAATACTGATATGTTCAGCAAGAAATTAGCTATAGATTTAGGTACAGCCAACTCCCTGGTATATATGCAGGGCAAGGGCATTATCTTAAAAGAGCCAACGGTTGTGGCGGTATCGGTTGATGATGGTCAGATATTGGCGGTAGGAGAAGATGCCAGACAGATGATGGGTAAGACTCCGGAGAATGTGGAAGCAACCCGTCCATTAAAAAACGGAGTAATCGCAGATTATCAGACCACAGAAGCATTGCTTAGATATTTTATTAATAGAGCTATCGGGTCTTCACGTTTAGTAAAACCTGATGTAGTGATTTCCATACCGGGAGGTGCAACATCCGTGGAATCAAGGGCGGTGTTGGAAGCAGCTTATTCAGCAGGAGCAAAAAATGCCTATCTGGTTCCTGAGCCTTTAGCAGCTGCTATTGGTGCAGGTCTACCGGTATCTGAAGCTTCCGGAAATATGATTGTGAATATCGGAGGAGGAACAACTGAGATTGCTATTGTTTCTTTGTACGGTATGGTAGTTCATGGAAGCGTAAGAGTGGGAGGAAATACATTTGATGAAGCAATTTCGCTTCATATCCGTAGAAAGTACGGGTTAATGGTAGGTGATAATACATCCGAAAAAGTAAAGATGGATATTGGAGCTGCCATACAGGGTAAGGATAAAAGTATTGAAGTGAAAGGTAGGGATTCCGTATCTGGATTTCCAAGAACAGTTAATGTCACATCTTCGGAAATAATTTCGGTTCTTACACCACATTTAGGTCAGGTAGGTCTGGCAGTAAAAAATGTTCTGGAAAAAACCCCGCCTGAATTGTCATCGGATATCATAGACAAGGGGATAGTGTTAAGTGGTGGCTCAGCATATCTGACAAATCTTGATAAATATATTTCCGGATATACCGGAGTGCCCATGCATGTTGCGGATGAGCCCATTCTTTGTGTCATAAAAGGTCTGGGAAAAGTCTTGGAAAATATAGAAATATTTAGTAGAAGTATGATAAAGAGATAGTATGGAGTCTATAAATATATTAGGTGTCAAAGTTAATACCGGAATGAACTTCGAGCAGATTTTGTGTGAGATAGATAAGTTGCTTAAGGATAATAAATGTCATTATATTTGTACTACTAACGCTGAGTTTATTATTGATTCTCAAAAAGATATTGATTTTAAAAACATCATTAATAATTCGGACATATCTGTGCCTGACGGGTCTGGGATTCTCTTTGCCGAGGAATATATGAAAATTATGCAAGAGGAGAATAAAGGGGTGTTTTATAGCACGAAAGCATTCATACAAGGAATTAAACTGGGGTATGACGTAATTACCCAGAAAAAGAAACTGGGAGAAAGAATAAGCGGAGTGGAACTGATGGATGCCATGTGTGCATATGCCCAAAAAAATAATCTGTCAGTATTTTTATTAGGAGGATGGCCTAAGGATAAATGGGGGAGACAAATTAATACAAACGAGGATCTTGCTCAAATCACTGCGACAAAATTAAAAGATAAGTATAAATATCTTAAAATAATCGGTGCTACTTCACAATTTAGTCCATATGAGAATGATGATGAAAAAAGTCTACAGTATATAAGAAAATGTATGAAAGAGTACAATATAGACTCTCTGGATTTATTGTTTGTTGCATATGGTCACCCGAAACAGGAGAAATGGATTGTACGTAATATGGAGAAAATACCTGCAAGAGTAAGCATGGGAGTGGGTGGGACGTTCGATTATATTACCCACACCCAAAAGAGGAGTCCAGCAATCTTCATTAATTATAATGTTGAGTGGTTGTATAAATTATTTACTCAACCGTGGAGATTTAGAAGAATTATAAAAGCTTTTCCGACGTTCCCTGTTTATGTGTATAAAAGTATGATACGGCAGGTAAATAATCTTGACACGCAATAAAAAAGATGTTTACCTAATATCATGCAATTAGAAGAAAAATTATATACATCAACAGAAGTAGCAGAAATTTTAGGAGTTAGTCTGAGATCGGTATACAGATACCTTGATGAAGGAAAACTCCAAGCAGAAGTAAAGACTGCCACTGGCAGACATAGATTTACAAAACAAAATATTTTAGATTTCCTGTATCCACAGAATCAAACATCACAAACAAACATACCTCAACCCAAAAAAGAAACATCTGCACAGATTGCTGCAGAATTCATTAAAGAGGAGATAGCAACACAGAATGAAACGCAAAAGAATGAAATGGTAGAAGAAGAAAAGAAAGTACCTGAACAGGAAATGGTAACAGTTGAAGAAGAGAAACAGGAAGAGCCTATTGACTGGCTCGAAAAGTTCAGAGCCGCCGCCAGTAAGTACAGAGAAGAAGAAATGAAAAAAGAGGATACACCGGTTAAGACTGCAGATGTTGCTCCTCAAGCTTCTGATACATTCAGCGGTTTAGCAGATTTCAGTCAGCCTGCTGCTGAAGAAGCCCAGCCTGTAGAAGAGGATAAGTCTAACTTCTACTATTATAGAAGTTTATCAGGTGGATTGAAGGATATTGCACAAAATATTGATAAAAGTGCAAGAAAAGCGGCCATCGAATATGCATTTACCATGAATGCAGGATTGTCCTTACACAAACCGATCAAACCATTCTCACTTCTTCATGTCTATATCAGGCCGGAGGACAGAGAATTCTTTGAAAGAATGTTGCACCTGGTCCCTGCGGAAGAAAACAATGCTCAGTTGTGTTTGATGGTCAGCACTGACAATTCGGTATTTGGAAGCAAGAAAGAAATGCACGGATTGATGGTGGTGTCGGATGATCAGCTAAGGCAGGATCTGCAGACTTTCGGCGATACAAGTTTATTGGATGAGTTTGATTCCATAAATTAATAAATATAGAAAAGAATAATATATATTAAACGATGCTCCGGTAAACCGGAGCATTATTTTTTTGGATGCGTTAACAAAAAGCAGAGTCCGTGATATCATACCCTCATGAAGGTTTTGATGGTTGCTACAGAAGCAGCTCCGTATGCTGCAGTCGGAGGTTCATCCTCAGTTATCGGATATTTGTCTAAAGCTTTAGATAAAATCGGACATGAAGTCGCCGTATTCATACCAAAATTCGGTTTTCTCGATGAAGAAAAATACAAAGTCAGTCTGGTTTATGAAGGACTTAAAGTTCCTACAGATGATGAAAGCAATCCTTATTTAGTCTGCAATGTTAAACAGGCGGGGGATTCAGGGAATGTAAAAGTATATTTTCTGGAAAACCAGGAATATTACGAGAAAAGAGCGAATGTATATGGTTACAGTGATGATCCGACGCGCTGGGCGTTGTTATCCAGAGGTGCAATAGAATTTATAAAAACCGGGATTTTTGTTCCGGATGTTATTCATACCAATGACTGGCATACCGGTATTGTTTCCAATTACTTAAAGACTGTATATAAGAAAGATCCGGTAATTAGCAAAATAGCCAGTATTTTTACTATTCATAACCTGCAGTTTCAGGGAACATTTGATCATAGGCATGTTAGTGAACTTGATTTTGATGACGGAAAATCTCCGGTGGCTAATTTTTTTGCTGATCGTTTAAACCATCAGAATTTTATGCGTAGGGGAATATTATATTCTGATGCTGTTAATACGGTGTCAAAAACATATTCCAGAGAAATATTGACTCCTCAATATGGGGAAGGCCTTGATCGTTTGCTTTTGGAAGTTAAAAGCAAGCTTTTCGGAATCATAAATGGTCTGGATTATGATGAATTCAACCCGGAAACGGATAATTTAATCGAACAGAATTACTCTATTAAAACCATTAAGGATAGAGAATGCAATAAAGAAGCATTGCAAAAAGAATTCGACCTACCTGTCAAACCGGATGTTTTATTGCTAGGTTTTGTCGGACGTCTGGATTACATGAAAGGTGTTGACTTGTTAGTCCGAACTTTATACCCAGTCCTAAAAGATTATGATGTACAGTTTGTTCAGGTTGGGGGCGGGGATGGTAATTTGTCAGCCATGCTACAGGAACTGAAAAATGCTTTTCCTAAAAGTGTGGGGATTCATCCATATCCGAATTTCACTCTTCCTCGACTGTTTTTTTCTGGTTGTGACTGTGTTGTTTGTCCATCCAGATTTGAACCCTGCGGTATTGTTCAGATTGAAGCGCAGAGATACGGTTCAGTTCCGATTGTCAGAAAAGTAGGGGGGTTGGCGGATACGGTGGAAAACTTTAATTCACTAACCGGAGACGGCACCGGTTTTGTTTTCACAGATTTTGATGAATTTTCATTATTTGGTCAGATTGTTCGTGCCGTGGAATTGTACAAAAACAAACCCCTGTGGTCCAAGCTTATACATAATGCAATGAAGTCTGATTTCAGCTGGCAGTATAGTGCGAAAGAGTATGATAAACTGTATGAAAGAGCCAAATCGTTTAAGAATAAAAAACATCATAATAGCAAGTTGATGGAAGCGGTATTAGGCTGATATTGTTGGTTTTCCTAGATTTAAATATAAATAGCCATCTATGTACAGGTTGACAGCCCTATAATATTGTGTTATATTATATGCGTATTTAGGTCATTGTGACGACCCAAGATATGAGGGGTTTTCTTGTTCTGTGGGCAGGAGAATGAGAAGTCAACCCCTCATACGTTGGGTCGTTTTTATTTAAGCGTAGATTAAAAAAATTGGGAAAGTGTGTTAAAATAGGTTGCCTAATGGCGCTAGGCAACATATAATTATGAATGTGACGAGAGTAGCATTTCTTCTACACTTATATCAACCAAGCGTGCAAGATCCCGCGGTGTTTCGTGAGATCTTTGAAACCTGCTATTCACCCTTATTAAAACTTATCAAGCAAAAAAGAAATCTGAAAATTACATTGAACGTACCATTAAGTCTTCTGGAACAAATGGAGCAGTACGGGTATCTTTCATGGATCGAAAACCTTAAGGAGTTTTATAACACGGAAAGGATAGAATTAACCGGTTGTGCAGCCTACCATCCCTTATTAACAAAAATACCGGAAAAACTTGCGGAACAGCAGATTGTGTTAAATGAATATGGTCTTGGATACTATCTGGGAAGAAAAACCGGTTTTGAAGGTGAACCGTCCATTATGCTGAAAGATATCAGAGGATTCTTTCCTCCGGAAATGGCAGTGAATGATAATTTATTGAATTTACTTAACACTTTAGGATACAGCTGGATGATTGCTGATGAAACCTCTGTTGATCAGGGGCCCGGTATATACAATGTCCGGGATTTTGACACTAAAGTAGTGGTGAGAAACCGCGCGTTAAGTAATGCAATATCTTTTAAACGGGATTCAAATATTGAAGATATCATAAAATATATAAACGACAGAAATTTTAATCTGATTGCATTAGATGGTGAAGTTTTTGGACATCATTCAAAGGAAGGTCTTTTGTTTTTGGGTACGTTGATTGACAGATTGGAAGCGCTAAATTACCAAACTACGACAATCAGCGAATTTATTGATTATAATGAATCGAAGAACTTCAGTTCACTGAAAGAATCCACCTGGGGTGCTTCAGATGAGGAAATAACTTCAGGGGATATTTATCCGTACTGGGTTAATCAAAGTAATGATCTTCAGAAATTTCAGTGGGAATTATTTGATGATATTTTAAGCAATACACTGTATTTATATGACTTTGATCTTAAAGCAACCTCTGAAGATATGACAACTTTTCCGATTTGGAAAAATGATTCTCTTGAAACATTAGCGGATGATGCTCTGAAGGAATGTTTACGGAATAGAATAGTACTGTCAAAGGCGGTATCAAGTGATTGTTTCTGGTGGCTTTCAAATAAAACCGGTTATATGGGAGCGAAATTTTTCAGCTCTGATATTGTGAAAAAGTATCTGAACTTATATGAAACCATAGCTGAGGGAATAGAGGACGCGAAAAAACGGGATGATATAATAAAGAAAATCGAGAAGCAGAAAGCAGCCTTAAGTTAACAGTTATGAAAATCGCATTGTTTCTACATTTTTATCAGCCATTTAATCAGCAGTTGGATATTTTGGATAGAATCGTTCATGAATGTTACCTTCCGGTTACCCGACAGCTGATAAACAATCCTAAAGCAAGACTTACCATTAATTTAAATGCCGCATTAACCGAGATGTTATGGGAAAACGGTTACCAGGAAGTCGTGGAGAATATTCGTAAATTACTTATTCGGGGCCAGATAGAAATTACATCCAGTGCTAAATATCATGCATTTCTTCCTCTTCTTCCGGAAACAGAGATTAAAAGACAAATAAAGATAAATAATGAAACAAATAGGCGTTTATTAGGGGATGCATATCATCCTGTCGGTTTCTTTTCTCCTGAGCTTGCTGTAAATCAAAAAGTATTAAAAGAGGTGAGGGAAGCAGGGTATCAATGGATGTCCGTACCCCAGATTTCACATAAAGAAGGTTCTCCTGAGTTTAATAAGCTGTATCTGGATGAAGAGACGGGGGTTAAGCTGATGTTTCGAAACAAAAGAATTAGTTCACTAATATTATCCGGTGTCTGTCATGATTCTAAGGATTTCATTAAAGAAACAAGCGACCTACACGAAGATGCCTATTGGTATGCTGTGATGGATGCAGAAACATTTGGTCATCATAGGGTAGGACATGATAAGTTTCTTTTTGATATTTTAACTGATCCGTTTTTTGAACCTGTTACTGTTTCGGAAGTTTTGCAACTTCCTTTGGATACGGAAGCAAGTACAGTCAGACCCAGCACCTGGACAAATGAGGAACAGGATTTCTGGCTTGATAGAGAGGAAAATCAGGATGAAAGAGAGAAGGTATACACTACGGCAAAATCCTTTATTCTATGGAAGGATCCGGATAACCCTATACATAAACTCCAATGGGAGCTCACAGAGCTGGCATTGGAGAATGTGACAGGATATGAAAATCATGAGGATGAAAGATATATAAAAGCACGTGATCTATTGGATAAGGCGATTGCTTCAGATCAGTTTTGGTGGGCATCGGCCAAACCTTGGTGGAGTCTGGAGATGATAGAACAGGGCGCCTTTGCACTAAAAAACGTGCTTATCACTTTGAACGCAAGTCTGCAAAGTGTACAAAAAGCAGAAAAATTGTACCAGGACATACTAAGTCGGGCATTTGAATGGCAAAGAAGCGGCTATATTAGGAAAAAACATCTAGAAAATTCATCCACCTATATGAAAGAACCTTTTAAAAAAAGAACTCCGCCGGAATGGTATAACCAAATTGTTTTGGAATTTGAGGATGAAATGAAAAATGCCGCCCAAAGAAGGGATTTTGAGAAAGCAATTAAATGGCGTGATGCTTTGATCAAGATCAATAATGAAACGGATATTTTTGATGTTCTGCATGTAGTAGATGAGTTATGGACTGCCAGAAACATACCTCAGGTAAAACCATTTTTACTGCATAAAAACGAGGAATTATCCGACTTTTCTAAAGAATATCTACTTCCTCTTGATTAATTTTTTTATGATAGAATAAAGTTATGAAAGTACTTCTTGCTGCCTCAGAAGTGGCTCCGATTATTAAACTAGGCGGGTTAGGGGATGTAGTAGGATCCCTTCCTAAAGCTCTCCAGAAACTAGATGTCAATACAGATGTAATTGTCCCATTTTTTCCGATTGCAAAAATTAATGAGCATATTCATAAATGTTTTACCATGCTTGTTCCTTTCAGCGGTGAAACCTATGAGGTTGAAGTATATAACACAAAACTCCCTCAATCCGATGTTGATGTTTTTCTATTAAAGAACGACAAGTTTTTCAGTAAAGGCGGGTTGCATGCTTTTGCCAATAATATCAGCGAAACGCAGATGTTCAGTTTTTTTAGCAGATCGGTTGTTGAATTTGTGAAAACTGAATTTAATACTTATGACATCGTTCACTGTAATGATTGGCACACCGGCTTAGTCACGCATCTTTTAACTGATGAATTGGGTACTGAACGTCCCGCAACTCTTTTTACTATTCATAATTTAATGTATCAGGGTGTGGGAGATGCAGGCGTTGCGGTGGATGTGGGTATTGTACCGGGTATGCATAAAATTGTGGACTGGGATATTGAAGACGGGGACATTAATCTGATGCAACAGGGCATAACATCCAGCGATTTTATCAATGCAGTTTCTCCTTCATATGCAAAAGAGATTTTAACGATAGAATTTGCCGGTGAATTTTCCGATTTATTAATTGCCAGGGAGGGCAGGTTAAGCGGTATTCTCAACGGTATAGATTCAAACGCGTTTCCTAGATATTACGACGTCTCTAATTGGGATTCAGGTAAAGCATCTGCAAAGAAGAAACTTCAGGAAAAACTCTGTTTGAATATCGGAAAAGACAAACCTTTGTTTTCATTCATTTCACGATTGGATCCGAATCAAAAAGGTTTGGATATATTGCACGCGGTAATTCCCGAAATATATTCCAAAGGCGGACAATTTGTGTTACTGGGTACCGGAGATAAAGTCTGGGAACAGAAATTTTCCGACTTGGTCAATGAAACAAATAACAAAGATTTACATATAAAGATAGCGTTTGACAATGATCTGGCAAATGAAATATATGCTGCTTCCGACTTTCTGCTTGTCCCTTCAAGATATGAACCTTGCGGTCTTATCCAGATGATAGGTATGCGTTACGGTGCTTTACCTATTGTACACAATGTGGGCGGTCTTAAAGATTCGGTGAGTGATGGGGTTAACGGATATGTATTTGATGCCTACTCTGCCGAAAGTCTGCTGCAGGCTGTAAGCCGTGGATTGAATTTGTATGGGAAACAGGAACACTCAATCATGGTTCAGAATGCGATGAAAGCAGATTTTAGCTGGAATACCAGCGCAAAAGAGTATAAAAAGTTGTATGAAAGGATACTGGAAACTGTATAATATTTCGTATGGGAACTTTCATTTTTGATGAATTAACAAATACACCAACTTTACTTGCACCGCACAGAGCAAAAAGACCTGATCAGACACAATCGGTCAATACCATAGCATCCAAAGGTCAGGATAAAGCTCAGATTGATAAAACACAGGTGTTTTTAAAAGGAAATGAAGCTCATACTCCCCCTACGGTTTATCAGGATGCTGATGACTGGAATGTTAGGGTTTTTCAGAACAAGTTTCCCCTGGTTGACGACCATGAAGTAATTGTCCATTCACCCTATCCTGATAAGGATATGGAGGATTTTGGATGTGAGCAAAACAGCAGAATAATCCGGGCATATTTAAACCGGGTCAGTTATTACGGTTCTCAGGATAAGGAAGTTCTGATTTTTAATAATAGAGGTGGTAAAGCGGGGGCTTCCATTACTCATCCTCATTCCCAGATTATTGCATTAAAAGGTATTCCAGGGATTATGGAAAAAGAAAAAAGTGCTGCCTTGAAATACTACAATTCAAACAACCGCTGTTACTGGTGTGATGAGGTTAAAGAAGAAATGGCAGACGGATCCAGAATAGTATATGAATCCCCACACTTTGTTTTAATGGTTCCTAAAGCATGTCGCTGGAGTTATGAATTAATTCTGGTTCCTAAAGAGCATAAGCCTAATTTCGGATTTATTAATGAAATGGAAATAGGGGATTTCGCAAAGATATTGAGGGCTGCTTTATGCGGATACAATGAATTGTTTAGCCGTCCTGATCGAAATTTCTGGATTCATACCTCAAGATATGAACCGTTCCATTGGCATATGGGTTTTCTGCCACATATCAAGACTTTAGGAGGTCTGGAGTTGGGGGCGGGTATCTGGGTCAGTGATAAGGCAAGTCCTGAAAAGGCAGCTGAAGAACTACGTCCGGTTGTATCTAAAGCATACGATGAATGCACTAATTAATAAAAAAAATCCCCGGATTATCCGAGGATTTTTTCTAAAAGTACTCTAAACCAAGATGTTACTTAAGTTCAACCTTAGCTCCGGCTTCTTCAAGTTTTTTCTTTGCATTCTGAGCATCTTCTTTCTTAGCGCCTTCCAGTAAGGTCTTAGGTGTGGATTCTACTAAATTCTTAGCTTCCACCAGACCCAATGCCTGGTTCAGTTCTCTGACGACTTTAATGACGGCAATCTTATTTGCACCTGCATCAGCAAGTACTACGTCAAATTCAGTCTTTTCTTCTTCAGGAGCTGCTGCCGCGCCGCCGTTTCCTGCCGGCATGGCACCCATCATAATGGGAGCTGCTGCGCTGACACCGAACTTGTCTTCCAGTGCTTTGACTAAATCATTAAGCTCCAGAACAGTCATCTGTTCAACCATTTCCATGATTTTCTGAGCGTTTTGTGATAATTCTGCCATTGTATGACACCTCCTTTGGTGTTTGCGCGGTATATCCTTTTCTCAGGTTATTCCGCGACCTGAATCTTAATTAACTCTTTTTATCTGCTATGGCTTTCATAGCATACACAAACTTCCTTTGGCTTCCATTTAATACGTTGACAAACCCGGTAATCGGGGATTTCATCGTACCAACAACCTGAGCGAGCAATTGTTCTCTGCTTGGTAATTTGCTGATAGCTTCCACCTGTTCTGCATTGTTGAATTTTCCGTCTATAATTGCAGCTTTAACCTTTAATGGTTCGAACTTTTTAGCAAACTCAAAAAGAGCTTTTATGGGAGCAATTGCATCTTCATAGGAGAAGATGGTTACTGTGTTTCCCTTAAGCAGTGGTTCGGTCTCGGTTGTGTTTATATTCTCTTCATTTAACGCGATTTTTAGCAGAGTATTCTTTGAAACGCTAACTTCGGCTTTTTGCTCTTTCATTTGAGCTCTAAGCTCGTTAGTGTCGTTAGACTTAAGACCTGCAAAATCGGCAAATATAACCGACTTAGCCTTGGCTGCTTTTTCGCGTAATTCCTTGACTATTTCAATGTTTTTGTTATTTGGCATGTATGAACACCTCCTCTTTATGCCTGTTTTTTCTCATTCACGTACTAAAAAATATGATATTTTAGGACAGATATTTGCTGAGGAGAGAATAGCTATAGGTCATAAAATACCCTTGCATTGTTAAACCGAACAAACACAGTACTCATGAAACTACTTTGGTCTGTTATTAAAAGGTTTCTCCTCGGCAAGATTATTAAGAAAGGTGAGTAAAAATCCTCACTATTTCCTTGCTGTCTTTGGAATACAGAAGTAGTTTACTATTTTTTCAGCAAGTGTCAATGCAGAAAGGGAAAATGGGTGTGCTTAATTACCAAATCTAACGGCTCCTTCATTATAGTCAGTTTTTATCTGATGTTCAGTTAATGCATAGTTCCATATCTTCACTTCATCAATCTGACCATCGAAATTATAGTTTTCTGATAATAATCCGCTATCTCCGATTATCAGATTGTTGATCGCATTATTTACGTTTCCTGTCTGATTTTGAGAAAAGCTTTGGAGTATGCCGTCAATATATAACCGGACAAAAGACCCGTCATATGTTCCTACCACATGTTTCCATTCGCCAAGAGGAAATGCTGTATCTGAAATGGCATCTCTTCCTGTGCCCGATTCACCCCATACACTAAACTGTATTTTTTGATCAGTATCATCAGTAAAAAATAGGGTATACTCCCGGTCAGTGTTTGTTGAAGAATTGGATCTTTTATCCAGGACACGTTCAAAGTTCCCCTTACTATCAGCTTTAACCCAGGCTGAAACAGAAAAAGCACTAAATCCTCTTAGAGCAGGAGAGTCATTAACTAAGACATAATCATTTGATCCGTCAAAATCCAGGCTGGCATTTCTTCTTCCGGTTGTACCGTTATTCCACATTTGAGTATTATCACCACTTCCGCAGCTGCCTGCAGAGTCGTTAGTTCCGCTGCTATCCCCCGGGTTGATAAAACCATGAGTATAGTAACTTGTAGTAGAGTAATAGACAGTAATTCTTATATGATCAACCTGTATATCGGATGGTACGTCATCTTCAATAAGTTGTTTTCTTTCGATACCAACTGTAATTCCGTTGATAGATGCACCAGCAGGAATACTAAAACCGAAATTTGTTGCTTTCAAATATTGGCTGTACTGACCACCTTCGCTGCTGTCATAAACCTGAAGAACAGCCCCGAAATCCGCATCATTTATATCTTCCGGAGTCCATGTATCACCCCAAAGGTTTGTAGCATTGCCGTACGAAAAGTAGGCGTCTGTATTATCGTTGCTCCAGTTGTCGTTATTTGAGAGGTTTGTACTAGTTATCGTTCCATCTTTCACAAGACTGATTCGATAATCATATATGTCTGCTTCTGTGAATTGTATAGATGCGTAGCTGTTATTTGAACTTAGAATATTTCCCGGATCACTCCACGCCAAGGTACCGGCTGAGGAATCGTTTGTACCGGAACCAGGGTTTATCGTTCCGGTCGTACTCGTTGTCGATGATGCACTTCTGGTTTCTTGTGAATTATATGCAGTTGTACCCTGGCATTCATCAAATTTCCAATGTCCTACAGGAGCTCCTCGGTTATAATCCCAAGCAACCTGAGAGGGTGTTCGTGCATAGTTATAGATTCTTATATTGTCAATTCTTCCGTCAAAGCGGTTAGCACCATTAGAAAGAGTTCCTATTCTCATAGAGTCACTGTTTGATGCATCACCAATATTGGCAATTGTACCTGAATCGGTTGTGACCTCATTTATACCATTTATATATATTTTGGAATTAGCCTGCGAATCCTGATCCCAGACAATGGTAAAATGATTCCACCCGGTAGTGTTAAAAGTTGTTGTGCTTTTCATGGAGAACTCATCCGTACCGTCCGAAATTTCAAAGGTAAGTACACTTTCTGTATCATGAATATATACTGCCCAACCTACAGTCTCCGTTGATAAGGCTGTTCTTTTACTTATAATCGTATCCATATTAGCTGTTACATCATGATAAAACCATCCTGTGATTGTCATATCTGCTGTATCAGTAAGATCAAATACAGCTTGGTCTCCGAGATCAACATAATCATTGGAACCGTCAAAATCCAAAGCATTTCCGATTTTTCCAACGCTTGTCCACACAGGGCAGTTAGAACCACCAGGACAACTTCCTGTACCGCCTAAATTACCGTTATATCCGTTGGTTGAAGTATCGTATGCCGTGTCTCCTGTATTTTCATCAAATAGCCACTCTGCGATAGGTCCGATACAGGTTGAGCTGTAACCAGGCGGACAATATGTATCGTTGGAAGAATTGCTAACTGCACCAGTGGATGTTGTTCCTGCTGATCCCCATACTGATGAAGCTGACTGATTATATAGCATCTTAATTTGTTCAGCGGTGAGAGCGGATTCAAATATATGTATGTCATCTAGAGTACCGTCTAAATTGCCCCCGGTATAGTCTGATACCTGGCCGATATTTACAGCTGTAGTGTCATATGCAATATTAAAGTCCCGTGCGATGGTATCAACTAAAGTTCCGTCGATATATATTTTTAAATAACTGCCGTCATGTGTAATACCGACATGATGCCATTGTGTCCAATCATATGCTGAAACATCTGTTTCACTTGTTACCTTTGATGATCCGTTACCCAAAGATACCTGTAATTCCTGGTCGTTCTTAAAGAAATATATTCCATACCCATAATTTCCTGTTCTTTTACTGATGATTGCCGGATAGCTTTCGTTTTGAGAGGAAAGTGCAGTATCCATTTTTACCCAGGCAAAAATACTGGTGGTAGTAGGTTTTAATGATATATGATCGGGAATTGATACATAGTCGTCTGATCCGTCAAAATTTAATGCTTTCCCATATTTTCCTGAATTACTCCAGACAGGGCAGGAAGAGGAAGCCTGTGGGCATGCAGTACCCGTACCGGCCAGATCTCCGTTTGTTGAACTGCCTGTATTTCCTGAATTATGTGCGATATCACCATAACCCTCATCAAACTTCAGATGAACTGCCGGGCTGCCGACAGGGGATCCCGGAGCAGGATGCCCGGCATTTAAATCCGCAATTATCTGAGCAGAAGATCGAGCATAGTTATATACCTTGTAATCATCAATAGCCCCTTCCCAGTCATTTCCTGATGCATCTGTCCGGTGATTACCAAGAACAGTTCGTGTTGAACTTAAACTTCCTGCCCACGTTCCCAGGGCAGTATCGGTTTCAATTAATGCTCCGTTGAAGTAGTATTTAACTTCATCTGTTGCTTTATTCCAGGTGATAGCAAAATGGAACCAGTCGGTAGTGGTGGTGGTATAGTTGGCTACTTCCAGGGTACCGCCTGCTTCGTACTGAAAAGCTAAAACATTGGATGTATTTTTGAATAAGGATATCTGGTTGTTGTCATCTGCATAGAAATTAAAGGCATATGCTGCGGAATTATCCGTCCAAACTGAAGAATCCTTAACTTTTAACCAACCCTGTACTGTACCGGCTTGTGTATTAAAATTAGAACTGAATTGGGTTGAATATACATTTACATGATCAGTCCCGCCATTAAGACGTAATGCTGAACCGTATTTACCCTGTATCCAGCTATCATCGTTGAGTGTACCTCCCAGGATCCCGGTGTGACCGTATCCGGATGAATCATTTACCGGGCTGGATTCAATTGTTCCCGCATTAATATACAATCCTGCAGTAATCCAGTTTGCTGCTGCAGATAATGTGTGCGACATGGTATCTGAGTCTGCTGAATCCAACAGATTGTCGTGAATGTATATATTGTGATTATAGTTTGCACCATCTACGACAGCCACACGCTGTGTGTAGTCTGCATCTGGGGAGGTAATCGTTTGTGTAGGAGCATAGGTAATACCGACAATTACTGAATTGGTTGCAGCGGTTGTAACAGTTGATGAAGCCGAAGAGGTAGTTGATCCGCTGCTACAGGCACCGTTTTGACCATTTGTGTTCTGACCTACAAATCCTCCTACGGGGGTATCAGCATCAACTCCTGAATATCTTAATGCAGCAATTGATAATTCTTCTGCAGATCCGTCACCCACCGTAGCAGTTATCACCCCCGGACTGCCAGGAGATCCAAATGCAGTCCATACTTCAAGATTCTGAAAGCTTTCAGCTGCACATTGTTCTATAACCTGAGTCCATGTTAATCCTAATCCACTTATAGTGATATTTTCATCAGTATTTTTTGTGTGTACAGTTGCAATATACAGCTGATCAACACCTCCCTGAAATGTTCCTGTGCTAATAGAGTCCAAAAATACACCGTTACCGGCATAAGTACCGTTTCCTTCTTCGAATACAATGATATCCTGGGAGGAAGCATTTCCTTGGTTTTCATCAAATTTCCAATGGGCAATTGGACCATCTGCATATGAATATAGTTCATGAATTTCATCAGAACTTAATGCTCGATTATATAGTCTTACTTCATCTATCAATCCGTCATAGAAGTTAGTGGGGTTAGGAGGTGCAGTTGAGTCTTCTGCACCAATTGCGAAATATCCTTCATCATTACCGATAGAGGATGGGATTGTTCCTGTAGTTGTGGTAGCCTGTTCCACTCCATTGATATAGATTTTTGCCGATTTACCGCTTTGAGAAAATACTCCTGCAACATGGTACCACTTGCCCGCAGATAAGTTTGCTGAAGATGTCTCAACATAATTGGATGCGGAATCCAGATAAAATCTTACTTCATCTCCGTACTGTGCCAATAGGTATGATTCATTATCTCCGTCCCATTTACCGGTAATATCAAACTGGGTATCTGAGGTAGTTGATTCAGGTTTAATCCATGCTCCTACTGTCAGGTCTCCCGTAATTGATAATATAGTATTATCCTCGGTTGAGAAGAATTGGCTTGAATCTTTTTCCAGATCCGTTGCATTTCCATACTTTCCGAGTGTATATGTAGCAGAGTTGTTATTTGTGAGATTTATACCGTTGCCAGAGCTATCAAGTGCATTTCCGTTTGTTTCATTCAATTTCCAGTATCCCAATAGACCGTGTGAAAGGGGGTCATGGGGATAAGATCCGATTTGAGTGGATATCTGTGAACCCAGATAATCCGTCTTCACCTGTTCAGATGTTCTGGCATAAGGGTAGATGAATATTTCATCTAAAAATCCTTTAAAATCATGAGTTATTCCATCAGTATCTATTCCGATATACAAAGGACTGTTTGAACTTAAAGAACCTGCTGTATTTAGAGGGGTTGTGTTTTTCACTGATACACCGTCAACATAAAGAGTGATTGAATTGGTATCTCTGACCGCCTCAAAATGATGCCATCTTGAGTCATAGTATGATACATTGCCGCAGGCTTCATCGGCGGGAGACCAGGTTGAATCGGAATCAATTCCGAAACATAAGTACCCGGATGCATTAAGATAAATCTTGTATCCGGCGGAACCATATTTTGCCAGGATTGTCTGTATAGCGGATGGCGTACTAGAATCATGACGGAACCATCCTGATATGCTGAAAGGATTAAATCCGAAATTAAAGTCCTGGTCTGCATCTCTGATTAGATAATCCTGATCTCCGTCAAACCAGAGAGAATATGATCGGTTGTTTCTTGAACCCTGCGGCTGAACATTCCAGGTTGCACTTGAAATTGTCAGATGGTTTTCGTATTGGGAAGCATCGTATGCCGTTGACCCGGTTCCTTCATCAAAACGGTATATTGCAATTGGTCCTTGTCCTTTTGTATTATCAAATTGTTCCACCTCAGCAGCTGTGGTTGTTGTAACCATACTGGCATGATAGATATCCGTAATTTCAGATGAGGATAATACAGTGTCAAAAATCCTCAGGTTGGATATAGTGCCGTTAAAGTAATCTCCTGCATCATTTTTACCGATATGGATTGTGTTAATCAGTTCCGGTGGAGTAAAGTCAGCACTACCGGTGCCTGCAGTACCATCTGCATAAATATCAAGATTGTTAGTTTCATCCCAGGTGGCAACAATATGGTACCAACTGTCCTTAGCCCAGCCTGATACATCGATGGTTGCAGTATCAGTACCGCTTTCCAGTGTGAGATTATTGGAAGTACTTTTATATAATTGTATAGATCGGCTTGGAGCACCTAGATGAAGAATTGTATGTTTGGTATTGTCATCACCGTCCCAATTTGGGTTAACCCATACACTGATGGAACCTTCCGTGTTCAATACATTATCAGCGGGAAGGTATTCAACATTGGTAGCGTCTCTGGTGCTGGCAGAAGTATTTGCCGTTCCGCTCCATTCGTATCCGTCACCTAAGGAGCCATCCGTAAAAGTAGTGGGTATGGATTTTTCTTCTAAATTGAATCCGTCCACATACACGGTTTCCCCGTCTGCCACCCAGACTCCGTAATTTGAAGCAGAGTTGGTACCTGCTTCGGTATAGCTTAATCTCCACCACCCACCCCCGACATTAGTGTATGTAGTAGAAGATTGGTTTGCATCCTGCCACATTACTTGAGCTACAGTATTATCTATAGTTCCGCCTTCATTTCCTGAAGTTCCCCGATAAGCATAAAAAGAGATAGTATGTTGATTTGTATTACCCGGATTAATGGAGGCTGCAAAACTTGTATTGTTTCCAGAAGCTACTAATTTTGCAGATTTTGAACCGAATCTGACATATGGATCTATAGTCTCAATACTTTTGGTTAAATATTCCATTGAAGGTATTGCCACGGAAATAAATTTTTTGCCTGTTGCTGTAACATCCGTATAATTAGTGGTCCACCCGTCACTATCAAAAGATGAGAAAGAACCTTGCACACCTACGTTTCCATCATGTAGAGGTATGTTAACTGCTTTATCATCCGATAAGCTTTGTGTATTAGTGATATTTGCATCATCCTGATCTGAGATAGTGGTTGAGTATTGATTGTTGGTTGTGATAACAGAATATCCGTATGATCCAGCTTTTGCATCTGATGCTTGGGTATCTGAAGCTTCAATGAGAGATAAAATGTTAAATACTAATTGCGGTCTGAATCCAACTCCGGTTACACTGCTGTCTCCTGTAGAGGTAGGGGTAGTTGTCAACCCGATATACGCAGGGTTTGTTCCTATATCTAGGGCAAGATAACTGATATTGTCAGAAGTGGATCCGGTTGCTGCCGCTGAAAATCCCTGGGAGTCAAATAAACCTATGGTAGCTTTCCAGCTAACTCCTGACCCGATAATTTCCCCTATAGCATACCCATCAAGTATCTGCGCGTTTGAATCTCCGGTTGTTCTACCGGTTCGCCAGAAATTTGCAAATGAATACTGAGGAGGATAGTCTGCTCCAGTGTTATATACTACACCGATGGATTGTTGTATCTGGGTTGCAGCGGATGCATAAGCTGCCAGAACCAGATCGGCTTCAAATCCTACCGATGTATGATCAACTCCTGTAGTACCGTTTAATGCAAAATTACCGACTTTTGCCTGTACTTCTGAACCGGCAAAGAATATTACTGTTAATAGGTAGGCCTGATCGGGGGCAAGCTGCCAATCTATACGTACACCATTTGTTAACCAGGAATCAAAAACAGCTCTGCCGTCTCCCCCTGGACTATTTCCGTCTTCACCTCCATTAAGTATCCAAACGGTCCGGTCATTAAACTTAGCACCCCCTGCATCAGTAGTGTCAACATTATGTTTTGTGGTTCCTGCCATAGCAAATTGTTCTGATGCTCCCGTAGCAACACCAAAAGATAATACTGCATCATCAGCTGCAGTTCCGTCGGTAGTGGCTCTGCTTGCAATAAATATAGCTGCTTTTGGGGTATGTCCTCCCAAATCACTGGTTACAATATCCTGTGTGCCTGTTGAGGTATTAGTTGCAACACGAGTTGTGGCAGTGACTATTCCAGTAGCTGATCCTTCTTGCCAGCTGGTATCAAATACTGTGTTTTCAAAAGATGGATTAGTAAACTTATTTAAAGTGCTTTCTTCAACGAAGATACCGCTGTGAGCCGAGATGGATTGCGAAAACGGTCTTGAAGAATCCGGACTGAGAGTGTAATTATCCGATTCATCCCAGTCGTTATCAGTACCACCTGATAATGTGACAGATATTGTATTTGCAGTATTTCCTGAGATTATCCCCACGGAAGAATCTGTTTGGTTATAGATGGTGTACCCAACCCATTCATTAACTGACCAGGAAGCTGTGCTGTCAATTAAGACAGCTGAGTTGTCCGAACCGGTATGTGAACCGAAGATAGAAGGTCCGTCTATTCCTACAGTTCCTGTAATATACTGAGGACCGGAAACCGTCAGATGATTATTATATAGAGAAGAGTCAACAGAGGAAGTAGCATGTCTTGAATCACTGCCTGATTCATCAAAGTGATACAAAGCCTGAGTAAAATCATCAGCAACATGGGGAGCTGCCGGAGGAGTAAAAGATCCGACATATCTGACAATGTTTGAAATTCTCACATCATCTATGATTCCGAAAAAATTGGTATTAATATCTCCTGAGGAATTTTCTTTACTTCCGATATAAAGAGGGGAATTGTTATCATCTATTGAAGACCCTACTGATGTTATTTCACCATTGTCATTGGATCCGTTAACATAAAGGTTTAGAGTTTCACTTTCTGCGTTATATACACCTGCTATATGGTACCAGGTGCCGGTAGCTGCAGTGGTTACAAATCCGGTAACCGTTTTTACCGTACCTGACGTTCCATCCTGGGATATGGAAAAAGCAAATCTATTAGCAGAGGTTAACCACAATCTGTAGGAGCGATTATCTGTACCTGTGGTTTCATCCCATTTACCGACAATAGTTTGTTCGGAATCCAGTTGTTTTAACTTTACCCAGGCTTCAACAGTCAGATTTTTTGTAACTGATAAAGAAGTTGAATCGATGGCATAGGCATAATCATCCTGCCCGTTAAATAACAATCCGCTCTTATAACCGTGATATCTTACTGCTCCGTCTTCAGTTGAGGGGGTTTCTGCACCGGCACAGGTTGTACTGCCGTCAAAAGGACAGACTAGCATAGCTGTTTTAGTTCCGATGTTAAAAGCGGAATTCGTATTTTCCGGAGTTGATGCCTGTGGATTACCGTAATAAATATGATATTTTGTTGTTATATCGGCATCATCCAGATCCTCTTGCAGAGGGAAATATATTTTTGTGGCATCGGATAAAGAACAACTACTTCCTCCTGGAAAGACAATATGTCTGTTTAATTCTACGGAAGTAAGGCTGTCAGGGTGATACACAACTCTTAGATCATCACAGTCATCCTGGAGTTTGCTTGATGCCACTAGTTTCTTTGTATCAACGGTTATAGCAATAGTTGTGTTTTCTGCCAGATCCTCTCCGCTGTTGTTAATAACGGAAATCTGTTTTCGATATACCCATCCGGAACCATTTTCGTTTTTCTGCCACCAGTCTGCCATGACTTTCTCGGGATTTTTAAAAATTAGTATCGCTAAGGGAATGAGAATGATTAATACACCGGCAAAAAAGGGAAGCAGATATATTCTTTGCATCCTTCGGATACGTAAAATGATTTTACTAGCTACAGATACACCTTTTAAGATCTTATTTTTAATAAGAGTCAGGGTAGGGGATAGTTTTGAAAATATTTTAATGTTTTTTAAATAGGCAGGTTTTTTAATCATTTTTATCCGAAAAATACCTATTATAGTATTTCATTTTTCTCACTTTATTGTCAATAAAAAACTTACACTAACCTATTACGGCCTATCATGATTTTCAGTGTCTGCTAACAACTAAGTATTTACTTGTCATTGCCTCTCAAAAGAGTAATTAGAGGGCTTGAGTCTCTCTATTCCATATTTACTATCCACCAGTCAAAGGTGATATCTGTAACTTGTGGATTTTCGATTTGAATGGTGAAGGATTCTCCTTCTTTCTTATCTGTGACAATCAATGACTGACCGCCTGTTATGCTGGTAGGTGTAACGAATATCTTAGAATCTTCTTTTATGTTGGCATTTTCGATAGTTACCTGGGTTTCACCTGATGCAATCGCACTGCTGCCGACCGTATTGGAAGCAGCTTTGACTGCAAATTCTTCGGCAACAACTTTGTTAGCAGCAAGAGTACCATAAATTGTGATATTCCCATCTGGTTCAATGAGCACCTTACCGTCGAAGATGTTCACGTTTCCGGCAAGGTTAGACATGATGTGTAAAGATTGATTTTCACACAATGTATCATTTTTTGTACCCAATGCTTCGTTATAGCAAGGTGTACCAAGGATGTATATTCCGTTCTTATTATCTTCAGTTAAGGATTCAAGTCTTAATGTACCTACAGCCAGATCACCTGTTATAAAGGTGTTATTAAGTGTAGTTTCACCAAGGACATTAAGATCTGTATTAACAGCCAGACCTTCGTCAGAGGTGCTTAAACCTAATGCAGCAACGAACTCCTTGAAGTCTTCAACAATACCCAGAATCTGTGCTAGGAATCCTTCCGGGGTTGACGCCATTGTAGATTCGGTAGCTTCTGATGTTTCCACAATGCTTAATCCATCAATTAGTTCCTTAAGAGCAGTAACATTCTCTTTGATCTGTGAAACTTCATCCTTTACCTGAGATATATCTGCCTGCAATGAGTTCAAGGTTTGTTCATTGGCTGCAACTGTTTTACCTGTGACATCAATTTCTGCTCCGGATGAGGTTAATGCATTGGCAATATTTGTCATAGTTTCATTCTGCAGGGTAAGCTGAGTCTGCTGTTCCTGGACAGATTTGATTATCAAAGGTATAAAGCTGCTATAGTTGATACCCATCAGATGATTTTCGTCATCACCGATTCTTACCACTTCGGGTATGACATTTAATACTTCCTGTGCAATTAATCCAAGTTTTGTACCTTTTTCTGTTGCTCCAAGCCAGGTATAGCTGACTGGTATTAATTTCATTAGATCAGAAAGACCGTATGATAGATCATTAATATTTTCTTTAAGTCTAAGATCGGAAGTCTGAATAGTACCCTCAGTGGCATAAACCTCATTCCATCTATAGGCGGAGCTACCCAGATCATGAGCATCATCTGTTCCGGGCAAGAGATTTCCTGATGTTCCTAGGGCGGCTACAATGCTTCCTGTTCCGTATGTTTTTAAAGTGAGATTGTTGTTTTCAAATGATTCCCCGGATTCGATGGTTAAGGGACCATATGATTTTATATTAGCAGTGCTCTGGTTGGTGAAGATCATATCGTAGGCGATTGATACATCACCTGCGGCATTAAATGTGGTAGGTACACTAAAGCTGGCTCCGGTTCCTCCGAATGTGGCTACATTTGTACCGCTGTCGCTAAGTGTCAGATTACCGGCACTGTCTATAGTGAAAGAAGTGTAATTTGAAGCATTATAGGCAAGTCTTAATTGCTCGGTGGTACCGCTGATATGAAGCAAAGAGCTGGGAGTAGTTGTACCGATACCAATAGCAGACCCACTATTAAACAAGAAGGAATCCGCAACATAGTCAGAACCGTTAAATCTAACTGTCTGACCGTTAATTGTACCTCCGGTGATTGAGGTACCTCCGGTTGAATCAATCCATTCAACACCGGTAGCTGATCTGGAAAGAATTTGTCCTTCAGTTCCGGAACTTCCGGTTCCGTCATATAACAAACCTGATAGTTTCATATCCCCATTGATATCTAATTCAGCAGTTGGATCTGTTGTTCCGATACCGACGTTACCAGTAGCGGTGATTATGGCTGACACACCATTGGTTGTGTAATTGTAGAACTCCAAGTTTTCGCTTGAATTATTCCGTAACCCCCATCTAAAATCCCCATCGTTAAACAAAATACCCGCATAACTTCCTGCAGCACTTTGAATCTCTTGATAAGTATCACCAGTAGTTTTGATATGAAGTGGATAGGATGGGTTCGTCGTACCTATGCCGACCTCACCGCCGAAGAAGTTGGTTCCACCGGCAGAGTAGAGAGTGAAGTTTGAAGTACCTCCTTGTGCCTGTTCTTCAAGATATAGTCCATAAGCATTGGTAATTGTGCCCGCTGTTGGAGCTCCTAAATATGCTCCGTAGTAATTTGTAATCGTTCCTCCGGAAATTAAGTTTGTAAATCCTCTGAAAGCATAAGCATTGGTGGCACTACCGTTATCAATACTAATTCTTGAATCAACACCTACAAGATTTGTTACGGAGGCACCGGCATTTCTTAGCATAGCAACTCCGTTAACCGCTTTTACATGACTTATAGATACTGCATCACTAACCTCTGCCTGACCTCCAACTCCGACTAAACTTCCTGTTGTATTCTGTTGGCCATAGGCAAATAAGACTCCACCGAATAGACTTGATGAGGCACCGCTACCATTAAGATATGTATCTAAATTTATGCCATAATAGAAATTTGCTTCAGAACTTGTATAAGTTCTCTGGCCGGAAATCATGGATCGAGCTTGCTGATCACTGGCAGTAAAGAGGGATAATCCTGCTCCTGCATTAATCATCCCATTGACATCAAGGGTGTATTGAGGAGAAGAAGTACCGATACCTAATCTGTTAGAAGTATCATTCCAATAGAAATTCCCCGCATCCTGAGTCATATAAGTTCCATTTCCAAACATCACACCTCCGTTAGTGACCGATGTTCCATCTAGTAGGTTGAGTTCTGAAGCTGTAGAAGTGACGCCATCAAGTATGTTAAGTTCGGCTGCAGTGGAGGTAACCTGTGTTCCACCTAAGAATAGGGTAGATAGATAAGCATTTCCATCAACTTCTAATGCATCTTCGATATACAGGTCACCGTCTGCTGATGCATAATCCAGAGTTCCGGCGTCTCCGATTCTTACCTCATCACCGGCTACTTGTAGTCTACCTAAGGGGCTAGTAGTTCCAATCCCGACATAGTTAGCAGGGGATAATATGATATTACCTGCGGATGATATTGTCATATCACCGAAAGTGTTTGCAATAACTGAAGAATCACCTCCGATATCTAATGTATACTGGGGATTGGTTGTACCGATACCGATTCTATTATTTACACTATCCCAATAGAAGTCAGGATCTTGTGTAAAATAGGATCCGTTACCAAATACAATCCCTCCGCTGGTTACTGTTGCACCATCTAGGTAGTTTAATTCAGTAGCTGTGGAAGTTACACTGGTACCTGCAAGCTGGAATGTACCGGTTAAGTTAAGGGTTCCGGAGTAGGTGAGAGCATCAACAAGTTCGGTATCTCCAATGGTATTAGAACCAATCTGTAGGTTGTTGTATACACCTGTAATATCTCCTGCAAAGTTAGTAGATGTTGTTAAATCATCAGCAGAATTTTGATCCCAGGCGGAAAGTTGGGTAGCTACGTTATTGGTATCCAAAAGGGTACCTGATCTTCCATCTAATAGATTAAGTTCAGTTGCAGTGAGAGTGGCATTAATACCATCTAAGACATTAAGTTCTGTTGCTGTGGAAGTTACCTGAGTACCGGAAAGATACAAGGTAGTTGTATTGGTTGAACCATTAATATTGAGTTTGTATGATCCGGGATTTGTGGTTCCGATACCAACATTTCCGGTTGAATTATCGAAAAAGAGAACTTCCCTATCTGATGAGTCATAGATT
>DBRB01000014.1 GCA_002305475.1 candidate division WWE3 bacterium UBA1379 | reverse complement strand
TTGATACATGGCGGAGAGGGTGGGATTCGAACCCACGATACCCTTGCGGGTATAGAAGTTTTCAAGACTTCCGCACTAGACCAACTATGCGACCTCTCCATAAATGAAGTTAGACAATTATTATTATAACCTAGAAATTAGAATTTTTCCGCACAAAACTAACAAATATCCTTACCTTAATAATATGTGATGAATCTGGTTAAACATATTTACCACATATGTAGCCGCTAATACGGTATAACTTTCAACACCGTCATCATCTTTAAACATCCATGGTACTTCACTAATTATCACTTCACCATTTTCTCCCCTGCTATACACAAACTTCGGCTGAATTTCAAAATTCTCAAGGTAATCACCCGATGTATCAACAGGATAAGAACTTCTTATCAGGACCTTTGGTATACCTGCTAAGTTAAAAGCCATCTTCATTAACTCACCGTCATCATTCAACCTCTTTTCAATCGATTTGATCCCCTGATCATCCCCTTCCTTTCGGACATATCTTTCTTTCCCATATCCTAAGCATTTTTCATTATCACACACCAGATAGTACTCATCTGTAGAATTGTCATATTGAACAAATTTTGTGGGATTAGTGACAATATTTCGGGAAGTTTTGCATATTGGGCAGATTAAACGACCGGTCATTCTTGTATTAATCACTTCCATCGGGACATCAATCAGAATAAAAAAATCAGGATCACTTCTGTAATTTATCAAATCCCTGAAATACAACGAGTAAGATAATTGATCAAGACTTCTAGGTAATCCATCAATAAATAAAGCCTTCTTCCCCACTTTATCAATTTCTCTTTTTAGAAGGGTAAGAATCAATTCTGTCGGTACACTTACCTTATCCTGAGTTCTACTCGTTAGAGCATATAATGCGTCATCTGATGACATAAAACCACGATAGTTACTTGCCAGATAATCTTTTAAAGCACGTATCTCACCCGTATTATCAGACTCAAGCATATTATGGACATCCCTGACAACATCACCTACCGATATATGCACAAACCTGTCCGAACCCAAAATCTCCTCAATCATTTTGGCGTATGTTCCCTTCCCGGCCATTTTTTTTGCCAGCATATACCCAATAAAAGAGTTATGTTCCAGGTATTCTTTTACTTCATCAATTTTTGATCCTAATTTATCTGAAAAATATTCCCTGCGGCCTGCTGATGTGGTTAATGTATATGTCTTTCCTGTCGAAAGTTCTTTAGTATTAAAAAATGGAAAGTTCATATTCCAATAATGTCTTTACCACTTCTAATATTTATTTATTGAGTGGTATGTATCAGTAAAGATACAAATCTTCATGAATTCTTCTATAAGAAAGCATCGGATCTTCTTTAAACCAGAGTTTAATCTCTTCTTTTGCTTCTTCTTCCGAACCTGAAGCATGAATAAGATTATAGATTGTTCGATTTCTCCTGTTGGCGGCAATCGCTGAATCAAGGGAAAAATCACCCCTGATTGTTCCAGGTGCAGCCTTAGCGGGTACTGTTTCCCCGACAAGACTTCTAACTCTTTCTACGGCATTCACGCCTTCAAACACAATAGCCATCACCGGACCGGACATCAAAAAATCCATATTCCACTTTTTCACAATGTTACCTACTTCGATCGGATCTGTAGTACCCATATTCTCCTGAACATCAATTCCATATTTTTCACAATCTTCGATTGTTCTCATACCAACTTTTTTCTTCCATTCTTCAGAATCAGGATAATGCTTTTTAGCAAGTTCTTCATCAGCATGCACCAGCTTAACCGCTACCATCTTCAACCCTGCTCTTTCAAATCTGTGAAGTATTTCTCCGACAATACCTCTTTTAACTGCATCGGGCTTCATTAAAACTAGTGATCTTTGAATCATAGGAATCCTCCAAAAAAATAACTCGTAAATTGCGACTTATTCTAACATAAATTCCTCTACGTTGTAACCATTTTCCCGGATATTTAGGTATATGAATCTGGATGACTGTAGGTTTCTGCTCTCCGTCAAAGCACCGGATACAATATGATAAAGATCGGACCTTTCAGGATCCGCATCATTACCGGACTGGTGAAGATCTGCAGAAATCACCGCTTTTACATGGGGGGATGATCGGACTGCTTTTAGCATTCTCTCCCTATCTTCTGCTACTTCCGGTGTTTCTTCCCCATCTACATAGCCCATCATTTTAAAACCAGAAGAATGATAGATCGGCTGAGAGAGAAATACATAATCAGCGTCCGCTACTTCCTCTTCAAACCAGGATAGATCATCCTTACCTAACGGTGTGAAATTGGCACTATTATCAAAAAGTACCAGTTTCATTCCTTTAATGACAAGGGAATACTTATTCTTTCCGAATACTTCAAGAAAATTCTTTGTACCCACCGACTGAGCAAGATCATGGTCACCGGGTAAGGAATAATACTCAAGTCCACTGTTATCCATGATCGTTTTCGCATTTTTTAAAGAATCGACATCTCCCCAATCCGTGTAATCACCCAGATAAATTACGGCTTCTACATCTTTCTCCGATGCAATATTTAACGCCTGAGCCAGTACACCGTTGTAATTGTGAGAATCTGCCATTACTGCCAATGTAAATAGCAATGGACTATCAACATCGGAACCTGGTTCAAACTTTGGAGTAACTGTGTTTTCAGCAGAAACAGTTTCATCGGTATACTCTTCTTCTGTATTATCTGTTTCGTTTTCCTCATTGTATTCATCCATTCTTGCCACAAACTTACCTGCTACCTCGCCTATCACCGTGTCATCCAGGCCTGCTTTTGACAGTACTGGTTCGCTCAATCTATATGCACTTTCTGCATCAAATGTTGAAACACCCTTGACAAAGTATGACACACCCAACACAATTGCAGTTAAAATTACAATGGAAATAATACTTCGAAAAAATCTTAATATATTTTGAGAGGAGTCTCTCGAATGTCTTTTCATAAAGACTTTAATTCGTTAGAAGTTATCCTTCTATGAATTAATAAAAACTAAGACAATAGATGAAAGAATGATACTACAATTACATCTTTTCAACTACTTCTATTCCAATTAAGTTTAAACCATTTTTCAATACTTGTCGCACCGCAGCAGTCAAATACAATCTGAATTCTATTACATCAGGATTACCGGCATTTAGTATAGGTAATGCTGCATAAACGGCATTAAATCTTTGTGCCAGATCAAAAAGATAATTACATATGACATTAGGTGCATATTTTTCTCCCGCCTTTTCTATCTCCTCCGGGAATCTGTACAGACTACGTAATACGAGTTCCTCTTTTTCATCATATATAACCGGATTGATTAAGGGATCATTTATTTCAATCATCTTTCCTGATTTTTCCAAGATAGAGCTGGTCCTAGCATAGGTATACATTAAATATGGACCGGTATTCCCTTCAAATTTTGTTACATAGTCATAATCAAAAGAAATATCCTGCTTCGGATCCACCTTTAGCATTCCATACCTGAATGCTGCTAAGGCTACTCTTTTTGCAATAATATTCAATGAATCTTCATCATCTGATTTCCTGTTTGACTTTACTTCCTCCGTTTCCAGGTTCAGAAGCTGCTCATATACATCATCAGCATTAACTACCAATCCTTTTCGGGAAGACATCTGCCCTTCCGGCAAAGCCACCACACCATATGATACATGATGCAGACGATCTACCCATTCAAAACCCAATATTTCCATAATCTTAAACACCTGTCTGAAATATTCCTCCTGACGAAAGTCCACTACATACAGTCTCCTATCAAAGTGATAGCGGTCATAATCATCTTTTGCCAACTGAAGGTCCTGTGTTGAATATATAGAGGTCCCGTCGCTTCTTAAAAGAACTTTATCTGGCATTCCATACTTTTCCAGTCTTGCAATAACGGCTCCAGAGGGATCTTTTTCAGCAATACCTTTATCCATAGCGATTTTTACTACTTCTTTTCCGGATTCCTTGTAATCATGCTGAAATCTCCATGCATCAAACCTCACGTTTTCATCCGCATAGGTTGACTGCCAGCCTTCATACACCCATCCGGTTATAGTCTCCCATAGCTTGAGTGTCTGAGGATCTCCAGCTTCCATCTTGCGAAACATTTCTGCTAGTTCCGTTTCCAGTTCCTTATTAGACTCGGATTCCTTTTCATACATAATATAGAAATCCCCCACAAAATGATCAGGTTTTTTATCGGGAAGCTTCCCTTCTCCATATTTTTGATACATCAGCATGGATTTACAGATATGAGTACCCCAGTCATTCATGTAATTAATTCTCACCACGTCGTACCCTAAAAATTCAAAAATATTCGCCAATGAACTTCCCAGAAAATTATTTCTGGCATGTCCGATGTGCATTGGTTTGTTCGGATTAGGCTGTGAAAATTCGACCAAGACTTTGCTTTTACCTCCTTTTTGTGATGACCCATAGGTGTTAGAAGCAGTGATTACTGAAAAGAGTACTAATTTTAACCATTCAACGGACAACTTAAAGTTTATGAATCCAGGTGACACGACTTCTATTTTTTCAAATATTTTTATCTTATTATCTTTATAAGGGTATACAATATCCTTTTCACAGATCTTATAGTGTAAATTTTTAGCAATATCAAAAGATGGCTGCTTAACTTGCTTTGATATCTCCATCGCAATATTTGTAGCATAGTCACCCCATTTTTCGTTGACAGGATGCTCAAAAAACACTTTTTCCAAATCTATTTCATATAGATCTTGGACAGCCTGTTTTATTTTTTCCTGAAGAATTGAAATGACCTCAATTTCCATGAATAGATAATATCACATGCACCTAAAGAATCTTATATTCAATAGTCCCCTCTTTGTCGGTACGTCTTATCACTGTACGAGACTCCATTAAGTGATTTACTACTTCAAAACTTGGGTGTCCGAAGGGATTATTTTTACCTACGGATATTACAGCTTCCTTTGCAATGAGTAGTCTGCACAATCCACTAGCCGATCCATGATGAGATACCTTATAGATATCTACTGTTCCGATTTTTTTGAGCATGTCGTCCCGGCAAAGAATATGACCTCCAGCATCCCCGGTCAGCAAAATCCTTTTGTTCTTATAAGTAATTAATAAAACTAAGGAAGTGTCATTTATATCTTTTGAGTGATAACCGTTTGGTGGACATAAACGTTCTATCATTACACCGTCTATCATAAATTTTGCGTGACTGGAAGGATTAGGAGAGGTATTGTCATGATAGAAATCTATTCCGCATCTCTTTCTTAATCTTTGAAGACCTGAATAATGGTCTGAATGTGGATGTGTAAGAAAAACCATATCAAATCTACATTTGCGAAACAGAAACGCCTCAGATAAGTAATAATCAACAGAAAAATCAGGACCTCCGTCAACCAGGATAAATCTGCTATTAGGAGTTTTAATCAAAACGGCATCACCCTGTCCGACATCTAAAAATCTTACATATAAACTACCTTTAGCCGGTGTAATAACTAAGTTATATACAACCGATAGAAGAAAATAGATCAAATATGTCAAGGCAAGAGTATGCAGTTTCATGTCCTCTCCCCTAATTTATGTTTACTCCGGCGTTTATAATGCACTAATATCATAAAAATTAATATGTAATATAAGACTAAACCCGCTATGTTCATCTCAAAAGACACCGAGGAATAAGCAAATCTGCCGAAAAAATAAACAGTTCTAATAAAGATATCCGCAGGTATATAAACAGGCCATGACAGGATATATGCTGTTAACTGACTGAGATAGGATATTACTAATAATATCCCGCCGAAAATAGTAACTAATGGTATCGTCCATAGGATAAGAGCATTTACTAAGGGACTTATCAAACTGACTCTTCCAAATTTATATGAAATATATGGCCACACAAGCACCTGTGCTGCTAATGTTGTAATTAGATCTCCGGTAATGCCATTAGTTTTTACTGACTTGTCTGCATGCTTTAAGTTTTTAGACTTCAATACCAGAATGAATTCCTCTATCGGTGGCGAGAATAACATCAGACTTAAAGTTGCTAAGAAACTAAGATGAAAACTTATATCTTCAATAATTTTAGGGCTAATCATAACCATGACATATGCACTTATAAGAAGAAGGAATAAGCCATTTATTTTACGCTTTGAATATCTACTGATAGACACAATACTTCCCATAATCCATGCTCTGACTGCCGGAATACCAAATCCTGTAATTAACGCATAAATAAATGTGCCTGCAAGGGATATTGATAAATCTCGCAGCATACGTTTACTTCCGATTAATGACATTATGAGACTATTAATAAGTGATATATTGTAACCGGAGACTACAACCACATGGATAGTTCCAGTTGATACCAGGACGTCGTTAAATGTAGGATTCATTTTTATGTCATTTATTCCAAGTACGGTGCCCAGTATTAGTTCACTGTGTGGGCTGGGTAAAATACTCCGGATAGAATCTGCGGATCTATTTCTATACTCAATAACTATATTACATATAGTTTCTATGACACTGTGTGTTATACATTCCCCTTTCTCCGTGTAGGATACTTCAATGTTATCAACCTGTGTGTTATGTAATTTCATGTAAACCAATAACCTCATTAATAAACTCAGGAATAGTGTCAGTGTTATTATTTTTCTCATTATTACTTATTATTCTATATATATTTTATGTGTTACTGTATGTCATTGTTACTTCTATCATCGAGTTTATTTACTCATAATCATCCCCGCTAAAAGCACTTATTAATGTTAATAACATGCATTTAAAAGAAAATCTGAGAAGATATTTTGTCTATAACTGATTTGGGAAGTTTTGAATTTTCAGTAAAATCATTAATGTCTTTATATGGTCTGTTTTGTACAATTTTCTCATAATATGCTTCACCTATACCCGGTAAGTCTATTATAGTTTTCTTATCTGCACTATTCATATTTACTTTGTTAGAAATATCAGCATCGTGTGTATCTTCCTTCTTTGACATATCTGTACTAGTCGATTCCTTAATACTCTTCAGTTCTATACTCACAGGATCTGTATACTCATCAACAATATAAACATCAGGTGTCGATGGAAATTCCCATTCAAATGGTATATATACCTTTTGAGAATCTTCCAAAACGACAGATAGATTTAGATATCTTGAGGCCCATTTCTTTGAAGCCTGGTTGGCTATTCCCCCACCCATAGAAAGTAAATCCACCACCCTTGAACCTTCATCAAGAACATACACTCCTGGATTTGATACTGCTCCTCCTAAATCCACTGTAATTCTCTTCTCTGATTCATAGTTAGAAACTGTCCCTATTATGTTTCCCTCATTAATTGAAAAAGTTACTACACCACTTTGCATTAAAAAATAACCGCTTAATCCTCCGAATATAAATGTAACAATAGGAATCAACGACTGTTTTAAACCTGTATAGGTAATTTTCATTATTCAATTTAATCAAAGATGAAGGTAATGAAAATACTCTATATTCCAGTATAAATAGACGGATAATTACCGCATATAACGAAAGTACAGTATTTATAAATACAACATATGACAAACTTTTATCTATTATTTCCCGCACAATAACCGCAGTATTAAATTTATATTATCAATATTGTTGTCATATAATTACATATAAAAACTCCCTGTATTAACAGGGAGTTTATATACATATTCTATTTAGTGGATAAAGAATTATTCTTCCAGTGCTTTGGCAAGAATATCTTTAAATGCAGGATTCTTTCTTAAATCCTTGATTAAGGAAATAAATTTGGTTTCATTTAACTTATAAAAAACTTCACGTCCTTTTTTATCGCTTTTTAAATAACCCAAACCAGCTAATACTCTTAGGTGGTGGGAAGCAAGGTTTTCTTCCACATTTAATTTGTCAGCTATCTCACTGACATTCTTCTGACCTTCTGAAAGGTAATCAATTATTTTAACTCTGTTTTTATCGGAAAATGCTTTTGAAAATTTTTCTATATTTATCATGCGGGGATTATACAATTCTGATAGTTACAATGCAAGTAGTTCGGAAGACTTTTTTACCGCGTTCTAACAATTTTTTTACAATTTTATCTTTTCCAGAATATTGCAACATCTCTCTATTCTTCTATTAAAAAAAGAAAATGATTTTACAAAACAAAAAAATGAATAATTAGAAATTTTATAATGATATTTTAATTTGTAGAAAATCCGGATTACTTCTATGATGAGCGGTAGTTCAGGATCAAATTCTTTAATCTTTCTCTTTCTTCGGGAAGCATGAAGGCATAATCTTCGCTTTCATCAATATTCCGCAACCAGTGATTCATTAGTTCATCAGAAGATTCTGATCTTTTTATAGTTTCAATAAATGACATAATATCATCATCTGTAGCGAATCTCGGAGTACGGTTTATGGGTATACTCCCTGCCGTAGCATCAGTATAGACTTCCATACCATTTCCCCAATCCTCCATCTGAGCTATCCATACAACCATAATATTATTTGGAGAATCACTTTCAGAGTCAATAAATAATAAAGATGCGTACTCTAAAAATCCATCGTGGTTTCTATCTTCCTGATATAAAAGCTGACCAATTTTTGGTTTTATATTTTCATTCATATTACTATTATACCTTTTATGGTATTACTCCTCATATAGCATGTTTTCCTCCAAGTAACTTTCCAAAGACATTAAAATACCGATTATCTGGTGTAACATACTTATATGGAGTTAATTGATACTTTTGAACCTCCCCAAATAGTTGAAAAAGAAACACAAAATACTGTATAAAACGATAGGTAAATGGATACAGATAACTAAAGCCATAATCGCACTTCTCATATTTGCCGCTGTTTTCACCATCATCACCACCCAAATATTGGACTACAGACGCAATGCTCCCGGTAATGAGATACAACAGGAATCCTCTACCCAACCAACATCACCTACAGCAATATTGACCGACGATATACCCAGTAAACCGGATAACCCATAAGGAATAATTGAGTAAATATATGAAAAAGACGATATTACTACCACTTATGTGGTATCTCCAGATACAACCATATACCTGTCCAACATTGAACCTTTTAGAAATATGTGGTCAGATGAACTGCAAAAATTTATCCCACAATTTCCGTTAAACCCGCAACAACAGGAATTTAGCAATCTCCTAATTAACAAAAACTCAAACGGATTGAATGCCGGCGGGGTATATGATGTAACCCTGAAAGATGGTGTTGTTACTGAAATATCCGCTATTTATCTTCCATAAATACTATCATCTTTAACTAAAAACAAAACGGACACCTTTCAGAAACCTTCAAACTTCAAGTTTCCTCAAGTGTCCGTATTGCTTAACCTAACTTTTCTTTGAGAAACACAATAAATTCTTCCACAGCTTCCTCGCGAACATCTAAATAATAGGCTGCTATTCTCGCAGAGAAATATTTTGCAATCCTACCTTTAGTGCCTACCAATGCCCTTAGAATTAATTCCTGGGAATCGTTACTCAGTTTGTTAGGGTTATACCTTAATATGTCTAATAACTTTACCCTATTCACATTATTATCTTTCATATACCGGCTGATTTTTTGCCCTAACTGAGTCTCCCCTTCTTTCAATTCTTGGCTTTTTATATATATAAGCACAGCCTTGTAAAGATTACCGGGATAAACACCTGACATCTTATAACCTCCTCTGCCCTCTTCCTATACTGATTCACTGTACTTTTCACCAATAATACTACTTATACAACAACTCTATCATATTTTCACTATATAGCGGTTTTCTTTTTGATATTTCTAATATTTTTAACAACAAGCAGTATCCCGGCAGTAGTTACAATAATGTCTCAATTAAAATTACGCCGTAAAGTATAGAGGTGTCATTTTACCCATACTTTACGGCTTTTATTTATCTATAATACTTCTGCTTCCGGCAATATACAGCCAACTCCACAAACACACCAGTAATCAAATTAATGCTATCAATAGGTTTAAGACTGATTGACCACTGACATACAAATAGATGTTTAGAATAAAACATACGGAAATTAATAGAATATAGACTATGTCCATATCAATCTCCCTTACATAAAAATCTCCTAATTTGGGTGCGGGTTTTTTAGGTGTAGCAAGTATATTGCTATTGTCCTATAGTGTAATTTCCAGAACTTTACACATTATGTCTATCATCCCTTTGAGTGTAAAGAGATTCTATCTCACGTGCTACTGTAAAGTCGCGTTCGGTTACTTTTCCCCCTACACTAAAGCGCTGAAGTTCAAATACCACTTTTTTATAATAGATATGTATATCAGGATGATGATCCATCTTATTGAATAAAGGCGTCATGGTGTTAATAAATTCCACAACTTGAGAGAAATTTTCAAAAACAAACTCTTTAGAAATTTTATTATTCCGATATGTCCAACCCGGATAATCTTTAAGTTTTGTTGAAATTTCCTGATCTGTCAGTACGTTTAAATCATCTTCCATAAAAACAACATATTTACAATGCATGAAAAATCAATGTGAGTATTATAAGAGTATTATTAACTTGAAGATGTAAAGATTCTGCTCAATATGGAAATATATTCATTTTCATGACTCATTGTATTATGTTCTCTGTATAGGTCATATATTACTTTCGTTGATATTAATATTAGATTACCGTGGGTTGCTGATACTATATTTGCAAATATTGAATATAGTACTATATTTCTTAACCTAATAGACGGTAACATAGCTTTTAATAATATTATCTCGAATAATATAACAAATAATTCCCATACCATTAGCTTTAAAAAACTTGCATATGGTATTAATACTGTTGCTATATAAAGTAAGGATACTGAGTATATATTTACAAGTATTACCGTAAATACCGCTTTACGGGACCTTGCCAATACTGCAAAAAACAAAAGTGTTTCTATTAATAATGTAACTAATATTAGGGGTAATAACTTACTTAGATGAAACCCAATGAATTCAAAGGCTGATTTAGCTGTATAACAATATTTTGGACTCCCACCAAAAAAACTTACATTACCTGTTAATTCTCTGTATTCCGGATTATTCTCATATTTTGCACATTCGTTATATGTTTTGGGTCCAAAGGGATCTTTGCCTTTATATCTACACACGACTTCAATTTCATTAAAATTGCATTTTTCTATATAATAATCAGGATTTATAAGATCAGCATAAGTTGGCTGAGTTAATGAAAGAAAACAAATAAGACAAATTAAAATGCCAAATGTCAGTTTTTTCATCTTTTTCAGTATATCAAAA